>BEIG01000146.1 GCA_002898795.1 bacterium HR30 | reverse complement strand
CCTCACCCCTATCCCCTCTCCCAGAGGGAGAGGGGGACCACAAGCGGACGTGGACTTCCACGCTCCCTGGGGTGTCGCTGCGGCCCTGTTTTTCTCGAAGGTTTGCGGTGGAGTCGACGCGAGGAATCGCATAAGTACGGGCAGCGTGTGGTGTTGCGCAAGACGGATCTTGTCTGGGTGGACGTGGGGGCAAAGTCTGGCGTGGTTCGTCTGCCTCGTCTTCGCTGGGCTCACGTGGGCACAGACAACCGTGGAAAGTTTCGAGTCGCTCGAGGGTTGGACGACGCACGCTTCGCAAAACGCGCATGTGGAACTCGCGCTCGACGAAGGTGTCGTGGGCAAATCGCTCCGGGTCGACTTCGACATCCAGCCTGGAGGCAGCTTCGTGATCGTGCGCAAGCCCGTGCGGCTCAAGCTCCCGAAGAACTACGTGTTCAAGCTGTGGATCCGCGGGCAGGGAGCACCGAACGATTTGCAGTTCAAACTTGTCGATCCGTCGGGCCGCAACGTGTGGTGGTATCGACAACGGCCTTGCCATTTTCCGGCGGACTGGCGCCAACTGGCCATTCGCGACGCTCGAGTGGAATTCGCCTGGGGTGACGCCCCGGCTGCACAACCCGCGGAGATTGGATTTATCGAGTTTGCCATTGCTGCGGGTACAGGCGGCCGTGGCTCTTTGTGGCTCGACGAGCTCACTTGGGAGCCTCGGAAGGCGATGAAAGGCCGGATGCCACGGCCGCGAGTGGAAGCGTCGACCTCGGTTCCCGGTTCCGAGGCAGAAGCAGTGCTCGACACCGACCCCAATACTGCCTGGCGCAGTGGGGTTTTGGCCGCAAAGCAATGGCTGCAAATCGATTTTCAAGCGCCGCAAGAGTACGGCGCCATCGTGATTGATTGGGACCCGGTGGACTACGCCGTGGTGTATCGGGTGCTGGCGTCCGCAGACGGGGAGCATTGGTGGTCTTTGTTTGCCAGCGAGCATGGAAACGGGGGCCGCGACTACATCCCCACTGGCGAGGCGGAGTCTCGTTGGATCCGCATCGAAATGGAGCAAAGCAGCCGCGGGCAAGGCTACGCGATTCGTTCGTTGACGGTCAAACCGTACGAACTAGCGGCTTCTCCCAACGTCTTCTTTGGCACGCTAGCCAGTGAAGCACCGCCTGGGTTGTATCCTCGTTACTTCGTTCCGGAGCAGGTGTACTGGACGGCAGTGGCCCCGCCGAGCGGTGGCCGGCAAGCTTTGTTGAGCAGCGATGGCGCAATCGAACCCGTTGCCGGTGGTTATTCCGTCGAGCCGTTCGTGTACCGGAACGGCAGTTTGTTCAGTTGGAAGCAAGTGCAAACCGTGCCGCTGAGCAACGAGGCTATGGTGCCTATTCCCCGCGTTGCTTGGGAACACGAGTGGTTTCGACTCGAGGTGGAAACCTTTGCCGGTGGCACCGACACGGCGCATGCTTTTTTCGCTCGCTACGAGCTGCAAAACCGTCTGCCGGAGCAAGCCGAGTTCTCGTTATTTCTCGCGGTGCGACCTTTTCAGGTGCTACCTCCTTGGCAAAACCTCAATTTGGTCGGGGGCGTGAGTTCGATTCGGGAGCTTGCCTTCGATTCCCGCACAATCTGGATCGACCGCAAACCTGCCATTGTCGTACAAAGCCCCGGTGCAAGGTTTGGCGCGGCCTATTTCGAGGAAGGCATGGTGACGGAAAGCCTCGCTCGCGGATCGCTGCCCCCGCGTGTCCAGATCGCCGACCCGTTAGGGTACGCTTCGGGAGCGCTGGAGTACAAAATGACTTTAAGCCCAGGCCAAAAGAGCGCGGTTTACTTGGCCTTTCCCTGGGACGCAGCCGGTGTGGGAGAACTGCAGCTCGCCACCGATGGGGCGGAAGTTGCATATCGGCAGCAGCTCGAACGTGCACGGGAAAGTTGGCAGCGGCAGCTCGGCCGCGTGGAGTTCGAACTCCCAGATGGCGCTAGCGACATCGAGGCCACGCTGCGCAGCGCAATGGCGCACATTCTGATGAACCAAAGAGGTGCGGCACTGCAACCGGGTCCGCGCACTTACGCACGGGCGTGGATCCGCGACGGGGTGACCATGGCCACGGCTCTGCTTCAGCTCGGAGCGACAGCGGAACCAAGGGCGTTCGTGCGTTGGTTCGCGCAGTACCAACTTCCCGACGGCAGAATCCCCTGTTGCGTGGACTGGCGCGGAGCCGACCCGGTGCCCGAGCACGACAGCAATGGGGAGTTTCTGTTCCTCGTAGCCGAGTATTACCGGTTTACCCGCGACGTGGGGCTCGTCGCGGAATTGTGGCCTCAAATCCAAGCCGCCGTGGACTGGATCGAGCGTGCCCGTGCGCAGCGTATGACCGATTTGTACCGCACGGGCGACAAGCGCCTGTTTTATGGCTTGTTGCCCGAGTCGATTAGTCACGAAGGCTACGCAGCACGCCCCGTGCATTCCTACTGGGATGACTTCTGGGCCTTGCGTGGACTGGAGGATGCGGCGCGCTTGGCCACGGTGGTTGGAGATCTAGAGGCCGCGGCGCGTTGGGCTTTGCTGCGCGACGATTTTCGTTCCACCTTGGTTGCTTCGTTGCTCGCAGTCGCAGAGCGGCACAAACTCGATTATTTGCCGGCCTCCGTAGAGTTGGCCGACTTCGATCCGAACTCCACGGCCATTGCCCTGTATCCCGTGGATGTCCTCGCAGCGCTCCCGAGAGAGGCCGTGGAGCGTACCTTCGAACGATACTGGGCGATCTTCCAAGCGCGTCTCGAAGGGAAGGAGCCGTGGGACTCGTACACGCCCTACGAGTTACGTAACGTGCCAGCCCTCGTTCGCTTGGGCAAACGCGAACAGGCGCTCGAAGTCTTGACCGCATTGATGCGCGACCGCCGTCCCCTTCCGTGGCGGCAGTGGTCGGAAATTATTTGGCGCGATCCGCAGTGGCCACGGTTCATTGGTGACATGCCCCACGCATGGGTCAGCGCCCTGTTCATCGAATCCGTTCGTCACCTCTTCGCGTACGAGCGGGCGGCCGATGCGTCGTTGGTCGTTGGGGCAGGCTTGCCGCCGGACTGGATCCAGGCTGGCGTGGGGTTCCGCCGGTTGCCCACACACTACGGGACGCTGCATTTTCGTGCCCAAGTTGCCGAATCCTCGAACTGGACGATCTACCTTGGCGGCGACTTGCAAATGCCGCCGGGAAAGGTGGTTTTGCGATTGCCTTTTCCCAAGGCGCTGCGGGAGGTGCAGGTAAATGGGCGAACGAGCACGGACTTTGACCGATACGAAGTCCGCATCTCCGAGATTCCTGCCGAGGTGGAGCTTTCGTTCGCGGCTGAGGAGAGTTCGTGATGCCGAACTTGGCGCGCTTTCGAAAGCCGCGCCCGAGCGGGGCCGTGCTCTCGAATGGGAACTACTGGAGTGCGCTCTCCGAGAACGGGACAGGCGTGGCATTTTTCCGGCTGGGGGAAGGGTGGGTTCAAACCTATGGCTGGCGGCCCGACGTTGTGGACGACGTGCTCGGATGGCTGTTTTACCTTCGGGACCGCAGATCGGGCCTCACTTGGTCAGCAGCGCCCGCGCCCCGGCCCCACGCGAACGCACGCTATCGCTTTCGTCGGCGCCTCGGTGTGGCCTCGATCGAGTGCTGGACTGGGGAGTTACACACACAGCTAGAAGGTTGGGTCGACAGTCCGTTGCCCCGAGAATTCCGCCACCTCGTGGTTCGGAACCTGTCTCGCCGGGTTTTGGAGATCGATGTGACCACCTATTTGGAAGTGGTGCTGTTTCCCTTTGCCAGCTTTGGGGCCCACCCGGCGTTTGCCAAGCTTTTCGTACAAACAGCTTGGCTCCCGGAGCGGCTTTGCCTCGTTGCGCATCGCCGCCCTCGCTCCTCGGAAGAACGGTGGCCCGTGCTGTTCCTGGCGGCCAGGGGAAGCGCCCCCGTGGAGTACGAAACCGACCGAATGTCTTTTATCGGCCGTGGCCGTGATCTGCGGTGCCCTCGCGCGCTCGCTTCCACAAGCCCCCTCTCTGGCACCGTCGGGAACGTGCTCGACCCCGTCTTGAGCATGCGGCAGGTGCTCACGTTGCAACCCGGCGAGACGGCCGAGCTCGAGTTCGTTTGTGGTGTGGTGGCGGACGAGGGGGCTCTGGAGGAAGGGTTGGGTCGGGATTGGGGAACATCGCAACGCGAGGAAAGCTTGAAGACCGCACGTGCCCGGCAGCAGGAACTGTTGCGCGTTGCTGGCTTGCGCTTCCATGAAGCTCGGCGGGCGGAGGAACTGGCCGTATCCCTGCTGTACCAAGTGCCTGACTTACGCTCGAGCATGACCGCGCCGGAAACGAAAAGGGCTGCGGCCGTGCGGGCGCAACTGGGGTTGGATACCTCTCGGCGACTGGTCGTTGCCGACGATGGGGAACAGGCACCGTGGTGGATAGCCGCTAGTCGATACTGGCAAGCCGTGGGCTTACCGATCGATGTTCTGCTCGCTCGCGCACAGGGAGACTCTGTGGTGGTGCGTCGCGCCGATGTGCAGCACGGCGCGGGCGACCATGCCGCCCATTTGTCCAACGAGGATTACCGCGCACTCCTTGCCCTGGCAGACGGGTGCGACAAGCACGGTGCTGCCAGCGCCAGGGGCAGGGGGCAACGGCGCAACGTAGAAACTCTTCGGGTCGGGAGCAGTCGCGAGGAGCCAGCTCAGCCTGCGGTGGAGTTTTGGAATGGATTTGGAGGGTTTGGGCGTGAGGGCAAGGAGTACGTGGTGCGCCTGCGCGAAGGTCACCTGCCGCCCCTGCCTTGGGTGAACGTCATAGCCAATCCCGAGTTTGGTTGCTTGGTGTCGGAACGCGGCATCGGTTTTACCTGGAGTCAAAACAGTCGGGAGTTTCGCCTCACTGCTTGGTCGAACGACCCGGTGGTCGACCCACCGAGCGAGTGCTTGTATTTGCGCGACGAAAGCACGGGCGAATTTTGGTCGCTTCTGCCGGCGCCCTGCGGCTCCGGAGTGTTCGAAGTCACACACGGTCAGGGCTTCACACGCTGGGTAAACGAGCGGGAGGAAATCATTTCCACAGCGACCTGTTTTGTGCCTCCCGATGCCCGAGTTCGGGTTGTGTGGGTGCAGTTGGTGAATCAGAGCTCGCGGCCGAGGCGATGTTCGCTTTGGGCGTACCATCGTTTGGTTTTGGGGGCGGAGCCGTGGGCTGAGGGGCGCTACGTGGTGACGGACTTCGACGCCCAGGCAGGAATCCTCTGGGCACGGAACCCGCAGGTGGCGCTGTTCGAAGGTCGCGTCGTGTTTGCCGCTTTGGGTCCCGCCACGCCTTGGATCCGTACCGTGGGTGCGGGTGATCGCGTGTGGTTCCTGGGGTTGGGCGGATCGTTAAAGTCGCCCCGCGTGTTGCAGCGCTCAGGGCTTGGCCACGGTCCGGTGGGAGCTGGGCGCGACCCAGCAGCCATTCTTGCCGGGGAATTCATTCTCGAGCCCGGACAACGCTGGGAAGGTGCAGTGCTGCTCGGTGAAGCGGAAAGCGAACTCCAGGGACGACAATGGGTGGAACGTTATCGGCAGCCCGCATCTTGGAGCGGAGGTTTGCAAGCGACAGCGGAGTTCTGGTCGAGGCGGCTTTCACCCCTGCAAGTGGAAACGCCTTGGCGTGACTTGGACATGCTCGTGAATCACTGGTTGTTGTATCAAACCACAAGCTGTCGATTGTGGGGGCGTTCCGCTTTTTATCAGTCGGGTGGAGCGTACGGTTTTCGGGATCAGCTTCAAGATGCGTGTGCCTTGCTGTGGAGCCACCCCTCGGAAACGCGGGCGCAAATTCTTTTGCATGCAGCGCACCAGTTCCCCGAAGGCGACGTGCTGCACTGGTGGCACCCGCCGTGGGAGAAAGGCACCCGCACGCGGTTTTCGGACGATCTTCTTTGGCTCCCCGCGGTGACCGCGTGGTACGTCGCCTTTACCGGCGATCGCGGAATCCTGGACGAGCTTGGCCCTTTTGTTCGTGCGCGATCTCTACGCCCAGGGGAGGACGAGGCGTACTTGCCCGTGCAACGCACCGCGGACTGCGTGACCCTTTACGAGCACTGCTGCCGGGCGATCGATCGCTCGCTCACCTCTGGCCAGCATGGTTTGCCCCTGATGGGAACGGGCGATTGGAACGACGGAATGAACCGTGTTGGCCGCGAGGGAAAGGGAGAGAGTGTTTGGCTGGGATTTTTCCTCGCCGAAGTGCTTGCCCGTTTCTTGCCTTTTTGCGAGGCGCGCGGCGATCAAGATCGAGTGCAACGCTATCGCGCTTACCGGGAGAAGCTCGTCCGTGCCTTGGAAACGCACGGATGGGATGGTGCATGGTACCGTAGAGCGTATTTTGACGATGGCACACCGCTCGGTTCCGCCGAAAATGCGGAGTGTCAGATCGACGCGTTGGTGCAAGCGTGGGCAGTGTTGTCTGGCGTGGCGTCACCGCAGCGGGCTGAGCGTGCCTTGAAAGCCGTGGAGGAAAAACTGGTCGACCCGGAAGCCAAGCTCATTCGCTTACTGGCGCCGCCATTCGATCGGGCACCCCAGGATCCCGGATACATCAAAGGTTACGTGCCGGGTGTACGCGAGAATGGGGGCCAGTACACGCACGCTGCGATTTGGGTCGTCCAAGCCTTTTTTCGAGCGGGTCTTCGCAATCGAGCAGCGGAGCTGTTCCGCTACTTGCTGCCCACGGAGCACAGCACAGATTTCGCCGGGGCGGAAAGGTACAAGGTGGAACCTTATGTGGTGGCTGCCGATATTTATGGTGCGGACCCTCACCGCGGCCGTGGTGGTTGGACGTGGTACACCGGCTCAGCGGGGTGGCTTTACCGTTTGGTTGTCGAAACGCTGTTGGGAATCACCCTAGAGGAAGGGCGGGTGCTCATGATCAACCCGTCGCTTCCCACGCATTGGCCGGGCTTTCGCGTGCGGTGGCAGGTGCCCGGCGTTGGTGATGTTTACCACGTCCGAGTTGAGCAGGTGAACGCCGGCCCGATGCGTCAGAGCACGGAGGCGTGGCTGGATGGAAAGCCATTGCCCGCAAGCCAAGGGACGGTGCGTGTGCCGCTCGTGCTCGATGGGAAAGAGCACGAGGTCGTCATTCACTGGGTACAACCCGAGCAGACGAAGAACAGCGGAAAGTAGCGAGGGCTTGGCGCGGGAAAAAAGTCCTCGAATGCAGGTTGTCAGGCCCGAAGGCTCGCACCCGTATCGTCGCGCAAGGCGGGTTGTTTTTCGAGTTCGAGCGCAGGCTCTGTTCCGTCGATCAATCGAGTCGCAACGGCTTTCGCCAACTGATGGACCAAGCCTTCTACCTTTTCTACCGCACTGGGCAGCGCATTGCGATTGCCTTCCTTTGCCAGCCGCTCGAGTTGGAAGGCCGCTTCCACGGTCAAATCCGATCCAAACACTGCGGCTGAGCCCCTGAGCGCATGGGCGACGAGAGCTACCTTGTCCAAGGCCCCCGTACTCACCGCCTCGCGGAGTTCGAGTAAACGACGGGGTAGATCACTGAGAAACAG
>BEIG01000145.1 GCA_002898795.1 bacterium HR30 | reverse complement strand
ATGGCCGTGTAGGGGCGCATGGCAATGCGCCCTTGTTTCCGCCGACACCAACGTGCCCAGGGATTTGCCCCCGGCTACCCACGCGTAACCGGTTTCGTGGCACCGTGCCCGTTTTGGGATGCGCGGTTTTGGAGTGCGGCAGCCATGCTGCCGACGCGCGGGCCGAAGGCCCGCAGGAAAACCAGCGCGGGTGACCACGACACACGTGTTCGTGCGTTTTGCGCACGAGGACGTCCGCGCTGCCAGGGGGCGCGGTGGCATCCCTTCGGGATGCCCGCGAAAGCATGGCTTTCGCACTCCATATTTACTGCCCTTCTCCGGGGCTGGAGGTGAGGCGGGAAAGCTTGGTTGTGTCGACCGGGCGCATGGGTCCTGGTGGAAACCACGGGCGCACTGCCGTGCGCCCCTGCCGCGTCCGGCCCGAAGGCCCGCAGGGAAACCAGCGCGGGTGACCACGACACACGTGTTCGAACACGTTGCGGACGAGGACGTCCGCGCTCCCAGGGGGCCGGGACTGCACGGCCACGGCACGCAGCAGATGAAGACACACCCCCCCGCGGTACGCGCGGCTTTATCGTATGCAAGCACGCCGTGCCGTTGGCTCTCGCGAAGGGACCATCGAGGCAGTCGGTCTCCTCAGCTGGCAGCAGGAACGCCAAAAACCTCGGGGTACCGTGACAAGTACTCGGCAATGTCTCGGTCGTAGCGAATCACGATCACACGATACCCGTGTCGCACCAGCTCGTCCCGGAGTGCGCGGTCGCCCGCCGCTCGTGCAGGTTCGTCGTGTACGGTCCCGTCGCAAAACACGCACACGTTGGGCCGGTAGAAAAAATCCGGGATACACCTGGGCTCATCGATGGGTTTTTGAGCCTCGTCGGGTAAGCGGTACCCACCCTCGGCCAGCGCCTCCAAAAACCGGCGCTCTAGGTCGGAGCGGGAATCCGTAAGGGATCTGAGCCACGCCAAGTGCTCCTCCCGCGATCGCCCTTGCACCCGTGGCTCGGTGCGGCTTTCCGCCAAAGCCAACAGAATTTGCCGAATCCTGTGTCGGTCTAGCTCGAGGGCTTCCAGTTGGTTGGCAAAGCTCAAGAGGCATTCGTAACAGGCCGCATGGCAGTCGGGCTTGAGGTCGTTCCCCGCTGCGTCGAAATGACAAATGTCGAGGGCAGAACGAGCGACCTCGGTAAAGGCATTCGCCTCTTCCACCAGCCTGCGGAGCACCCCAGCACCTCCCTCGGCGGCCTCGTATAGGAGGATCGCTCGGTGTTCACCCGCACCGATGGATTCCGCGGCAAGCTCCGTCGCTTCGAGCTGGAACGCCTCCTCGAGCCCCCGCTTGATCCCGTATCGGAGCGTGGCTTCCAAAGCCGGATCGCGCAGCTCGGGCACTAGGGGGCGAACGAGAAGCACATTTTGAGTCGCTTGCACCGCCAGCCGCACTCGCTCGAGCCGCTTGGGCCGAGCGCCTTGTTTGTTGGTGTTTTCCAGTGTTTCGATCACTTCTCCGCTCTCGAAGTCCACGAGAAAACCGTTTCCATCCGAGCCCCGCCACCCGTGATTCACCCGCAGAAGGGTCGCTGCTGGCGCGTAAGTGAGGCGGAAAACTGGCGCGCCCTTGGTGACGACATCGGCCTCGTGAATCCGGTACCCCGAGCCCTCGGGCGCGAATTGGAAAAACGTCTCGAGCTCGTAGCCTCGACGCCGGCGCTCCTCCTCGTCGGCAGTAATACGGGCCCGGCGTCGCATGCGCACGTTTGGCATTTCGAGAATGCTGGCAATGAGACTGTTGCTCCCATCGAAGCGAACACCACAACACGGACAAAGATCGAGATCCGGATTCGAGAACGCGCCACAACTGCGGCAAAACCGTTTCTGGCTCCTCCTCTCGTCGAGGCCGCCGGGCGGCGCTTGGAAGGCCACGCACCACCACTGCGAACCTTCGTGGTACAGGAAATTCTGCGGGGCGAACTCGCGGATGGCCAAAAACCGTGGCCGTGCGATGAATTCGCCTTCCTGCCCCCGTGGAACCCAGGCTCGTACCGGTAGAGCCGGAAAGTTGTAGCCGGGCAGAAAGCCTTCGCTCGCTAGATAACGGTACGGATAAAAATCCCCTTCCTCGCGCGCTACGCCCATCTGCAACAGTAGGTTCAACTGCCGCCGGGCTTCGTCCTGCTTGCGTCTCGCCTCCTCCTGCTCTTCTGGAGTTCGTGCCCGATCCTCCGCGGCTCGGGCGGCCTCAAGCTGTCGCTTGGCAGCGCGGTAGAGCTCTCGCCATCGGTCGAAGGCCCGGTCGAACTCGTCCGGTGCTTCTTGGATCACGCGCTCGATCCACTGCTCGCTGAACCACCCACTGGTGGCGAGCATGCCTTGGTCGGCGGCCAGAAGCTGGCGAACGCGCTCCCGAATCTCCCGGCGCGCGCCCTCGCTGAGTTGAATTTGCTGGGCAGCTTGCTCGTACAACGGCAATTCGTCGCGGGCGGTGTCGATCACGTGTTCGATGGAGCGGCCGAGGGGCAGACGCACATACGCCAGCCACACGGCGTGAATGTGCGCGCGCAGCAAGGCCTCGTTGGCCAGGTCGAGGCGCGGCGGCCGTACGCTCCCGGCCACCATCTCCGCTTGGCGGCGGAAAAAGTACTGGTCGTGGCTGTTGAACGCACCGCAGTAAGTCACGACAACCCCAGGTTGGCCCTGGCGACCCGCCCGGCCACTTCGTTGTGCGTAGTTGGCAGGCGTCGGCGGCACGTTACGCAAGTGCACGAGGTCCAAGTCCGCAATATCCACCCCAAGCTCCATGGTGGGCGAACACACGAGGTACGGCAGCCGACGGCCCAGCTCCAACTCTTTGGAGCGATCGTGGTCATCCCAGCGGAAGCGCCGCTCGCGGCGTTCCCGCTCACCGGGTCTCACCACTTGCGCGGTGTGCTCCCGCGCCTCCAGGGCCGCTACGCTTGCGGCCTGCGCCTGGTAGAACCGCTGGAAGAATGGGTTCACCGTTCGCGCGAGCTGTGCGTAGCCCTCACCCGAGGCCCGCCGAGAATACAGGGGATCGGGAGGAGGCGCCGAACCATCGCCCAGGCACCAGCGAAGGCAAGCGGCGTCCAGTTGGTAGCACTGGAGGTCGCCGACTGGGTCGAGCCGTGCCAGCAGCCCGTGTTGCACCAGGAGCTCGAGGAGACGGTCCAGCACGTGCTCGTACTCTTCGCCGCTCACCCCAAGTTGCGCTTGGAGAAATCGGCCAATCAAGCTGCGCTCCCCTAGGCTAAAACCTGAGACGTTTCGGGTTGGCCGACCCCCACGCACAAATCGATTCGCCCGCCGCAGTTCGTCGAACTCCGGATCCAATCCCCAGAACTCGTTCAAATACTGCTCGCAACGCTTGCGCAACTGCTGCTGGAAGGTTTCCTCCAGAACCCGAGCCCGAATCGCAAGTTTCTTGCGGTATTGGTCGAGGATCGCGCGAAGCAACGCCTTTCGATTTTCTACCGTCGCCGCGGAAAGCCAAGGACACACGGCGGCGAGGTCCGCACTTTGGCAGAGTTCATCGAGGCCGCGGTACTCCACCTTCAAAAGCCCGACTTGCTCCAGGTTTGGATGGATCACCCGCCAGCCGCGCCGCAAATCCTCGTAAAGCCGATATTCGGTGAGATCGGTGAATGCCCGCCAAACTTCCCGTGCCGCTGGGGTGTCTGGTGCCAGGCTCGCGCTTCTGGCGATGTCGGCGAGCGTCAAACCCGACGCACGTACGACCTCTTCGGCAACGCAGTCGAAGGTGAGCTCCTTCGCTTTCTCGAGTGCCGAGTACAGCGCCGCGCGCAAGAGTGCCACGTGGACGAAATCATTGAAGTGACCGGCCTGGAGCGACGCATCCTGCCGGTTGTCCGTAAAGGTCAGGAGTTTGTCCTGCGCAGCGCCGGTTACGCTAGCATGTCGCAAGAGGGAGGTCGCGAGAATGGTCGTCGCGCTCGAGCGGCCCTCGCTCGAGAGCGACGCAAGTTTCATGAACTCTCGCTCGGCGCTGTAGAACTCCCCACAGGCCAGGCACAAGGAAAAGGGTTCCGGCTGCCACCACATTTTCTGCGCATCCGCCTGGGGCGAGGAGCTGAACGAGCCGTCTGGCCGCACCCACACCTCGCGCGGAACGCGCGTTTTCCAGGTCGGTTTGAGCTTCCCGTTTGCGTTGTACCACTCCTCGGGAAGCTGCTCGAAAGACCAATCCCCCTCTCGAGGTGCCAGCATCAGATAACCAGGTTGGTACCCTTCCCCTTCAGGTTCTTCTCCAAGCGGATAAGGAAGGAACCGCTCGTCTTTGCACAACGCGTGGTAATAATCCTGACCACACTGGCGGCAAAACTTGATCGGCACAAAGAGGCGGCCTTCACCAGCCTGGAGTTGCCCTTCGAGGGAAAACTCGCGCCGCGCCCTGTCTTCGAGCGTTGCGTACAGGGCCCGCCCCTGGCCGATGAACTGATGGAGTTTGAACGCTAGCGCTCGGCTGCCATCGGGCGTGACCAGCGTGCCCCCGCGCACTAGCACCTCCCGCAGGTGGCTTGCGCAATTCTCTGGCTCCATCCCCGTCAACTCGGCAAGCTCCGCCGCCGCTTCGGAAAGAGGCCTCGGCACACGGCGCTTGAGACGGCCATCTGCTTCCGCCTCGATTCCGAGCTTGTACTCTGCCCACCGTACGAGGGGATGGCGCCGGAAGTTCTCGAGATCCTCTGGCAGTGGCGCTGACAGCCACGCCTGCAGTTCCTCTTTTGAAGGTGGACCACCCTCGGTAAACGGTGCGAGGGTCTCTTCCACCACTTGATCGGGACCGAACGGATGCCCGAAGAAGCGGGCGGCAAAGTCGGCCACGCTCTGCCGGCGCTCGAGCGAGGTGGCGTCCCGGCGCGCCACCATGGTGGCGCTGGTTCCGATATGCACGAGGTCCCGCGCCGCACAGCGTTCCTTGAGACGCCGCACCAGCATTGCCACGTCCGCTCCCTGCCGGCCCCGGTAGGTGTGCAATTCGTCGAAAACTAAAAAACGTAGCCCACCGCCCACACGGTCGAGGAAGCGTTGATCCTCCGGCCGCACCAGCAAGAGCTCGGCCATGACGTAGTTGGTGAGCAAAACGTGCGGTGGGTTTTGGCGCATCTGTTCGCGTTCCGCATCTTTGGTTTCGCCGGTGTACTTGGCGAATCGAATCGGGAAGGCTTGGCCGGTGAGCTGCTTGTACTGGTTCTCGAGTGTGGTCAAAGCTTGGAACTGCGAGTTCACCAGCGCATTCATGGGGTAGACCACCAGCGCGGCCACTTGCCCACCGGTAGGCGGCTCACGCACGATGCTGTCCACGATTGGCAAGAAGTAACAAAGGCTTTTGCCCGAGCCGGTGCCGCTGGTGACGACAAAACTTTCCCGCGCAAGTGCCTTGCGGATCGCTTCTTCCTGGTGGCGGTAGAGGCGAATGGGCTGCCCGTTGCCGCGGCGAAAGATCCGTGCCGTCTCTTGCGCGATCGAACCTTGCCGAGCCAGTTCGTCCACGCTGGCGCCGTAGGCGTACGACGGGCTCAGTTGCACGAGGGGCTCTGGCCAGAGCTGGCGCTGCTCGGACAACGCGCCTTCCACGAACTCTCGCGCCCGCTCGTCGGCAATGACCAGGAACGAGCGCACGAAGTCGCCGTAATCCTCTAAAACGCGCCGATGCAGCTCGAAAATCGTCATTGGGCTCTCTCCTTCTAAGCGGCCAGTATCTCAGCCAGCATGGTCGGAGGCACCGCCTCGATCTCGTGCCGCAGCGGGAAAGACTCCACTCCGGGATACACCACAAACCGGCGCTGAGGCTTGAGGTGCTCGCAGGCCTCGAAAAACCCCCGGCTGGGCGATGGCATCAGGCTACGCTTGATTTCCACTGCCCAAGTCCGTCGCCCCGGCAGCTCGAGCAACAGGTCAATTTCCGCGCCCCCGGCGGTGCGCCAGTAGTAAGCCCCAGTGCCGGCCGGGGCCGAAGCGAGCAGGTTCTCGATGACGAACCCTTCCCAGCTCGCGCCCACCACAGGATGCGCCAGCAAATTCTCCATATCCACGATGCCGAGCAACGCGTGCACCAAGCCGCTATCTCGCACAAAAAGTCGGGGCGCTTTGACCAACCGCTTGCCTAAATTTGTGTGCCACGGCGGTAGACGCCGGACCAGGAGCAAATCCACCAGCAAATCCACGTAATACCCAACCGTTCGGGCGTCCACACCCAGATTCCGCGCCAGCTCCGCCTGGTTGAGTGGTGCGCCCTGCCGATGCGCCAGCATCGTCCAGAACCGCCTGAGCGTCTCAGCCGCAATCCGCCGCCCAAATTGCGGAATGTCCCGTTCTAAGTAGGTCCGGATAAAATCCTGCCGCCAGCGCAGGCTCTGGGCATCATCAGCCGCCAGAAGGCTACCCGGAAACCCGCCCCGCAACCAGAGAGTGTCCGCAGACTGCCCCGTAGCCTCGCGCAGATGAAACGGCGTCAGCTCCAAAAACCGTAACCTACCCGCCAACGATTCGCTCGACTGCCGCAATAGGGCCAGGGCTGCCGAGCCCAGCAGCAGATACCTGCCTGTGCCGCGGCCTTCCCTGCGGGCGCGGTCAATGAGCCCCCGCAGCACCGGAAAAAGCTCCGGCACACGATGCACCTCGTCCAGAACAACTAGCTTGTCCAGATGACGCCCTAAGTAGGCTTCTGGCTCGACCAGCTTGGCCCGATCCACCTCCGACTCTAGATCCAGGTAAAGCCCCCCGAGCCGTTCCAGCACAGCCAAGGCCAGGGTGGTTTTGCCAGCCTGCCGGGGGCCGGTCAGGCACACTGCCGGCACGTCGTTCAACCCAGCCAACACGGCTGGCATCAGGGAGCGCTCAATCATCCTGGCAAATCCTACATTCTCATTCCGGATTTGCAAGGTTGTGCTTCGGCCGCAGGCATTCTCCGCAGCTAATTCCGCCCAGCGTCGGAGTCCGGTCTCTGGCCGCCCCCTGCATGGCGTCGTGGTCTCCAAGGTTACCGGGCTAGCGCCGTATTCGCCCAAGCGCTCCTCGTCGTTGCGGCGGACGAATTCGGAGATGGTGTGGGCCGGGGGTTTGGTGAGTGGCGAGTAGCGAGTGGCGAGTGGGGAAGAGGCGAATGGCGAATGGCGAGTGGCGAGTGGCGAGTAGCGAGTAGCGAGTAGCGAGTGCCGAGTAGCGAGCGGGCCAGTTGGCCAGCGTTTCCGTCCAGCGGTGGCCTCTTCCTTTCGCGCTTGGTCCACGAACTACTGCGCCCGCTCGTCGGCAATGACCGGAAAAGAGCGCACGAAGTCGCGGTGGTCGGTGAGGACGGAGGAGTGCAGGTGGACGATGCTCATCTCTACCTCACGGATTTGCGTTTTGGGACCATTGCTAACCCATTGTCCCACAAGCAATTCACCGCTGAATTGCGTCAAATTGCGTCATAATTGCGTCGAATTGCGTTTTTCTCCTCCTGGGAACCAACGAGCACCCTTGGTGGCGCCCACCACCCTAATTCGGCCCTCCCGTTTCAACTCGCGGAGCAACGACCGGATCTGAAATCGGCTTAGGCCAGGGAGCACCTCCTGCGTCCTGGTTGGGTGCGATCGATGAGGTC
>BEIG01000144.1 GCA_002898795.1 bacterium HR30 | reverse complement strand
CAGCTCAAGCGAGCTGTGAAAGAAGCAAGAGAGCAGAGCCGACAAGAAGCACTACAGGAAATCCAGCTTCTCCGGGAGCAACTTGCGGAGCAACAGCGGCAGGCTCAAGAGGCGCGGCGGGCGGAGCTGGTGCTGCGCAAGGAAAAGGCTGCATTGGAACAGCGTGCACGGGAACTCGACCTGGAGGTAGCGCAGCGTGTCGACGCGGCGAAAGCGAAGTTGGAGGAAGAGATCCGGCAAAAGACGGGTCAGGAAATCCAACTTCTCCGGGAGCAACTTGCGGAGCAACAGCGGCAAGCCCAAGAGGCGCGGCGGGCAGAGCTCGTGCTGCGCAAGGAAAAAGCTGCATTGGAACAGCGTGCACGGGAACTCGACCTGGAGGTAGCCCGGAGAGTCGATGCCGAGAAGGCTAAACTCGAGGAACACGTGCGAAAGCTAGTCGTGGAACAACAAGCCCTGAAGTTGCGAGAGAAGGACAAGCAAATTGACGACTTACGCCGCCAAATCGACGAGCTGCAGCGGAAAAGCCAGCAGGGCTCGCAGGAGCTTCAGGGAGAAGTGCTGGAACTCGATATCGAGGAATCGTTGCGCAAGCACTTTCCGCAGGATGTGTTGCACCCAGTACCGCGAGGGGTTCGCGGTGCCGACATCATCCAAGAGGTGCGTTCGGACGCACGGAGAAGCTGCGGAACTATTGTCTGGGAAACGAAGAACGCAAAGCATTGGCAACCGAGCTGGCTGACCAAACTCAAGGACGACCAGCGCGCTGTGGGTGCGAATCTAGCCGTGTTGGTTTCCGTGGCGCTACCGGAGGGCTTGCGTTCGTTCGACTGTATCGATGGAGTGTGGGTAACCGACGTCCACACGTTTCTTCCCCTCGCCGCTGCCCTGCGGCAGCAGCTCATTCATGTGGAGTTTGCCCGTGCTACCGCTGAGGGGAAGGGCGAGAAGATGGAGCTGCTCTACCGCTATCTTTCTGGCGACGAGTTTCGTGAACGCGTGCGGGCGATGGTGGAAACATTCGAAGCCATGCAGGCGCAGCTTGCACGTGAACGGCGGGCGATGGAGAAGCTGTGGAAGGAGCGAGAGAAACAAATTGAGCGGCTCACTTGGAACACCGTTGCGATGTATGGCTCCATCCGCGGCATCTTGGGTTCTTCGCTTCCCGAAATTCCCGCGCTGGAGTTCGATCCAGGCGAAGAAAAGGAGGAGCTGTAGGCCAGCGCCGTTCTTCGTTGGATTTCCCTGCAGGATGGGTCGAGCGTGGGTTGACGTAGCGCCGCGCAGCGCATAACGGTCGGGTTGGGTTTTGTGAGAGGAGGCTCGAACGCTTATGGAAGTCCCGAGCAGCGCCCCCGATGAAACTTGGCGTGACGACCCGTGGCTCGGAGTCCACGCTGCCAACCCGGAATTTCGCCACGACCCCTATCCTTTCCTGGCGCGGCTTCGCTCCTACGCCCCCGTGCACGAGACGCCAGATGGTGTTTTTCGGCTGACGCGTTACGACGACGTGATCCGTATGTTGAAAGAGGTTCCCTCGGGCGTGCGCAGGCGGGACGGCACGGTGTGGGGATCGCTGCCAGAGATTACCGGAGGGCCCGGGCAGTTCGTTTTACGACTGGATCCGCCAGACCATACCCGAATCCGGAAACTGATGAACCAGGCATTTCGGCCACGCGCTGTGGAGCGCTTGCGCCAACGAGTACGTGCGCTCGTTGCCGAATTGCTCGACGTTGTGGCCGAGCGGGGAGAGATGGATTTGATCGCGGATTTGGCCCTGCCGGTTCCGAGTACGGTGATTTGCGAAATGATGGGTGTGCCAGTGGCGGATCGTGTGCAGTTCACACGATGGACGGCTTTAGCGACTCATCTGTTGGCTGCAGCCTTTTTGAGCGCCGAGCAACTCGAGGAGTCCATCCGCGCGGTCCAACAGCTCGTAGCGTATTTTACGGAGCTGATTGCGGAGCGCCGTCGCCGACTGGGCGATGACATTTTGAGTGATCTCATCCGGGCAGAAGCCGAAGGCGATCGTTTGAGTGAACCGGAGTTGATGGCTCAGTCCGTAGGGCTGCTCATTGCAGGATTCGAAACCACCATTGGCCTCATCGGCAATGGGATGCGGGCTTTCGTAGAGCACCCAGAGCAGTGGCGACTCTTACGGAGCCGGCCGGATCTGGTTGCGAACGCGGTGGAGGAGTGCCTTCGCTTCGACGGGCCAATTGTGGTGACCATGCGGGTGACCCGTGAGCCGACTCGGTTTGGCGACGTGGTCATCCCTGAGGACCGACCTGTGATGTGTTTCCTAGCTGCTGCAAACCGGGATCCGGAGCACTTCCCCGATCCCGACCGTTTTGACATTACCCGGCCGGACATCGACCACTTGGCCTTTGGTGGCGGTGTGCATTTTTGCCTGGGTGCACACTTGGCACGGATGGAGGCGCAAGAGGCCTTTGCTGGCATGGCGGCCCGTTTTACGGAAATTGAGCCGCTTTGCGACGAAATCGTTTGGGGACAGTCGTTATTCCGGGTACTGGGCAAATACCCCGTGCGTTTGCGTCAGGCAGTGTAGTTGGCTCACCGGGGCCGGTGGGCCGTAGCCTCAATCCCCGCGGCCAGCCTTGACTCTGTCGTCTTCACGGCAGCGCCGTTCTTCGAGGATGGCCTCCTCAGGCGCGCTAATTGTGACGATGCAGCCAGTGGGTCCGGTGATATCTACCTTGACCCGTTTGCCTTCCCAGGTGGCGGTCCAGAACGGTTTTTGAGTCCCGTCTACACCGAGCTTCGTCTGGTCTTCGCCATACCGTGCGCGGAGTGCTGCATAGAGGCGCGAGCAGTTTTCTGGCTTCGCCAGAAGCGATACCAACGTGAACCGGTCGTTTTGGAACGAGTATTCGATCCCGGTCAGCGGGACTCCTTCGAATTCGAGCTTGTCCCCACTGCGCGTGTAAGCCACCTCGCATTGGCCGCGCTCCCCAGCTTTCTTGAGGTTCGCGACACGATCAAGATCGGCCCCAAAGCCGATACCCCTAAAGCCATACTCTCGATCGAGTTCCTCGAGGCCCGAAGCCACGGCTAACCGCGCCGAGATCAAAGCGAAGCAGCAACAGAGGAAACACACCTTCGCCACACCAGCCAGGGGAAGTCTCGATTCAATCATGGGTTTTTGCCCTTTTTTCTCCTGGCCTCTCGATCGCACCGCATTCATCCCAAGGTTTGCCCTTGTAGCAAGGCGCAATCCTCAGGCAACAACGTGTGGCAGGAATTCGCCAGCCGTACGTTCAAAAACGGCGAGGCCCAAGCCTAAATCGCGATTTTTATCGGAGTGATAAAGCATCCACCTTGGCCCATGCCTTGCTTTAGGACGGCTCGCCTCCGCCGGGCTCGCAAGACCGGACAGGGGGTGGGGGAAGGAAGAGATGGGACGGATCAAAGCAACGACGTGGTTGGTGCTGGGCGCCGCGACCCTCGCTGCGGTGTCCACATGGGCTCAGGTGGCAGAAGTACGCCGAAACTCGAATCTTCGAAGGGATCCTTCGACGAGTCAGCCTCCTTTACGTGTGGTGACGCCACCGGAAAGAGTGGAAGTTCCCGGATTGGTTTTGCGCAACGGTTATTACCAAGTGAAGACCGAGCAGGGTGAGGAAGGGTGGCTTTGGGCGAGAAACCTGCGGGTTGTCGAAGCTGGCGCGGTGGTGGGAGCCTTGGTGGAGCTTTCCCAAGCAACAAACCTCCGGCCGAGCCCGGGAACAGCGGAGGCTCCCCTCGAGGTCCTAGAAGCGGGAACCCAGCTCCAACTTTTGGAGGGTGAGGCCAAAAACGGTTACTACCGTATTCGGACCGCGAGTGGCGCAGAAGGTTGGGTTTGGGGACAGAACCTCATTTTCGGCGTGAAACCGCGAGCGGAGGTGGCCAAGGTGGAGGCGCCGGCACCGCAAGCACCCGAGCCAAAACCAACCGAGGCAAAGGCGCCGCCGTTAGAGGTGGCAAAGGCCGGTGTGCCAACCGCGACGGCTGACGTCAGCATGGAAACGCCGGCAGCGCCAGCGCCAACCGCGACCCTGTCGCCCCCTACCGCAACGCAAGTGGTGGCCAAGAGCGAACCGACTCCACCGCCATCGCCGCAAATTGCGCCACGTGCCGCACAGGATGGCCTGAAGCCAGGGATGATCTTGGACGCGACTACGGCGGAACTGGCGAAGGGTTTGCTGCCACCCGAGATCTGGCAGCACTACGCGCGCGGGGAGTATGTGAGTAAAATTGTCCATTACCCGGTAGGCAACCCGAACTGGGAGAAAGCATTCGTAGAGGCCACAAACGAGAATGCCGATCGTTTCACGGTGGATGACCGTGGCACCGTAATCGACAAGACGACCGGCAAACAACCGGAATACCTGTACGGTATTCCTTTTCCCCATATCGACCCCGCGGATCCGCAAGCGGGAGTGAAAGTCGTTTGGAACTATTACTTGGCCACATGGTACGGGGGCAACTCGCATACGCGGACGCGCCTGATGATGATGAACAGCAAGGGCGTAGAGCGAGAGTTGGGCGCCGAAGGGTGGTTTCTGTTTTACGATGGGCAGGCACCGAAGTACCGTCGCCCGAACCCGATGAACCTGCAAAGTCAGTTTCTCGCTGTCGCGCTCTCCCCTTTGGACACCCAGGGAACGGCTGTCTTGTTCTGGCGTTACCGTGACCCTGACGTGCGTGATTCGCAGTGGGCTTTTGTGCCGGCGCTGCGCCGAGTGAGAGCGGTAAGCCCGGCTAACCGCTCCGACGGATACCTAGGCTCCGATATTAGCTCCGACGACGGCTACCTGTTCGACGGCAAGCCGCAGGAGTTCCGTTGGCGTTTGCTGGAAAAACGTGAAGCCTTGCGCGTGGTCGATCCAGAATCGCTTCCACCAAACTCGATCAAACCACGGCCAGGCAAAGAAGGTGGGTGGGATTCGCTTTTGGACAGGTCTGGCTACTATGGGTACGAAAACCCGGGTTGGAAGGGTGTGCCCTGGGCCTTGCCGCAAGGTGGGTTGGCGCTGCGGCCGATGTATTTGGTCGAGGCCGTTCCGCACGACAAGTATTACTTGTATGGCCGCCTTGTGCTGTGGATCGACGCGGAGACGTACGCCGGCGCTTATCACCAAAAATTCAACTGGAAGGGGGAACATATTCTCACCTACGCTGTGCTTGGTGTACCGAATCACCTGACGCCAGACGGCCATGAAACGGTGCCGGTTAGCACACAGACATGGGCTGTGGCGGAGAACTTTAAGATGAAACGCGCCACGCTTGCCGGGGCCCGCTACGATGCGAAATCGCCTTTCGACCGTCGGGTGCACATCGACCCCAGCATCTTCGATGCTGGTTCACTCGTACGGTTTGGAAAGTAGGATTCTCTACCAAGCGAACGATCGCGAGGCGTTGCACCGATGCTGGCACGATTGAGCATTCCTCAAAAGTTCGTCCTCATGGGTGCGATCTTTGGGGTCGCTTTGGCTGCCGTGACTTATCGCATGGTCGTTGGCATGCGCGCGCTCGGTACGGAGTTTGCCCGCAAAGAGGTGATCGGGCTCGATTATCAGGTGCCGCTGGTGAACCTGCTGCGCGATTTGCAAGCGCACAGGGGCTTGGCTCTGGCTGTACTGCAAGGTGAAAGCCAGTTTGCCAGTGAGCGACAAGCCGTGGCAGACCGGGTTGGCGAGCGGCTCAAGGCAGTTGACGAAGTCGACGCACGAAACGGGGAAACCTTAGGAGTGCGGCAGCAATGGGTGCTGTTGCGCGGGGAAGTGGAGCAGTTGCTTCAACACTGGCAGGAAAGCGGGCGTGAACTGTTCGACCGACACACTGCCGTACAAGCAGATGTGTTATCCCTCCTCGCGCGTGTGGGCGATGCATCGAATCTCGCCTTCGACCCAAACCCGGTGTCGTATTATTTGTCCGATGCTACGAGGGTGGTCGTTCCGCAGCTAGCGGAAATCATGGGTCAAGTGCGCGACTTGGCGCTGCAGATTGCCGTGCAAGGGGGCACGATGCGGGAAGAAGAGCTCAAGGCCTTCAGTCGCCGTTACGCCATCGTGTATTACTACACAGACCGTCTCCAAGCCGACCTGGCCAAGGTACAAGAAGCCGAACCCGCGTTGCGATCGCGGCTTGAGGCCCGACTGATGGCTGTGACTTCCGCGGCACAGAATTTCCTCGAGGCGTTGGACCGCGAGTTTCTGAACGTCGAGTATGCCAAGATCGCACCGGCAGATTGGTGGTCTTTGTCCACGCAAACCATCGACGCGGCTTACAGCTTCCACGACGCGGCGGTGCCCGTTTTACGGGAGGTACTGGAGGTGCGCCGGGCGGCGTTGGGGCGGCAACTGATGCTGACCATTGCGCTCCTGGTTTTGGGAGGCTTAGCCGTGGCAGCAATCGCCATTGCCATCATCCGGGATCTGAACCGCCCGCTGCAAGAAGCTGTACAAGCTGCCGAGCACCTTGCCCTGGGTGACCTCACCGTGCATTTGAGCGCCAATGGTCGGCGCGATGAAGTCGGTGCACTGGCCAGTGCGTTCGAGCGCATGGTGCGTTCCTTGCGCAGCGTTGCAGATGCGGCCGACCGCATTTCCCGTGGTGACCTTGCCGTAGCCATCCGCCCGCAGTCGGAGAACGATATTCTGGGTCAAGCCCTGGCTCGGATGGTGACAACCCTCCAAGAGCAAATTCGGCTTTTGCTTGACGGAATCGAGCGCCTTGGCGCAACCAATCACAGCGTGACTGAGGGTCTGCGCCGCGTGATGGAGGAAGCGCAGCGCGCCGCGCGTGCAGTCCAAGAGGCGAGCAAAACGGTGGAGGAGGTGAAGGAGACCGCCGAAACCGCCAGCCGGCGAGCCAGTGAAGTGGCAGCGGCGGGCGAGCAGGCCGTTGCGATTTCGGAAATTGGCGAGAAGGCGGTGCAGGATGCCATTTCCGGAATCGAAAATGTGCGGGAGCAAATGAAAGTCATCGCAAAGAAAATTGCTCATTTGAGCGAGCAAACGCGGGCGATCGCGCAGGTGACGGCAACCGTAAACGATCTCGCAGACCAAAGTGACTTACTTTCCGTCAATGCGGGTATCGAGGCGGTGCGTGCAGGCGTCCACGGAAAGGGTTTTGCGGTGGTCGCCCAAGAAGTGAAAAACTTGTCCGATCGCTCGAAGCGTGCGACGGCACAAATCACCAGTATCCTCAGCGATATCCAAAAAGCAGCGCAAGACGTAATTCTCGCTAGTGAGCAGGCGGCAAAAGCGGCGGAAGCAGGAATCCAACAAACCTTGGACTCCGGTGAGGCCATTCGTACGCTTGCCCAAAGTTTGGCCGAAGCCACCGCAGCAGTGGCTGCCATTACGCAAACAAGCCAGCGGCAGCTCGTAGACGTGGAGCAGGTCACAGCGGCGATGAAACTCATCGACGACGCTAGTCGAGCCAACCTCGAGAGTGTGCGGCAGATCGAGGCATCGATTCAAAATCTAAGTGACGTTAGCCGCGGGCTCGAGCAGCTTGTCCGGCGGTATCAGGTTGCGGTCTAGGGAGCAGGAAGCGTTCCGCCGCTGAGCGCCGGCACACCCGAACGCTCACCCGTGGCGAAAGATTTCTTCCA
>BEIG01000143.1 GCA_002898795.1 bacterium HR30 | reverse complement strand
GACGGGAGCGGTGTTTGCCGCTTATCTTGTTTGGCGCGTCGTAGCACGCGACCAGGGCCAAACTTTCCATTCGTCAGCCCGAGCGCTGTTGAGCCTCGCCAGCGGTTTTGCGTTGCCGTGGTCAGTTGTGTTCGGTGGCTTCTGGGCCGCTTCGGCCTTCGACGCGTTTTGGTTTTGGACTGTCACCTACGCCCGCGAGTACGCAACCGGTGTACCCTTTGCCGACGGACTGAAGTTGGCCCAGGCGGCAACGGCCCATGTGTTCGCGGGTGCACCACTTGTTTGGTCGCTAGCGATGCTCGGTTGGTTCCTGTTCGCTGCTTTTGGGCGCCCGACCGGCCGTAGCCGTGGTTTGTGGAGCCTTTTGCTTTTGAGCTTAGGCTCGGTGGCACTCGGCTGGCGCTTTAGCGAACACTACTTTCTTCTCCTCGTGCCGGCAGCAGCCTTGGGCGTAGCGGCTATGGCAGAGCGGCTTCACCCCTGGCCGTGGGTGGGCGCACTGGTCGTTGGCGGGGCCGTGGCAGTTACGGCGGCACAGGAGTGGATGACATTTCGTGGTTCGACCCCCTGGATGATGTCGCGGGCGATTTACGGGCGTAACCCGTTTCCCGAGGCGCTCGAGATTGCGGAGCGAGTGCGCAACGCTTCTCGACCTGAGGACTCCATCGCGGTCGTGGGGTCCGAGCCAGAAATTTACTTCTACGCAAGGAGGAAAGCGGCTACCGGGTTCGTTTACACCTACCCACTGACCGAGCCCCATCCTTTTGCAGAGCAGATGCAAGAACAAATGATTCGTGAGATCGAGGCCGCCCACCCAACGTTCTTGATCCTCGTTCACGTTCCGACCTCTTGGTCGCGCCGGGTAGAGTCTCCGCTGCAGATCTTCGAGTGGTCCGCGAACTATGCGAACACCAAGTACCGTCCCTACGGCCTTGTGGAAATTTCCGCCAATGGACACAGCCGCTCCTTTTGGGGCGAGCAAGCCCAGTTTCGTTACCCGGAGAGCGACATTTTCGTGTCCGTTTTCGAGCGCAACCCATGAAGCGCGGAGCCCGAGCAAAACCAGAGACCCACTGGGTGGTTGCCTTAGCTGCCCTTTTGGTGATCGTGACGGTGTGGACTTATCGCGACCTGCGCGCGCACGAATTCCTGCTCTACGACGACAACGAGTACGTCGTCGAACACCCGGTCATTCGCAAGGGCCTGACGTGGGAGGGTTTGGTTTACGTCTTCACCAAGGCCCATCACGCGACTTGGCACCCGTTGACGGGGGTTTCGCATCTTCTGGACGTGAGCATGTTTGGGCTGTTTGCGCCGGCTCACCTCGCGGTGAATCTGGCGTTGCACGGCGCAAATGCGGTGCTGATGTTTGTACTTTGGTGGCGGCTTCTCGGCTCGGTGGTCCCGAGCTTCTGGATTGCGGCAGCCTTTGCCTGGCACCCGCTCCATGTCGAATCGGTGGCGTGGGTGGCGGAACGGAAGGACGTTCTCAGCACGTTTTTCGCGCTCGTGGCATCGTTGGCTTACCTCGACTTCGTGCGTCGAGGTGTTCGCCGAGCGTGGGCGATCCTTTTGGTAGCCTACGTGGCCGCTTTGCTCGCGAAACCCATGGTGGTCACCCTTCCCCTTCTCCTGCTGATGCTCGATGCGTGGCCTTTGGGACGAGTGCGCCTTGGCGAGTCGACCGTAGCCGAGTGGGTAGGGCTGGTCAGAGAAAAGCGGACCCTGTTCGCGCTTGCGTTCCTGGTCGGGCTCGCCACCATTGCAGCGCAAGCAACTCGCGGTGCGATGGAGCCCTTGGCAGCGAGTCCCCTCGCCTTTCGCATCGCCAACGCGTGCCTCGCCTACGTGCAGTACCTGCGCGACGCGGTCTGGCCTGTCGCCTTGGCAGTATTTTACCCGAGGCAATCGCTGACCTTCGTACAGGTGGTGCTGCCGCTGGCGTTGCTCACGGTGGTCACGGGGGCGAGTTGGTTTTACCGCGCACGGTTTCCCTGGCTCTGGGTGGGTTGGCTTTGGTACGTGGTAGGCATTGCACCAGTGGCAGGCATCCTCCAGGTTGGCGACCAAGCTCGGGCCGACCGTTTTACGTATCTCCCACTCACGGGGATTTTCGTGGCGGTGGCCTGGCAAGTCCGGATGTGGGTGCGAGGGAGGCGATCGCTCGAAATTGCCTCCGTGGTGGCCGGTGTGAGCTTACTCGCCGTTTGGGCGGTACTGACCGCACGCCAAACCCAGCATTGGCGAAACACGGAAACGCTCTTTCGGCACGCACTCCAAGTGACCGAGAAAAACCACGTGGCCCATGCCAATCTCGGGGCTTACCTCCTGCGAGAAGGACGAACGCAAGAAGCCTTGGCACATCTGGAGCAGGCGATAGCGTTACGTCCGCACGATCCGCTGGCGCGGCTCAACTTAGGCGTAGCTGCTGCGAACCGCGGGATGTGGCAAGAAGCTGTGGATCACTACCGCACACTGCTCGCAGCCCATCCCCGGCACGTCAGTGCGAATTTCAATTTGGCCCTGGCCCTGATCGAACTGGGGCAACACGAGGCGGCCCGGCAACATTTGGAGGCTGCATTACGCGAGGACCCGAACCACAGCAAAGCGCGCGTGGCCTTGGGGAACCTGCTGCTATCGCAAGGCGACACACAAGCCGCGATTTCTGCTTACCGCTCGGCGCTCGCCACCGACCCGAACTTGCTGCCAGCCCACGCCCAGTTGGCTATCGCCCTCGAACGATCCGGCGCTACCGATCGCGCCTTGTTCCACTACCGGGAGGTCACTCGCCTCGCACCGCGCGATCCGCGCGCGTGGTTCAACCTGGCCGCGGCATTACGCGACGCCAACCAGCCAGAACGAGCCACAGAGGCGTTTTCCCAAGCACTAGCCGTCGCTGAGCAAGTGGGCGACGTGGAGGTGGCAACGCGCGCGCGCGCCGCCCTACAAGGTAAGTGAGGGTACAAATCCGGAGTGCGAAAACCTGGGAGCGCGGACGTCCCCGTGCGCAAAGCGCCCCAATGGGTGTGTCCGCCTGCGCGGATTTGTCCTGCGGGCCTAGCGGCCCGCACGCGGCAGCATGGCTGCCGCACTCCAAAACACGCATGGAATTATGACGTCCCCTGGGAGCGCGGACGTCCTCGTCCGCAAAACCCCCGATGTCTGTGTCGTGCCGGCCTGCCCGGACTTGTCCTGCGGGCCTAGCGGCCCGCACGCGGCAGCATGGCTGCCGCACTCCAAAACACGGGCATCGCCAACGTCGCCGGAATGAACATTTCGAACGCGTTCGGTCGCAGTGGGAACCGCCCACCACGGGCACGTTGGTGCTGGTGGAAGCACGGGCGCATTGCCATGCGCCCCTACAACCCGCGGGGAACGCGGGGGGTGGGGGACACACGGGCGCACTGGCGTGCGCCCCTACCATGCGCGGGTGGCGTCCTGGTTGCCGCGGAAACGTTGGTGATAATGGGAACAACGGGCGCATTGCCATGCGCCCCTACAACCCGCGGGGAACACCGGGGGTGTGGGCGACATACGGGCGCACTGCCGTGCGCCCCTACCACGCGCCGGCGGCGTCCTGGTTGCCGCGGAAACGTTGGTGATAATGGGAACAACGGGCGCATTGCCATGCGCCCCTACAACCCGCCGGGAACGCCGGGGGTGTGGGAGACATACGGGCGCACTGCCGTGCGCCCCTACCATGCGCGGGTGGCGTCCTGGTTGCCGCGGAAACGTTGGTGATAATGGGAACAACGGGCACATTGCCATGCGCCCCTACTTGTGTTCGGTCACGGGGTGAATCATGTGGCTCTGTGGGAGGACTGGCCATGAGCCCGCTGCTGTTTGCCATGCCGCTTTGCGTACTGGTGACTTCGCTTTTTCCACGGGAGGGTGTGGCCTTGCCGCTTCGGCTTCGTTGCCCGCCCGACCAGGCACCCGTTGGCACGGTGTGCGTGGACAAGTACGAAGCCAGCGTGTGGCGGTTGCCGTCCGACCCGATCATCGTGCGCAAGGCGGTGCTCGGCCTACTCTCCGCCGAACAGCTCCGGGCCGTCGGTGCAGAGCAGGTAGGGACGATTCCGCGAGACGGCTGTTCCGGAGACGAATACGGTCCCGGATTTCCGCGTAACGGGCACTGGACCGAGCGACTCTATGCGTTGTCGTTGCCCGGCGTTCTGCCGAGCACTTGCATCACCTGGTTTCAGGCGGAACAGGCGTGTCGCCTTTCCGGGAAAAGGCTTCTAACGAACGCCGAATGGCAAGCTGCGGTCGCCGGAACCCCCGACCCGAACGACGACGACGACCAGTCTACGACCTGCGCCACGAACTCCGAATTCGCGCAACCCGCTGGCTCCCGTTCCCGTTGTGTGTCCAACTGGGGTGTTTACGATCTGATCGGCAACGTCTGGGAATGGGTCGCCGACTGGACCGATGTCGCGCAGGCGTGTCGCTCGTGGCCGTCGGAGTATGGCGGCGACATGAGCTGCATGGGCGCCAATGTCCCCTCTGAGGTGACAGCGACGTCTCTGTTGAAGCGCTGGTTCGCCCGTGAGTTGGTGGAGCCAAAGCCCGAATGGGCAGGTTCCATCATCCGCGGCGGTAACTTCGCCACCGGCACTCGCAATGGGGCGTTTGCGATTTATGCCGGGGTCACCCCAAACAACGTCAGCCGCAGCACGGGCTTCCGCTGCGCCCGGTAGAACCGCACTTCGTTGCCGTGACACACGACCTACGGCTCGCTGCCGCGGCTGCGTGCAGAGCGACCGTCACCGAGCTTTCCGCGCCCGCCATCGCTCCAACACCTCGTGCGCGGCGCGATCGTTGCCCTGTGTTTGCAGGAAACGAGCGTAGTTTTCGTACGCCGTGTCGTAGTCTGGATCTAAAGCCAACGCCCGTTCGTACGCCTCGGCAGCCTCGGCCGGCCGATTCAGCAAGGCCAGCACGTTGCCTAGGTTGCTCCACGCGTCAGCAAACCGCGGCTTGCGCCGTACCGCCTCGCGGTACGCTCGTTCCGCTTCGGCAAAGCGGCCCAACTGCGCCAAAGCGTTGCCCCAGTTGTTCGCTGCCTCGGCTTGCGAGGGATCTTCCCGAACGGCCCGCTCGAACCAACTCAAGGCTTGCGTCAGGTTGCCCTGCCTCGCCTCGACAAGGCCAAGGTTGTTCATCGCGTAACTGTCGTTCGGCTTCAACTCGAGCGCCCGGCGGAAATGGTGCTCGGCCTCCTTCACGTTCCCTCTTTCGAGCAGCAAGAGGCCAAGGTTGTTGTGCGCCATCCAAGCACTGGGGTTCTTGCGAAGCGTGTCGCGCCACAGCGTCTCGAGATCGCGGTACGCGTGCGCTTGTTGCCAAGTGAACCACGCGAGCGCCGCGCACACTGTTACTGCCAGTGCGCGCGCCGCCACCCGGCACCAGCGAGTCCCAAGCCAAGGCGCCAACTTTTCGAACCCCACGGTGGTTGCACCTGCCGCAAGTGCAAGCGGGCCAATGCTCGCGAGATACTGGTAGTGGTCAGCGACAAATGAATACCGCATCGGGAATACATTGACGAAACCCAAGGCTGGCCCCACAGTGATGGCGAAATACGACGCCGCCACCAAAGGCCAACGGCCCCACCATCGTTGTCCGAACCAAAGTACCGCCAAAACAGCGACACATCCCGCCAAGGGAACGTACGCGACCGCGTCCGTCGCACTCACCTGCCAACGCGGGTACACGAAGGTGAGATTCACCGGCCAAAACAAGCAAGCGACGTAAAACCAAAGCGCGCGGCTGGCGATCAGCGTTCGCTGCAAGAACGTCAGATCCCAGTCGGGCCCAACCGCCCCGACGTGTTCCCGTTCCAACAGTACGGTGACCACAGCCAAAGTGGCTCCCAGCAGTACGAGCGGGAGCAAACGCCAAACCATGGCTCTCCGCCACCATCCCTTCGCCCACAGCACCAGGCCAAGGCTGATGGGTAAAGTTGCCGTTACGGTCTTGCTCAGCAAGCTACCCAAGTAGCTCGCCGCCGCCCACCGATAAAACCACGGGCGCTGTTCCTGGCCGCGAACGAACTGGAGCAGCAGATAGGTACTGGCCAAGAAGAACAACCCGCTCAGGGTGTTTTTTCGCTCGGTGATCCACGCCACCGACTCCACCTGAACCGGATGCAACCCGAAGAGGAGTGCCGCAACGAAAGCTCCAGGCAGCCCAAGCAACGCAAGAATCCGCCAGACCAGCACCGCACTTGCGGCATGCAGGCCCACGTTAACCGCGTGGTATCCCATAGGTGACAAACCCCACAGCCGGTATTCGAGCCAAAATGTTGTGTGCACCAGCGGGTAGTACTGAGGAATCGAGCGTGGGTTCAGCCAAATTTCGGCCAACCCCGAGAGCGTTCGCAATGTGGGATTATTCGTGACGTAATCGTCGTCATCCCAAATGAACCCAGCCTGAAGCGCTGGCAGGTAAGCCAGCCAAACCGCGCCGACGAGCACGAGCGCCCACACCAGGATCCGCGAAAGCCGTTGTCCACCCACCGGCCACCGCGCAGGCTCGTTCATCTCGCCGGGGCGACGCCACCGTTCCTTCAACTTCTTGTTGGAGCGCTTTCGTGCCACAACCAACTCGACCCTTTGACGCGACGAGGTCAGGCCCTTCAAGTCCCCTCCCCAAAAACAGCGCGGGGTAGCTTTTGGAGCTACCCCGCATCTGTTGTCAGGAAGGGAAGGTAAGGAAAGCTACCTGCTCACGGCAAGGGCCGTGCTTTACAGGTCAGGCGTAGCAGACTGCGTTTTTGCCGCCCGATGGGCAGCCGCCCATCCCGAGACTTCACCCTCAGGCTAAACCGTGTCCGCGCACTCTCGTTCGGACGATTCGAGGCCGAGAAGACCGTCACGATCCGCGGGGAGCTGCACAGATTTTGCTGCGAGGCCAACAGCGGCGCTTGGTTCGTGAATCCCGCCCCCGGATTGGTCGGATCGAAAAGCTGTGTGAGCGCCTGCCCCAGCGCCGTGGTGTTGGCCTGGTATTGCGCCTGAATCACCGGGTGCACATCCAACGCCGTCATCAGCGGCAACGCTTGCAGCTCGCTAAGACCCTGGTTGGCTGCCGGGGAACAGGCCGGCAAGTTCGGATCGCTCACGTTCGCGCACGCCACCACGATAAACCCACACCGGCCCGGCAGCGGATCGAAGTCGCACGTCGGATCCTGATCCAAGCACGTCTGCCGGTAGTCCGCTAACCCATAGCGATCCGGCGGGTTGTTCGGGTTGACCACCACGAACTCCACCTGACAACCCTTAACGTCCGTGGCCGGACTGCGGCTGCTGCCCCGCACATAAAGACTGCTCGTGCCTGCCACGTACTGGCAGTTGAACGCCGGATCCGATGGACAGAACTCCAAGCTGCCATCTGGTGCCGGGGGCAAGCCCGAGTACTGGTTGCCGTCGTCACATTGCTCCCCACCTTCCACGATGCCGTTGCCGCAACAGTTCAGCGTAATGAACGGCAGGCACAACCCGCTGCCATCGCAGGCATGCTTGCAGGTGTTGCCCAGCGGGTTGAAGCCGTTGGAGTTCGGATCCGGACCCCAACACTGCGTGGTGGCTGGCTCGTGGTTCGGCACACAGTTACCCGCACCGTCGCAAGTG
>BEIG01000142.1 GCA_002898795.1 bacterium HR30 | reverse complement strand
AGTGAAAGGTTTGCCTCCGATTCTGGGAAGAACTTATCTCAATGGTAAAGTTGCCGGCCCGCTCGATCCCCTAAAACTCGAGTGGGAAGTGTCCGCTCAAAGCGAGCCGCGGATGGCCTGGCTTTCAGGAGCCTCTCTGCCTCCAGCTCGGTGGCGTGCGCAGGGAACGATCGGCCCGCACGAGGGGAAGTTCCAAGGGCGTGCGAGCTGGCTTGATAGTGTGCACGTCACGGGGGAGGCCGACTGGTCCGATGGCAGACAGACGGGGCACGTACGAGCAGAGGTGGAGGACCTTGCTCGAATGGCCCCTGTGCTGAGTGTGGCCGGACGCAACCTGGGACTCAGGGGTCGGGCGCAAGCCACGTTGCATTGGCAGAAGGCCGGCGGCCCAACGGAGATGGAACTCGCTGTTGGTGCTGAAAGGATCGTGGTCTGGCAAAGCACTCTGAAGGAGCTTCGTTGTACCGCTACCGCGACCAATGCTGGCCCGTGGAAAATCACTCCGTGCTTTGCCGCGGACGAAAGCGGCGGAACTCTTCGACTCTCCGGCCTGTGGGATCTGGGCGATCCCGCCCAGAATCAACTTGAGCTCAGTGCGAACGAGCTTTCCGTGGACCTCTTGATAGGCGTTGGAACCTTGCTCTCAGGGCGAAGTCTGCCCGTGTCCCAAGGGAAGGCCACGGGCAGGCTCACGTATCGCGGGAGGCCTGCAGGTCCAGAAATCAGCCTTCAGGCTGCGCTGCGAGAATTTCGAGCGTATGGGCGACCAGTTGCGAGCCTGAGTGGTTCGTTCGACCTTCGAGGGCGCCAATGGCAACTATCGTCCGAAGTGTCACGCCGGAAGGGCGCCGAAACGGTGCGCCTCGCCGCTCGTGGGGAAGGACCGACGATCACGGAAGCATCGTTGTCGGGCGATCCGATCGACTTGAGTGCGGTTGCGGGGTCCAGCGGTCGCAAGCTCAAAGGGCAACTCAGGCTCGAGGGAGACTGGCGAGGTTCTCTGACTGCGCCGTCGGGGACGCTAAAGGCGTTTTTCCAAGGCGTCAAAGTGGCAGACCTTCCTCTCGGTGACGGTGAGGTCACCATTAGCTTCCAGCCCCACGAATGGGATGTGCGTGGGGAAGCGTTCGCCAGCCAAGTCGAGATAGATGGGAAGGTTTTCGCCCGCGACGACTATCGCTTCTCGGTTGCTGCACGGGTTGTGGGGCTGGACCTTGTCTCGGAGCAATCCCGGCTTCAAGTGCAAGTTGGCGGCACTGCCCGGGCGAGCGGCCGGTTGGCGGAGCCCAGCGTCGATGAAGCGGAAGTGTTGCTCACGGAGCTCGTGCTCTTGCGAGACACCTATCGTCTCGCGGCAACGGCTCCGGTGCGCGCTTGGTTGAAGAAGGACGTCTTCCAGCTCGAGCCGTTCGAGCTCAAAAGTGGCGATTCCCGGATCCACATCCAAAGTACGTGGCGCCGTGGCGGCGAGCTCCAAGCTGACATCCGTGGTGCCTCCGACTTAATTTTGCTCGAGCTGCTGGGGGCGCCGGTGCTGGCAGCCAACGGTCCCATCACCGTCGATCTGCAGATCGCGCGCACGGTCGCGGGCGTATGGCAGACGCAAGGGGTGATGGTTTTGCGAGAGGGCTTTGTCGAGATCGATGGCATTCCTCCCGCGTCGAGCGTGCAGGGATTCGCACGGTTGGAAGGCGAAACTTTCAGGGACTTCATGCTGGAAGCGGAGGTGGGTGGTGGGAAGTTTGTGCTCGCGGGGAGTGGTAGTCTCGCTCACGGAGCGAGTTTGTCGTGGAGCTTAAACGAGGTTGCAGGGGTATGGGGAGAGGACTTCGAAGCCACTTTGTCTGGCACCGGAAACGTGCAGGGGCCTTGGCAGCGGCTAACCGTTGCAGGCGATGTAGTTGTTTCGAGTGGGTTGTACGACCGTAACATTGCGCTGCCCGACTTATTGCGTTGGATGCGGGAGCGCTTGTTTGCACCGCGTCGCGTGCAGCAAGTCCTCCGCGTGCCGGTTGCGTTAGACTTGACCATCCACTCTCCGGGCAACGTGTTTATCGATAACAACGTGGCCAAGGTGGAGCTGTGGCTCGATCTATGGGTTGGAGGAACGATTGGAGAGCCGCTCGTAGCCGGGCGTATTGGGGTCATCGGTGGCGAAGTCACCGCGCAGGGTAGGACCTTTACCGTGACCGGAGGCACGGTCGAGTTCCGCGACCCGGCTACCTTGAACCCGTGGCTGAACTTGCTCGCTGAAACCCGAGTGGGTTCCCCGCAGGGAGAGTACCAAATTACGGCACAGGTGACCGGGCAGGCAGACCGCCCACGCGTGCACTTTTCCGCGGATGATCCCACGCTCGCGCTCGACGACATCGTTAGTCTTCTGGCTACGGGGCGCACGCGGGCCATGGCTGGGCAGGGCGCCGGTTTTTCGCCAGCAGGTGCAGCCTTGGCGCTGCTGCCCAAACGGGAGGCCGAACAACGCTTACAACGATGGCTTGGCGTGGACCGGTTCGAAGTCGCTGCGACGCAGGCTCGTGACACAGGAGCCGTGGAACCTCGTGTCACCATCGGTAAAGAGTTGGCCGAGCGGCTTTACGCCTCTGCGTCCACCAGTGTGGGAGTTCAAAGCCGGCAGACCGTGCAGCTCGAGTACCGCTGGTCGAGGCGAGTCTCACTGCTGGGAACGTGGGAGAGCGCCACCGCACAAGCTGCTGGCGCATTTGCCGGCGACATTAAATTCCGCGTGGAGTTTCTCCGCTCTCCGTTTTCTTTGATGTGCCCATGACGAGAGTGGAGGATCGGGGTGTTTGCATTGTCTCGGAGGAACTGGAAGCGGACCTGGCTGCTGCTCGCGATCGGTCTGCTCGGATGGGCCCGAGACGCAAGCTCCGCGCTGGAAGAACAGGAGGCTCGACCAATCGTCGCGCTCGAAGTTCGGGGCGAGCTTCCGTGGCAGCAAGGCGAAGTCGCGGCCGCATTATCGCCGATTTTGGCCCTCGGCTGGGACAACACCACGGAGAACGTGATTCGAGATAGACTTCGCGCTTTGGGGCGGTACCGCGAGGTTCACATCCAGGCCACCCCGTCGGAGGACGGGGTGAGGCTTTCGGTTGTCTTAGAGCCGAAGTCTCTCGTCCGAACGGTGCGCTACCGTGGCTATCAGGCCCTTCCCCTGAGGGAACTCGAGCGAGTGGCACGAATTGGGGTCGGGATGGCAGTGGACGATCAGGTGTTGAACGGGGTCCGCCAACGCCTCCTTGCCCTTTATCGCGACCAGGGGCTCCCGGAGGCAGAGGTTCGCGTAGAAGTGACCGAGCCGGAACGAGGCGAAGCGGAAGTCGTCGTATCGATCGCGGAGGGAAGACCGCAAGTTGTTCGGCAAATCGACTGGGTTGGATTTGAAGTAGACGATCCCAGTTCATTCTTGCGCATGTTGCCGGTGCGAATTGGCCAGCGGTGGACTCAAGGTCGCGCCAAGGAGACCGGTGCGGCTGCGCTACGGTACTTGCGCCAACGGGGATACTTCGAGGCAAGGGTCGAGCCCAAGTTCGAAGAAGCGGCAGTGGGTTCCGGCCTGCTGCGCCTCCACATTCGTCCTGGCCCCCGCTGCGAGGTCGTCTTAGAAGGCAACAAGGCGGTCACACGGGATGAAATCTTCGATGCTGCTCGCCTGTGGCAGCGCTCGCTGGTGACCGACGGGACCTGGCGGCAGGTGCGGCGTGTGGCCGAGCAACTTTATCAAGAGAAAGGATACTATCTCGCGAGGGTGCAGCTCCAGGTGGAGCGCCCCGACCCAGAGCGAAAACTCATTCGGATCACTGTGGATGAAGGGCCAGTCTTACGAGTACGAAAAGTCGAATTCGAGGGGCGAAGGGGCGTTCCTGCCAGGCGGCTGCGGGAGGTTATGGTGACTGGACCGCCATCGTGGAAACCATGGCGAGACGGCTTCCTGGTGACGTCACGCTTCGAGGAAGACCTCAAGAGAATCTGGTTCCGCTATCGGGAGTTTGGTTTCGTCGATGCAGAGATCACGGACTACCGAATTCAACCGGATCCGAAGAAAGGCGCCATCGACGTAGCCATTGTGGTGAGTGAAGGCAGTCCCGTGACGGTAGAGCGCATCGATTTTGTCGGGCTGCCCACGAGTTTCCCTCAGCCACGGTTACGCGAGGTTCGAGTTCGCCGCCCACTGGACCCATTTGCCCTAGAGCGAGAAGCACAGCGGGTAAGCCAGCTCTTGCGGGACGCAGGCTTTGGTGACGCTACCGTGGAAGGCCAGTGGGAAGTGCGGGAAGAAAGCGGCGAGCAACGGCGTGCTGTGGTGACGTTCGAAGTGCACACTGGGCCACGCTATCGTGTTGGGCAGATTCTCGTCGGGGGCAACATACAAACCGCCTCGTCGTTGATCCGCAGCGAATCACGACTCCGACCTGGAGCCAGTCTCACAGCCGAAAGTCTGGCAACGGCTCAAAGCCGGCTGTACCAGTTGGGTTTGTTCCGCGGCGTCGAAGTTGAAGCTCTTCCGCGAACGGACTCCGTGCCGCTGTCGGAGGAGGTGTGGCGTGATGTGATGTTGTGGGTGCAAGAGCGGGCTCCAGTGTCCGTGACATTTGGCGGCGGGTACAACACCCGCGATGGGTTTCGAGCTTTCGGCGAGCTTGCCCATCTCAATCTCGCCCATCGAGGAGAACGACTCGGGTTACGAGGCGACGTTGCTCTCGATCCAGCCCAAGCGGCCGTGCCGAACGAATACCTTCTAGACCTAGGCTTCCGCGACCCACAGTTTTGGGAGACAAGTTGGGCATTTCGGGTAAACGCCATTGGTCAGCGAGCGACCCGCTCTGTGGATCAATTCAGCATCGAGCGGCTTGCCCTGGTACCAGCCATCGAACGGCGCTGGCGGCCCGCGTTGCTCACCGGGCTGGAAATGCAAATCGAGCAGGCACGCGTGTTCGACCTTCGCCCGGATGCGCGAGCATTTAACCCAGGGGATGAGGGCCAGCTCACGACGGGCAGCGTAGGTCCGTTCGTTGTGTACGAAGGTCGCGACGACCCGTTTTTGCCGCGCCGAGGTGTGTTCGACTCGATTCGATTGCGCTTAGCCCCTGCATTTCTTGGTTCCGACGAGCCGCTGGCCAAATTACAGTGGCATCACAGCCACTACATTCCGCTGGGCCAGTCGCTCACCTGGGTCTACGCGCTACGTGGGGGGTGGGCCCGGACGTTCCGAGGCGGTGTGGTGCCCATTCGAGAGCGCTTTTTTTTGGGTGGCCGCTCCACGGTGAGGGGCTTTTCGGAAAACAGCATCGGCCCGCTCGGTGCCCCAGTTGTGGACCCACTGGGCACCCGTATTTTCCCCGGCGGGAACCCCTTGGGGGGAGATCTCTCTTTGAACGCGAACACCGAACTGCGCTTTCCTCTCCTGTGGGGGGCGGTGGGTCTGGTGTTCGTCGACGGCGGAGGCGTGTACTTGCAGGACCGCTCCGTGTCGGTCGCTGACTTTCGCCGTTCGGCCGGCTTGGGTTTGCTGTACGAGACACCGGTCGGGCCACTCGCGTTGCATTACGGGATCAAGCTCGACCGCCGCCCCGGCGAGGCTTTCGGTGCCGTTCACTTCACCATTGGCACTTTGTTCTAAGAGTAGCCTCGGCCCTCCAACGTCGGCCGATCGGCCGCTGCTAACCTCTCCTCGAAAAGCCGCTCGCCCTTGCACTCCCGAACCAAAGTCACGACGCGTTTGTTCGCTGCCCTTACTTTCTGTTGCCCCGTCGGAACAGGGGATTGGGACTGTGCCAGCAAGAACCGATCCTGTTGCGACCAGCAATTGCACCTGGCCCTGTCGCCTCAGGTACGCTGGGCGGGCTCCACACGTTTGCGGATCGGCCCTTCGATCCGGATCTTCCGAAGTCGCCGCCCGTCGAGCACTACCACCGTCATTTTAAATGGCCCCTCGACGATGGCTTCACCCCCTTTGGGAAACCGTTTCAGGCGGGCAAGAACCAGGCCGGCAACGGTCCGATAGTCCGGAGTGCTCCGAAAAGGGAGCTCGTAGCGTTCCGTCAGCTCGTCGAGAGGCAACGAGCCGTGAACGAGCAGGGAGCCGTCCGGCATTTCCTGGATCGGTTGCTCCTCGTCCGTATCGAATTCATCACGAATTTCTCCGACAATCTCTTCGAGTAGATCCTCGATCGTGACCAAGCCGACCACCGTGCCGAACTCGTTAACCACGATGGCCATATGCACGCGCCGCGCTTGGAGTTCCCGTAGGAGGTCGCTGATTTGCATCGAGTCGGGCACGAATAGGGCAGGATGGGCCACCTCGCGCAACGACAGGGGATGAGGCTTGTCGAGTTCCCGAAGCACGTCCTTCAGGTGCACGACCCCAATCACATGGTCGAGGTCGCCTTCGTAGACAGGCATGCGGGAGAAACCAGTTTCCACCAATTTGTGCAAGGCTTCGTTCAGCGGCGTGGTGTCCGCTAACGCGTGAACTTCCGACCGAGGCACCATGACCTCGCGCACGGAGGTGTCGGTAAATTCAAAGACACTGTGGATTAGTTGCCGCTCCGCCTCGTCGAAGATGCCATGTCGTGCCCCCTCTTGGACCATGTGTTTCACGTCCTCCTCCGTGATGAATACCTCCGAGGTGCGTGTGGAGATCCGAAACACCTTGAGCAGAGCGTCCGTGGAAAGGCTCAGAATCCGCACCAACGGACTCGAGAGAGCGGCAAGTGTCCGAATCAGATGCACCGTGAGGAAAGCCACCCGTTCCGGGTTACGGAGCGCAACGGACTTCGGCAGCAGCTCGCCCAGCACGAGAGAAAGGTACGAAATTACCACCACCATGAGAACAAACGCTACGGTCGGAGCCCAAGCGGCGAGAACGGCTGGCATGGTGCGTTCCAGAAGCCATGTCAGTTGCGTCGCCGCATAGGCGCCGCCCAGTACAGAGGCGATCGATCCCACAACGGTGACTCCGACTTGCACGGTCGAAAGGAAGTGACTCGGATGCCGTTTAAGTTCCAAGATTGCTGCCGCTCTGGGGTGGCCTTCCTTCAACCGCTGCAAGAGGCGGCTTTCGCGAACCGTCACGATCGCAAATTCGGCAGCCGCGAACGCTCCGTTGGCAAGAATCAAAACAACAATGGCCACCAAGGGCCAAAGCAAACTATACTCTTGTGTCATCGTTTCCTTTGCTCCCTATCCTGTCGAAGCGGGCAGCGGGTGCGGCCAACCACTCGGCAATGTTTTCAATCCACACGGTTGAACCGGGGAATTTGGCCCGCATACACGTAACGTTGAAAAAACTGGGCGAGAGACTGTCCAGCAACAGCCTCCGCTGCCAGTTGGAGCGCTGCGGAGTCCACCGGCTTTTGATACTCGCCCAGCCGGCGCACAACATCGTCCAGTCGCGCTTTTCCGGCCGTCAAACGTTGCAAGCGTTGGTCGAGCGCATAGAGCACCAGTGGGGCGCTGTTGTTTGTGGCAGAGTTGTCGTGTTGCGTGCGGAGATCCACATTCCACACGCCGTAGCGTTCGAATAACCGTAGTGCCTTGAAAAAGGTTCGTTCATCCAAAAGGCCCGCCCGTCGCTGCAGTTCCAAGGAGTAAAACTCGGCAAGGCCCTCTACGAACCAGTCCGCATCCGCTCCCGGTTTGAACGGCTGCAGAACATGAAACAGCTCGTGAAGGTACGGTGACGTCTTGTCGCGGTCCCGCACGGGGCGCTTCGCATGCAAAAACAGCGAGTTCTCTCCGCTGATTCCGCCGTGCCACATGGGATCGGGTGCCCGCACAATCAGAATACGCTCGGTCTTTGAGCCGAGCAAACGCTGAAGTAAGGGAAAAGTTGTCTCGAGAAAAGTAAAGATTTCGT
>BEIG01000141.1 GCA_002898795.1 bacterium HR30 | reverse complement strand
CTCTGATTATTCGCCCGTCGCGAACGTTAGGGGGGACAGGAGGTAGTCTGGTCGAGACAGAGGAGGACTTCCTCGATCATGTGTCCTGGGGCCTCGCGGCTTCGCCCATTCACGAGGTGCTGTTGGAAGAGTCCATCGCAGGGTGGAAAGAGTTCGAGCTCGAGGTCATGCGCGACGGGAAAGATAACGTGGTCATCGTTTGCTCGATCGAGAACTTCGATCCAATGGGTGTGCATACGGGCGACAGCATCACGGTGGCACCGGCGCAGACGCTGACGGACAAAGAATACCAGCGCATGCGCGACGCGGCGATTCGTGTCATTCGCGAAATCGGGGTCGACACTGGGGGTTCGAATATTCAGTTCGCAGTAAACCCAAACGACGGGCGGATGGTCGTCATCGAAATGAACCCACGAGTCTCCCGGAGTTCGGCTCTAGCAAGTAAGGCTACGGGTTTTCCGATCGCGAAAATCGCGGCGAAACTCGCCGTCGGTTACACACTGGATGAGATTCGGAACGAAATCACGCGCGAGACCCCGGCCAGCTTCGAACCCACGATCGACTACGTGGTCACGAAAATTCCACGCTTCACCTTCGAAAAATTTCCCTCTGCGAAAGATGAGTTGGGCCCCCAGATGAAGTCGGTGGGCGAGGTGATGGCGATTGGTCGGACGTTCAAGGAGTCGCTCCAAAAAGCCATTCGTTCGTTGGAAATCGATGCGTACGGGTTCGATGAGCGAGGGCGGGGTCCTGCCGCGGGGAGCCCTGAAGAGTTGCAAGAAAAATTGCGGCGCCCCAATGCCCGACGCCTGTGGTACCTGGCTGAGGCGTTCCGCATGGGCATGACGGTCGAAGAAGTGTACTCGCTGACCAAGATCGACCCATGGTTTTTGGGGAACGTGAAACAAATCGTCGACGAGGAAAAGCTGATTCGCGCCGAAGCGCAGAGCCGCGGGGGACTATCAGCAAACACGTTGCGCCGGTGCAAGCAGCTCGGTTTCTCCGATGCGCGCTTGGCACAACTCGCCGGAGTCGCGGAGGAAACCATTCGCCAGTGGCGCACGGAGGCCAAGATTGCGCCAGTGTACAAGATGGTGGATACCTGTGGCGCGGAATTCCCCGCATATACGCCTTACCTGTATTCCACCTATGAGCGCGAAGATGAAGCGTTGCCCTCCACGCGGCCCAAGGTGGTCATCTTGGGTGGGGGACCAAACCGGATCGGCCAAGGAATCGAGTTCGATTACTGCTGCGTGCACGCCGCGTTTGCCCTCAAGGAGGATGGGTTCGAGACCGTCATGGTCAACTGTAATCCGGAAACGGTCAGTACGGACTACGATACCTCGGATCGCCTTTATTTCGAGCCGCTGACAATTGAAGACGTTTTGGCCATTGTGCAGCGGGAGCAGCCAGTTGGGGTTATTGTGCAATTTGGAGGGCAGACGCCGCTCAAACTGGCAGTTCCCCTGGAGAGGGCGGGCGTGAGAATTTTGGGCACGCCACCGGATGCCATTGATCGAGCGGAAGATCGCCAACGATTTGCGGCAATGCTGCACAAGCTGGGGCTGCGCCAGCCTCCGAACGATGCTGCGGTGAGCGTGGAAGAGGCGCTGAGGATTGCCCGCCAGATTGGCTACCCGGTGCTCGTGCGGCCTTCCTATGTTCTCGGAGGGCGTGCGATGGAGATTGTGTACGAGGATGCAGCATTGCGTCAGTACATGGAGAGGGCATTGGATGCAGCGCCGGGGCGAAATATTTTGATCGACAAGTTTTTAGAGGATGCCATCGAGCTCGACGTGGATGCGTTGTGCGACGGCAAGCGAGTGGTCATCGGTGGCATCATGGAGCACATCGAGAGAGCCGGAGTGCATTCCGGTGATAGCGCCTGCGTTTTGCCAACAATTTCGCTTGCGCCAGCGGTCATTCAAAAGATCCGGCGCCAAACAGAAGAGTTAGCGCTGGAATTGGGGGTTGTGGGGTTGATGAACGTCCAGTTCGCCGTCAAAGGTCACGACGTTTACGTGCTCGAGGTCAACCCCCGCGCTTCGCGTACCGTTCCCTTCGTGAGCAAGGCTACCGGGTTGGCGCTGGCCAAAGTGGCTGCTCGGGTGATGGCGGGTAAGACCTTGGAAGAATTGGGCGTGCTCCATGAGATCGTCCCGCCGCATATCTCCGTGAAGGAATCTGTGTTCCCGTTTTCGAAATTCCCGGGCGTGGATACGCTTTTGGGTCCAGAGATGAAATCGACCGGTGAGGTCATGGGAATCGACGCAACGTTTGGAGCAGCGTTTGCCAAGGCCCAAATGGCCGCGGGAAACCCCTTGCCCACCGAGGGTACGGTGTTCATTAGCGTCCGAGATGAAGACAAACCTGCAACCCTCGGTGTAGCTCGCCGCCTTCACCGGCTGGGATTCCATCTGCTGGCTACGCGCGGTACCGCGGCCTATCTGAAGGCCCATGGGATCGACGCCGAGGTCATCAACAAGGTGCCAGAAGGTAGTCCTCACTGCGTCGACGCCATTCGTGCAGGGCGGGTACAAATGGTCATCAATACGCCCCAAGGCTACGGGCCGCAACTGGACTCGTTCTCGATTCGCCGCTCTGCGCTCGAGTGCCGAGTTGCGTACTTCACGACCATTGCTGGTGCCGAGGCAGCAGCGGCCGCGGTAGAGTTGTTGCGACGCCAGACGCTGTCGGTAAAGCCTTTACAAGATCACTACCTGCAGGCAACGGAAGTGGACGCCCGCACGGCGGGGTAGGCCCTAAGAAGCCGGCCTCGTAGGTCGGGCGGGACGCGTTGCCCGCAAGGGAACGCAGCGTCCCCGAGTCGTACCGAACCCGGCTTCGCCGTGCGACGAGCAGCGGCAGGTTGGGCAGAACTTTGCCCCGGGGAAAGTTTGGAGGCAAGCAGAGCGGGGAATATCGTTTCCGCAGAAGAAGGTGCTGCCCGGAGCCGCGCTGACCGGTACCTCGCAGCAACCGGAGGCGGGAGTTGCCGTCGGGGTGGGCGTCAGGGTCACTCGAGGGGAGACCCGCAGCGAAGGCGCCCGAGTCGGTGTTACCGTGAGCCTTGCAGTTGGTGTAGGCGATGGCCGAACACAACCACCGGGAGCGAGGAAGAAACCCGGTGCGTCGTGGGACGAGCAGGAGCACTCAGGGCAAAAGGAGGCCCGAAAGCCAAAGCTCTCAAAACAGCTCGACGCCGTAACGTCGTTCCCGCAGAAAGGAAATGGGATTGCGCGGCTGGCGGCAACCTCGCAACATCCCCTCGGTTCGGGTGTCGCAGTTGGCGAAGGTGTGGGGCTGGTTGTAGAGGCCGATGTCGGGGTCGCCGCCACCGTAGGGCCTAGCTGGAACACGCACCGCTGCCGCAGGGAATCGCAACGCTGCCCGCGAAAGAACGTAGCCAGTGGTCGCAGGGCGTTGCACTGAGCCTGGGTTAATGTTGCACAGCGCCGGGCAGATATCTCGCCGGCAGGTCCGAGGAACTGACAACACCCCAAATCCGTTTGTGCCTTTGCCGTACCCAGCAAAGCCAAGAGAAGAAGCGCAAGCAGCGCCGCGAACGAAGAACTCACCTCACGTAAGCAGCACTGCACCCACCGATTGTGAGCGAAGCTACGCACCGGCGTACGACCCTCTTCCCTCTCGCGCTTCGCTTCCATGCCTCCAATGCAGCCTCGGAAAGGTGTCTCTTCCGTACTTCGCCGGCGAAGCAGGAGTCAACAGGGAAAAATGGCTCCTTTCCGACTTCTCGGCCTCCGCCGGACTTGCATAGAAACCGAGGACAACAGCCGGTGGTGGCTGCTCCCTACGGAAACAGTGGCAGCCGAAGCTTTTGATTCCTGTTCCACTTCGCGTGGCGAAGGGAGCACCGTTGCTGCAGGCGAAGAAGCCGGACCCCCCCTTCCAAAGCGTCGCACAAGAAAAGGATTCCAACGTAACTGCCCGTAAAACCGAAGCGCACCGGCGCCGACTTACTTCGACACACGGTAGAGGAAGAATGCGCGGCACGGGACGCGTGTGGCTAGAAGCACGGCGGGCAACCAGAAGCTCACCCCCTTGCTGGGGGCCGAGTAAGGATCGATGGTGGCTCAGCACTCTTGCGCCAAAAAGAGAAAGAACGAGGCAATCGGTCGAGCCGGGTGACTTTTACAGCCGCCGTGGATGCGGTCGGCTGTTGTGCGGACAGGAATGGCCACTGCGGCGCCAAGATGGCGGCGTGGACGGCCCCGGATAAGAAACCAGTGGCAGTGGGTAGATCGTAGCCCCCGAAGGCGAGAGGAGTCGCAGAATTGTAGTAGAAGCCATTGGGGAAATGGGCTAGAGAAAAGTGTGCTGTCTATCAGCGTGGGTGGGTGGTGGATACAACGGCGCCTCCCTTAGTCGAACCAGTTGAGGTTACCGCGGTTCCTCGGCCGCGAGGAAAGTGGAAGCGACTGAGGTCTGTCGGCTTCGTGGCCACGTGTCTGTTCGAAATCCTATGCGGTGCTTTGGTAGGGGGCGCCCTCGTTTACGAAATCGAGACGTCGGCACTTCAGGCACAACTGTTCAGCCGCTGGGCCGCCAGCGCCAAGTTCCAACTCGCCGACGGGGCAAGCGAGCGGCTCGCGTTTCCTAAGGATGGTCCTTTCGACTCCCGGCGTGGTTACGTGCGTTTGCCGGAGTTCATCGCACGAGCCTACGAAGCGGGATACCGCATCGAGCAACAGGCTCGGCAATCTCCCGAGCTTGTCCGGATGATCCAAAATGGGATTGCCCCTCCCTATGATGAGGCGGCGGTGGCCGGACTCGTCCTGCGTGCTACCGACGGCACCGTGTTGCTCGACGCGGCAAGTCGCCGCGGGCTGTTCCGCAGTTTCGAGGAAATTCCAAACGACATCGTAGAAGCGCTGTTGTTCATCGAAAACCGCGAGCTTTTGCAACCCATGGATTTGCGGAGCAATCCAGCGATTGAATGGGACCGGCTGGCTCGGGCCGCTCTTTCGTACGTAGGGCGGCACTTCGGCCTGGAATTGGCTTTGGAAGGCGGCAGCACTTTGGCCGTGCAGTTAGAAAAATTTCGCCATTCGCCTGCAGGGCGCACTGGTGGTGTGGGGGAAAAGCTACGCCAGATTCTTGCGGCGTCGTTGAAGGCATATCGTTTCGGCCCAGACACGACAGCAGCCCGCCGGCAAATCATCGTTGACTATTTGAACACCTTACCCTTGGCTGCCGTGCCCGGCGTGGGAGAAGTGAACGGCCTTGGAAAAGGGTTGCAGGCCTGGTTTGGAGTAGAGCTGGAGGAGGTCGTTCAACAGCTCGCGCAGCCATACAACTCGCCGCAGAGGGCGAAAGCATTCAAGCAAGTCCTTTTGCTCTTAGCTGCCGTGCGTGCCCCTTCGGATTACCTTCTCAACAACCGGCAGCGTCTCGAACAGCGTGCCGCAGGATACCTCGACTTGCTCGTACGACAGGGAAAAATTGATGCTGACTTTGCAGCTAGTGTCCGGGCGAGCCAGGTGGAATTCCTCCCTCCAGCGCAGCCACCCGAGCCACCACCATTCATCGAGCGAAAAGGGGTGAACGCATTACGAACGCATTTGATGCGGCTTTTGGGGGTGGGCAATGTTTATGAGCTGCACCAACTGCACTTAACCGCTGACAGTACGGTGGATACGGAATTACAACAGCGGATAACTCAGCTACTTTTGGACTTGAAGTCGCCGGAGTTTGTCCGCAGCCAGGGCTTGAAGGCGGAACGCTTGCTGCGTTCGGGCGATCCCAGCCGCGTGGTGTACAGCCTCTTGTTGTTTGAGCGGACCCCACAAGGGAACATCGCACGGGTACACGCAGACAACTTGGATCAGCCCTTCGACATCAATGAAGGGGTAAAGCTTGAGCTTGGCAGTACGGCCAAAGCTCGTACGTTGGCGCATTACCTCGAGGTGATCGAGGAACTGTATTGGGAGTTGCACACTAGGGATGTGCGACTCCTCGAGGACATAGCCAAGAGTGGGCCCGACCCGCTCACGCAGTGGGCGGCCCGTCAGCTTGTCGAGGAGCCAAACCTTTCTCTCGAGGGTCTGCTCGAACGGGCGTTGCAGAGAAAGTATTCCCCGAGTCCTGGAGAAGTGTTCTTCACCGGAGGTGGGGTGCATACCTTTAGCAACTTCGACCGGGACGATAACGGCCGGATTTTGACCGTCCGCGAAGCCCTACGCCGGTCAACCAACCTGGTTTTTATTCGCCTGATGCGCGATCTTGTCCGGTACCACCAAGCACGCCTCACGTACAACGCCCAGGCCGTACTATCTGACCCGGAGCATCCACTCCGAAAGGAACTGCTGGAAGAGATTGCCGAGCAGGAGGCAATGCAACACTTGCGTCGCGCATTCCTACGGTTCCGGCGCGAAGGGACTGGTGACGTCGTCCACCGGCTCCTCGGGCAGAGAGCTTCGAGCCCTCGCCATCTGGGAATTCTGTTCTTTGCTTGGAAAGTGGGTTCCAGCGAAGCCGAGCTTAGGGCATGGTTACGGTCGCGCGGACTCGACGCCGATGCAGCCACCGCTACCCGATTGTACCGAGCTTATGGCAACCCAGCCCTCAAGATCGCGGATTTTGGATATCTTTTGGGACGGCACCCTCTCGAGGTTTGGCTGGCAGGGGAGCTATTCCACAACCCCGAGATTTCCTGGTCTACGCTGGTCGAACGCAGTGGCGATGTCCGGCGGACCGTTTCGAATTGGCTGTTGCGCCCGAAAAACCGGAGGGCGCAGGACCTTCGGCTGCGCATCCGGATCGAGCAGGATGCATTTGCACGCATGACACCATATTGGCAGCGTTTGGGGTTCCCGTTCCAGAAGCTCGTTCCAAGCTTGGCTACGGCCATCGGCAGCTCCTCGGACCGACCCATTGCCCTGGCGGATTTTGTGGGCATTCTAGTAAACGACGGTATACGCCGGCCGTTGCTGCGGGTCGAAAGGTTGCATTTCGCCAGCGGAACGCCTTACGAGACCATCATGGTTCCCTCGCCCGGAGTGGGTGAGCGAGTCATGAGCCCGGTTGTCGCCCGAACATTACGGCAGGTGTTGGCGGAGGTTGTGGAGCAGGGGACCGCGCGCCGTTTGCGCGGGGTGTTCGTTCATCGGGACGGTACCCCGGCGGTTGTGGGAGGAAAAACCGGCTCCGGAGATAATCGGTTCAAGACTTTTCGCCGGGGCGGTGGCGTGATCTCAGCGAAACCGGTTAACAGAACCGCAACCTTTTTCTTCTTTATCGACGATCGGTTTTTTGGGGTGGTCACTGCCTCAGTCCCTGGGCCGGAAGCAGGCCAGTACGAGTTTACCTCGGCCCTACCCGTAACCGTGCTCAAGCTTGCCGCGCCCATCTTAAACGCAAGACTGTAAACGGCGCGGGGCAGGGGCCAAGTGATGAGTGCGGGAAAACGCGAAAGGCCCCGTCGCGGTTAAAAACTTGCATCTTGGCCCCTTGAAAGTTCGTCGAGCGTGATTATTTCGGCGCTCGCCGCGTTGCGGCTAATCCTTTCGGGAAAGGAGGTGAAGCGACGATGACGGCCTTGGTTCCTTGGCGACCCTTTGCCGAACTGACGGCCCTGCACAACGAGATTGACGACCTGTTTGCTCGCTTCTTTGGCGAGGAGGAGCGTTGGTGGGTCAGGCCATTTGAACGCCCGCTGGCGCCGGCCGTCGAGTCCTTCGTTCGCGGCGACGAGTACGTTATCCGCGCTGACCTCCCCGGTGTGGACCCGAAAGACGTGGAGGTAAGCGTCGATGGAGACCGGCTGACGATCCGCGGCGAGCGCAAAGAGACGCACGAAGGCAATGGGTCTAGCCGGTTTTACCGCGAGGTTCGTTACGGGCGCTTCGAGCGTAGCTTGCTGTTACCCTCGGGCGTCGACACGGACTCGATTCGGGCCAGCTA
>BEIG01000140.1 GCA_002898795.1 bacterium HR30 | reverse complement strand
CGGGCAGCAGGTTGTCCCCCAAGTACATGATAAAGGGTTCGCCGCCTACGAAGCCTTCGGCACACGCGCACGCATGCGCTAGACCCTGCGGCTTGGGCTGCTCAATGTACGTCACCACTGCACCCCACCGGCTACCATCGTCTACGGCGTTCTGAATCACCGGTCGACTTTCGTGGCTAACGACGATGCCAATTTCCCGTACGCCAACTTCGACCAAACTCTCCAGACCGTAAAAGAGCACCGGCTTGTTGGCCACAGGGATCAAGTGTTTGGCCGTGCTGAACGTCAATGGGCGCAACCGCGTACCCAACCCTGCGCAAAGGACCACCGCTTTCATAACAAGGCAAACCTTGTAGCCACAAACGCAGCAAAGAGAAACACGGAACCTTCACAAAGGCACGAGCAGCCGCCTTTCGCACTACGTGTGGGGAACCCGGAAAGATGCGTCCAGCGCGCATGCTTCGCGGAGAGCCCGGATTGGCGATGCCTGCAGGGTCCTCCTGGTAGCAGCACGCATTTAAGCCACGGCAAACACGCCTGCCGCACCTCCAAGCGTACGCCCGTTCTCACACCCTGGATTCGGGAGCTACCGAGAGCGCTCCTTGGCCACGTTCACTTGTAGGGCCAACAGGCCCGGTCGTTAACCGCTCGCGGCCAATTTGGGCCGGAAAACCCTAAGGGCCACGCTAGAAAAAATTTTCAACGTTTTCCCAGGCGCCTTGATGGGGCTCGCCGATAGACTCCCTTCTTCTTTGGCAACGAGTATGGCGTGGTTTCGCTCGCAGCGCGACGAAACCTGTGACCGTACAGTCTCAGCCAGCGAAGTGCGCGAACCGGGGTCTGGTCGAGCATCGGAGCAGAAGGGGAAATTGCCGCCGTTGTAGCGGAATACGGCCACTCATGAACAGAATCCCCAGGCTAGGCGCGAGGACTTCGCTCCAGCCCCTCCGTCTGGGTTCGCTCTCATGCCCCACAGGGTTTCCGTGCACGGTCGGCCGCGTAAAAACACTCTCGCGTAGCGTGTCGGCAAGGCGGTAGACAGGCTCCAGAACTTTCCGGGTTTGTCGGCGCGTTCTCCCCCGCGTTTCCTGTAATGCGCAGCGCGGCTGGTCTCTCGGGCAAAAAGCTCGCGCTGCTCCCATCGAGCGGCTCGAGCTCAGCGCCGCCCCCCTCCCGAAGGGGGGCTAAGAGAGGGGGAGCGGACGCTAAGCCCCGCGGGGCGAAGCCCCACGAGCTTTTCTAAGCGTAACTCAGGCTAACAACCTGGCCGGCCCTAGACAATGGATTTTTCGCTACCTCGGAACGCGTGCCACGTTCCGCATCCGACACTGCTCCGCCAGTTACCCTTCCGAAAACCAAGAAGGTCTTCTGTACAGCGCGCAACATTGGCCCAGTCCCCGAGTGGCGTTGGAATTGCGTTACCCCTTGCGCAGACAAAACTCCAGACAAATTTTGAGGTGCGCAAGCGACGAAAGGAGGACGAGCGATGGCCAAGGGAAAAGCAGCAACCGCTAAGAAAAAAACAGCGCGCACGGGTGAGGTCGTACCCGTCCATGCTACGCCGGTGGAGCGGGCGTTCGTCGATCCGTTCGAGCGCTTTGTAGAGCGCTTCTTTGCCGACTTCCCCCGGTTGCCGTGGCCCCGCATCGAGTGGCCAGAAATGTGGCGACCCCTACGCGAGTTCGAGCTCAAAGTACCTGCCGTGGATGTGTACGAGGAGGGGGACGACTTGGTCGTCAAAGCGGAGCTACCCGGGTTAACAAAAGACCAGGTCGAAGTGCACCTGACGGACAAAACGCTGACCATCAAAGGGGAGAAACAGCGAAGCGAGGAGGTGAAAGAAAAAGACTACTATCGCAGCGAGCGAACTTTTGGCTCTTTCACGCGGACAATCACGCTGCCGGTTGAAGTGAAAGCGGACGCGGCCAATGCCACGTTGAAGGACGGCGTGCTGGAGATCCGGCTTCCAAAAACGGAAGAGCCCGGCAAGCGGCCGCGGAAGATCGAAGTGCAAGCTGGATAGCGCGGGGGCTTACCGCTAAGCCCCGCAGCGAGTGGCTCGTGCCGCAGGCCCGCGCCGCCGGTGGGTGTGCCAACATAACAACGAGATGACCAAAGCGAGGACGGGATCGGGTCCGAACAATGACACGGGATAAAGCTCGGCGGAGTTAATATCATGAAGGAACGCGAAATACTGAAACTAGCTCGCGAATTGCGCCGGCAGCGCGCGGCACTCCTGCACGCGGTGGCAGAAACCGAGGCCGACCTTGCCGCCATTACCGCAGAGCGGGAGTCGGAGGTCGAGGAACTCGCCCAAGAGGAGCGGGCGGCTCGGTTGTACGGCCGGCTTGGAGAACATGAAAGGCGGGAGGTAGCGGCCATTGACGCTGCACTGCAACGCATTACTGAGGGCACATACGGGATCTGTGTCGACTGCGGCCAGAAGATCCCCCTGGCTCGACTGCGAGCCATCCCCCAGACCCCTTATTGTGTGCAATGCGCGGAAAAGCGAGAGCGCGAAGCCCCGCAAGTACCGGAGGAAACGGAGGAGGGCCCCCGGAGAGCCCCGCTGCCCGCAGACCTCGAGCTGATGTCCGACCGAGAACTGGAGGAAACGTTACGTGAAACCGTGCGGGAAGATGGCCGCGTGGACATGGAAGAGTTGCGGATTGTGGCTCGGCACGGGGTCGTGTACCTCGATGGCGCTTTGCCGAGCAAAGCAGAGCATCAGATCTTGCTTAAGCTCTTGACCGACATGGTCGGTGTGCGAGAGATCGTCGATCGGCTTCAAATCAACGAGCTCCTGTGGGAAAGGGAGGACCGGGACAAACCACCGGTGCCTCCAGCCGTCGAAGCACGCCCCGAGCCGCCACAGACGGAGGACGTGGTGGAAGCCATCGAGGAGGGGAAGGAGTACGTTCCGCCCGCTGAGCCACTTCCGGACGAGGAGTAAGGGGCCTCGTTAGCCCAGCTAACCGTAGCGACGTCGATTGCTACTTGACCCGCGCCGGACTAGACTTGGGGGCCATGAACCCTTATCGGAGCCGGGTCACCACCCAGGGCCGTCACATGGCGGGTGCGCGCGCTCTTTGGCGCGCCACCGGGATGCAGGACGCCGACTTTCATAAACCCATTATCGCCATTGCCAACAGTTTTACCCAGTTCGTGCCCGGGCATGTTCACCTTCACGATGTGGGGCAGCGCTTGAAAAAGGTGATCGATGCCGCAGGCGGCTGGGGGGTGGAGTTCAACACGATTGCCGTCGACGACGGTATCGCCATGGGCCATGGGGGCATGCTTTATTCCTTGCCGAGCCGCGACTTGATCGCAGACAGCGTGGAGTACATGGTCCAAGCCCACGTCGCCGACGCCCTGGTGTGCATTTCCAACTGCGACAAAATCACGCCCGGGATGCTCATGGCGGCCATGCGGCTCAACATCCCGACCATTTTCGTGTCCGGGGGCCCGATGGAAGCTGGCACTTCGGCGGGAACTCACGACGCCCACGGTAACCCCCTCCCACGTCGAAAGCTCGACTTGATCGACCCGATGGTTGCTGCCGGCGACGATCGCGTCAGCGACGAAGAGCTGTTGGAGATGGAACGGTCCGCCTGCCCTACGTGTGGTTCCTGCTCGGGCATGTTCACTGCCAACAGCATGAATTGTTTAAACGAGGCTCTGGGCTTGGCCCTTCCCGGAAACGGTACCATCGTGGCAACGCACTCTTTGCGTTGGCAGCTTTTCGAGACCGCGGGCAAGCTGATCGTGGAGATGGCCCGTCGTTACTACGAGCAAGGCGATACCAGTGTGCTGCCACGGAGCATCGCAACCTTCGAGGCATTTGAAAATGCGATGACCTTGGACATTGCCATGGGCGGCTCCACCAACACGGTTCTTCACATCTTGGCGATCGCCCACGAAGCTGGCGTGCCATTCACGATGCAAGACATCGATCGGTTGTCGCGACGGGTGCCGAACATTTGCAAAGTAGCCCCATCGTCGCACTATCACGTGGAGGATGTGAACCGGGCCGGAGGAATCTTCACCATCTTGGGAGAACTCGACCGCGCTGGCTTGATTCATCGCGACGTCCCGACCGTGCATACTCGCACCATGGGAGAGGCGATCGATGCCAACGACATTCGCCGACCTACCGCATCGCCCGAGGCCCGCCAGCGCTCGCTTGCCGCGCCGGGTGGTGTGCGAACCACGGTGGCGTTTTCCCAATCGACCTATTACGCAGACGTGGATCGCGATCCGGTCAACGGCTGCATCCGCAGCGTGGAACACGCTTACAGCCCGGACGGTGGCCTGGCCGTTCTCTACGGCAACCTTGCCCCCGATGGTTGTATCGTGAAAACCGCCGGCGTAGATGAATCAATTTGGACGTTCGAAGGTCCGGCACGCGTGTTCGAATCTCAAGAAGAGGCGTGTCATGCGATCCTCAACGACCAGGTTCGCCCGGGAGACGTTGTGGTCATCCGCTACGAGGGACCCAAAGGCGGACCCGGCATGCAGGAAATGCTCTACCCCACATCCTACATCAAGGCCAAACAACTGGGGAAGGCGTGCGCGTTGGTGACGGACGGACGATTCAGTGGCGGCACTTCTGGTTTGAGCATTGGTCACGTCTCCCCGGAGGCGGCCGAAGGTGGGGCCATTGCCCTCGTTCGCGATGGTGACCGGATTCGCATCGATATTCCGAAGCGGAAGATCGAGCTTTTGGTGGACAAAACCGAACTGAAGCAACGGCGTGTCGCCGAAATCGAGCGCGGCGCCTTGGCTTGGACGCCGCGTTCCCGGCAACGCGTGGTCTCCCCCGCGCTGCAAGCCTACGCTTTGCTCACGACCAGCGCCGCTCGGGGGGCGGTACGCGACTTGAATCAGGTACGCCGCAACGGCCGGCGTGCGACTGGCAATGGGCGAAGGGCACACCGCTGATTTCCTGCAAGCCCTTGTGCCACCGCGACGTCTAACCGACAATACCGCGCATGAACACGCAGCGCGACGGCAACGTTTGGTGGAAAGAGTTCCCTTTGCACGCACCCACCGAGGAACACCGCCTGTTAGCGCACACGGTCGAATCTTTCGTGCGCGACGAGGTGGAACCGCAAGCACAAAGCTATAACCGCGACGAACGCTTCAACCGAGAACTGTTCCGCCGCGCCGGCGAACTGGGACTCCTGGGCCTGACCGTGCCGAGCGAGGATGGCGGCGCAGGGCTGGATGCAACTGCGGCGGTGATTGTCCATGAAGCGCTGTCCTGGTCCGATCCAGGGTTTTGCCTAGCGTATCTCGCCCACGCCGTGTTGTTCGTGCACAATTTTGCCACCAACGCCAACGAGCAGCAGAAGCGGCGAGTGCTGCCCCAAGTGCTTTCTGGCCAGTGGATCGGCGGCATGTGTATGACGGAACCCGAGGCCGGAACAGACGTTCTAGGAATGCGCACCACGGCCGAGCTCCAAGGTGACCATTATGTCCTGAACGGACGGAAAATGTTCATCACCAACGGGGCAATCGACGACAACACCTTGGGAGATGTGTTTCTCGTCTACGCCAAGACCGGAGGCAAGATCAGCACCTTTCTGGTCGAGAAAGGCATGCCTGGGTTCACCTTAGGACAACGCTTGCACGACAAGTTGGGAATGCGGTCTTCCATGACTGCTGAACTTGTCTTCGATCACTGCCTTGTTCCCGCGGGCAATCTCATTGGAGAAGAGGGAGCAAGCCTACAACACATGATGCGTAACCTAGAGATCGAACGAGTGGCCTTAGCGGCAATGTCCCTGGGGATCGCCATGCGCTGCCTGGAAACCATGGTGCAGTATGCCAACACCCGCCACGCTTTTGGCGTGCCTTTGCGAGAGCACGGACAGATCCAACGCTACATTGGCGACTCGTATGCCGAATTCCGGGCTGCACGCAGCTATGTGTACGACGTGGCACGCAGGCTGGACTTGCGGTCGTTAGGCAACCGCGCCGATGCGGACGGAGCGAAGCTGTTCGCAGCCAGGGTCGGCAAAAACATCGCCGATCGGGCCATTCAGGTCCTTGGCGGCTACGGATACATGGGAGAGTACGTTGTCGAGCGCCTCTGGCGCGACGCCAAGCTGATCGAAATTGGTGGGGGGACACTCGAAGCTCACCAGAAAAACATTACCAAGGACCTCTGCCGTGCCCCGGAGTGGATTCGCCGCTAAGGGAAAACGCCGCTCTCGGAACGCTTACCCTTGGCGTGTGCTGACAGCGGTGCTTGCCTGGTCGTTCATTGGGGCCCAGCCAGCAGCGCTGCTGGCGCAGCCAAGTTCGCCAAGAGCCGGATCAGCACCAGCCTTGCGTTTTTTCTTTGCTGGCAATGGGCACCTCGAATTAGAGCACGCACATTTTGAGGAACGGCTCCATATCCGCTACCGCAACGCGGACGGCTCCTACGATTCTGCAGCCTGCGAGCAAGTCGACCGCTTTTTTCGCTCGCGCAACGATGGCCGAACACAACCAATTCCGTTGCGACTGGTGGAGCTCCTCGGATATTTACAAAGCCGTTATCGCGCGCGGCCCATGGTGTTGCTGTCTGGCTACCGCAGCCCCGAGTTCAACGAGCAGCTCGGAGCGCAAGGGCAAGCGGTCGCGTTGGCGTCGTTGCACACCCAGGGCTTGGCGGCGGACATTGCACTTCCCGGCATGGATTTACGGAAGCTTTGGTTGCGGCTGCGGGCGGAGCAGATCGGCGGGGTAGGCTTCTATCAGCGGCAGCGTTTCCTTCATGTCGATGTCGGTCCGCCACGCTTTTGGGAGGAAACCACTTCACGCGTGACGGAAAACCTCTCGGCAGGCAACGCACGAATTTTTGCGCGTACGGATTTCGATCGTTACCGCTCCTTGAACGGTTCTCGAATTACCTTGCACAGCGTTACTGCCCTACCGGTGCGGATTGCGCCCACCGTATCCGCAGACACACCACAGGGTCTGCTCACCGCTGAAATTGTTCCGCTAAACGCAGCCATCGTGCTCGACCAAGGGTGTTGGGTTATTCGCGAGCCTGCCCCGCGCTATGAGTTCGAAGTCAGGGGCGTCGAGCCTCGGGCTGAGATCGCCAAGGGTGACCGTTTCCCTCTGCGGCTTAAAACGTGCGAGCCACGGGTGGAGCGAACTCCAGCAGAGGTGTGGACCAACGCGGTGGAACTTTTCTAATGAGCCCCCAACACCAACGGGGCCACAAGTGCCACTCCTGCTGTTACGGCTAGAATGCCGGCAATATCGAGCAATGCTCCATAGCGGAGCATAAACCGAAGCGGAATGCGCCCGGAGCTGTACACGATCGCATTAGTCGGGGTCGAAACCGGCAGCAAAAAACCAAGCGATGCTGCCATCGTTGCCCCGAGAGCGGGTAGGGTCGGGTCGGCCCCAGCCGATTGAGCAAACGCAATCGCGACGGGCACAACCATGTTGGCGGCACTGGTGTTACTGGTCATCTCGGACAAAGCAGTCGCCGATACAGTGGCGGTCAACACCAGACTGAACGGCGTGTCGATGCCAAGGGCTTCGGTCAGCGCGCGCCCCGCGGCTTCTGCAAGCCCGGTCTGAAAAGCCAGGCCGCCTAAGGCCATCCCACCCCCGTACAGGAAGACAATCCACCAATCGATCCGTGCCGCGTCCTCCCAACTTAAGGTGAAGCGATGGCGTTTGAGGTCCGTTGGCAGGACAAACAGAAGACCTGCTCCAAGTAGGGCAGAAACACCTTCAGGGAGCGTGGAGGCCAGCCACCCATACCATGGATGGTCTCGACCCCCCACCAGGGCCACCACCCCAGGCGCCACCCACAACGCCACCGTGACCCCAAAGGCAATCATCGTGTTTCGTTGTCCTGAACTCCACGGCCCCAAGGCAATTCGTTGCTCTGCAAGTTTGCCTTTCAGTGCAGCCAGCGCCGATTCCAAGCCGACCCCCAACTTGCGTAAGCGCCAAACCATCCAACCCCACATCGTCAGTGTGATCGGCAAGGCCACGATCATCCAGCTAAAAAAGGGAATCTCTGCGCCTCCGCCTCGGCGCAACAAGCCTAGCCCAATCAGGTT
>BEIG01000139.1 GCA_002898795.1 bacterium HR30 | reverse complement strand
GATACCTTGCTGCGCTTGCGGCAAGCCTGCTCGCGTCACCGTGGAAGTTGCGAAGCCTTTGTCCACCTGTGGCTCGCAGAACCCAAATACGAGGTCGTCCTAGCGTTGCCGCCAAGCCTCAGGGTAACGCCTAGCGAAGGCTTCATCAGCGAGGTTGAGCAAGTTCTCGGCGAGGGCGCGGTTTACTTGCAGTGAGGCAACCGAACGGATCGAGTAGAGTTCACAAGGGCGAGGGGTATCAATACCCGCCATGGGTTCCATCCGTACCCGCTCGCTGGCAACGGGGGCCACAAAGTCGGGAACGAGCCGTTTTGGTGGGTGTGGAACGGCCTAAACGAGATGCCGTTGGCGGGCTGGAATCGCTCGACGAACTCGAGCGGCTGGCGGAGAGTGCGGGTGTCCAGGTGGTGGGGCGCGTCCTTCAGGTGCTAGCTCGCCCGCAACCGGCTACGTTCATTGGCTCCGGCAAGGTCGACGAAGTCCGACGCTACGCTTGGGAAAATCAGGCTCAAGTTGTGATTTTCGACGAATCACTCGCCCCTGCACAGCAAAGAAACTTAGAAACTGCGCTGGGGATCAAGGTAATCGACCGAAGCCAACTCATATTAGACATCTTCGCACAGCGTGCCCGTAGCTTGGAAGGGAAGCTTCAGGTGGAACTGGCGCAGCTCCAGTACTTGCTGCCGCGTCTGACCAGGCAGTGGCAACACCTCTCCCGTCTTGGTGGCGGAGTCGGCACGCGCGGGCCCGGCGAAACGCAACTGGAAGTGGATCGACGCAAAGTGCGGGAGCGCGTAGCCGTTTTGCGGCGTCGTTTGCGCGAGGTTGCTCGGACCCGGCACATCCACCGGCAAAGTCGCTCCGACGTTCCGCTTCCCGTCGTAGCACTCGTTGGTTACACCAACGCGGGCAAGTCGACCTTGATGAACCAGTTGACGGCTGCACACGCCCTGGTGGCCGATCAACTCTTCGCAACGCTGGACCCGATGGTCCGCCACTTCCGCCTTCCCGCGGGGATGACCGCGTTACTGGTCGACACCGTCGGCTTCATCCACAAACTGCCACACGGTTTTGTCGACGCATTTAAAAGCACGCTCGAGGAGGTACAAACCGCGGACCTGTTACTGCACGTCGTGGATGCAAGCCACCCAATGATGGCGCACCAGCAAGAAGTGGTGGAATCCGTCTTACGCGAGCTGGAAGTTGCCCACAAACCACGGATCCTCGTCTTCAATAAAATTGACTTGGTCCGTGATCCGCCGTTTGTTCCGCCTGGTTCGCCGGCTTGTTTCGTCTCGGCCCGTACGGGAGAGGGTTTGGGACAACTCCTTCACTGCATCGAGGAAAAGCTGATGACGCTCTTCGAGGAGGTTCGTGTTCAGCTTCCTTTGCATCGCGGCGACTTAGTCGCGCGAGTCCGCCGACTCGGGCGGATTGTCGAAGAGCATTATTCGGCGGACAGCGTTGAGCTGTGTGCCTTCGTGCCCCCAAAACTCGCCGGGCAGTTGCGGAAACACTCTTTGCACGGAAGCGTGAACCACTGAGTTCGCGCTTTCCCAGCAGGTGAGGTGACTTTCTGGTTGCCTCTTCTCCAAAAGGCAGGCAGCTTAAAGGTAACTTCGACAAAGCCGACGTCTTGCCGTTGACACGCTGCGCGATGGAATCCCAAGCCTTGGCAGAAATTCTTTGCGAATTTTTGCACGAGTTCCGTGCCCCCATCCGAGCGGTATCGGGCTTCGCGCAAGCCTTGCAAGAGGACATGTACACCAACCTTCCCACAAATGCGCGACGCTACCTGGATCGCATCAGAGAAAATGCACGGCGTTTGGAACTTCAAAGCGACTCTCTGACTCGCTTAGCCCGAGCGCTACAGCCACCAGTAGTATCTGAATCGTTTCGGATACTTCCCACGATCATAGAGGTCTGTACCACGAGGCTTGAAGCCGAAACTCCGATCCGAATCGAAGACAGGGAACTGGACATTGACCTCCACGGGTGGGACGCCCGGCACTTCCGCCTTTTGGTGGAAACACTTTGCCAATACACGGAAAGCCTGCACTCACAGGCAAAGCTTCGAAGCGTCCACATACGCGGAAATGCCTTTCCAGGCGAGGTGGGGCTCGACTGGATTCTCGACGGCGAAGAGCCTAACGGCAACCAAGAAGGGCCAGTTCTGAAGGGCCAGGCCGCAATCGAGCTTGGCATCGCTCGCCCGATCCTCGACCACTACCCCTTTGCTGAGCTCGAAGCGCGTAAATCGCGGTGGCTGCACCTGCGCTTGGGTTTACCTACGCTGGGCTCGGACGGCTCCACCTTGTCTCGACCGCCAGCTCCTGCAACAGCAAGCCACAACCAACCTGTGCCCCAGATTTCACGGGCAGCAACGTTAGGCAATTGGCCTCACCAGGCACCCATCATGCTGGTGGACGATGACCCAGCCGAGTGGGAGTTGCTAAAAGTCTTGGTGGAGGACACCGGATTAGAGAGCGCCCTCGAGTGGCACCGGGACAGCCGGGCCGCGCTCGCGCGATTGCAACAGCTCGCGGCCGATCCCTTTGCAAGCCACTCCGGTTTGCCAGTGGTCGTCTTCGTGGACTTGCGGATGCCCCAACTGGATGGAATCACGTTTCTCCGTCTCCTTCGCCGGGAGATTGCTCTGCGGCACATACCCGCCGTAGTTCTGAGCTCTTCCGACGACCCTGCCGAAATTCGCGAGGCCTATAAGGCAGGCGCAAATGCGTTCATCACCAAGCCGACCGATTTTCAACGTTACGCAGAATGCCTACAACTGGCAATGGCGTTCTGGGGACGTTGTAACCAAGTCATCCGATAGAAACGATGTCTCCAAGCTGGGACAGGGACGCAAAGCAGGCGCAGCGGCACATCCCCAAGAACCCGCACCCGGCGCTTCGAGCGCCACGGCTTTGAAAATGCCACACTCACAGGCTCTCGTCCTTCACGATCAAGATCCGGTAGCCGTACAAGTCGCCCATGGTGGCAAGAAAGCGTTCCAGCTCAAACGGCTTCCTCAAAAATGCAACCGCTCCGGTTTTGTAAGCACGAATCCAATCCTCTTCGCGGACCGATCCCGTCAGCACAATAACCGGCATCCGGCGCAGCCGCTTGTCCGCCTGCATTTCCTGCAATAGGACTCTCCCGTCCAACCCGGGCAGCGTCAGATCGAGCAGCAGTAAGTCGAACGGGGGCATGTCGAGCCTGCCTGCTTCTCGTAAGAGGAAATCCAACGCTTCACGGCCATTGTTCATCACCGTTAAAGGATTATCCACATGACCTCGCTGCAAAGCCCGCTTGACTAACTCGACGTCGTCCGGGTTGTCTTCGACTAACAAGATCCGCGCTATCCGGAAGCGCTGTCGCGCATTTTCTTCCGACACGGTCTCCTCCCTTAAAGCCAACTGGTCAATAGCCCGAGGGTTCACCGAAGAGAGACAACCCGCTTAGCGCTGCTTCGCGTACACGCAAGGCCAAGAGTAGCGGCGATTCCGAGTCTTGCAGGCGTAACTCCGCCGCGATACACGACACGTCGCCTCGCGATGCTCACACTGCCGAATTTCCTCACCTTGGCTCGAATTGTGGCCGTGCCTGCCTTTCTCATTTTCCTCACTGGCGGACACTACGCCGCCGCTTTGGCGCTATTTCTTCTCGCTGGAATCACCGATGCAATAGATGGCGCGCTGGCCAGAGCACTGAACAGCAAGAGTGCCGTTGGCGCCAGCCTGGACCCTCTCGCAGACAAGCTCCTGGTAGTGAGTTCGTTTTTGAGCCTCACTTGGTACGGCGTGCTACCGGTCTGGCTCTTCATTCTCGTTGCAACGCGCGACGTGGTCATTCTCGCCGGCTACCTTGCTCTTTATTTCTTCGCCAAACCAATGGAAGTCGCTCCATCGGGCATCAGCAAGGTCAACACCTTTTTCGGTATGCTCACCATCGGATTCGCTCTCCTGACGCTCGCCCGCCCGGAGCTGCCGATGACTGCGTTCAATCAGGCCCTTTGGTATGTCACTGCCGGGACAACAACGCTCTCCGGGCTGCACTATGTCTATACAGGGTTGCTTTGGGTGCAGGGCTATGGCACCGAGACAAAATAAAATTTTGCGGGGAGGGAAAATGAACGATCGGCACGTACGAATCTGGCTCTACGTCTGGCTGCTACTTGCACCTCAGTGCCTCCCGCTCATTGCTTACGCTGACGACGCTAATCGGGCACGCGCAATCCTCGAAGCAGCACGAAAGCTGGCAGATGGCGAACGGAAGTGGAACGATCGGACACAGGAACTCAAGCTGAAAATCGTGGATCGCCGCGGGGGAGAGAGGTCGCGCGAGCTCCTCATCAAGCTTAAAAAGTACGAGCAGGACCGAACCCGTTCCATCGTTTTCTTCTCCGCCCCAGAGGATGTTCGTGGAGTTGGCATGCTTCAGTGGGCGGATCCTAAGGGCAAAGATGAGCAGTGGCTGTACCTCCCGGAGCTCGGCAAGATCCGGCAAATCAGTGGGGCGGCAAAACGTGAGAGTTTTGTGGGCACCGACTTCAGCTATGAGGATTTAGCCGTAATCACCCAAATTCTGGATTGGGACGATACGGAAGCGCGTGCCGAGTTCGTTCGGGACGAAGAATTCGACGGGACTCCTTGCCACATCCTAGAGTTCACACCCACCGGCAAGGATCTCAGTTATGCCAAGGTGCGTACTTGGATCGACACGAAAGATTTGATCGTTCGCAAGTTCGAGCTGGTCGATAAAGGGGGGCAGGTAGTGAAGACCCTGGTCCTCGGAGATGTTCGGCGCGTGGGAGCAATTCCCACTCCGTTTCGTATGGAGATGCGCAACGAAGCTACCGGCAGCCGAACGGTCGTGGATTTCACAAAAGTCACCTACGATACGGGCCTAAGTGATGACGAGTTTACTCAACGGGCGCTCGAGCGTGGCTTATAAAGTTTGCCCATCCGAGGGAATTACGCAGGCTCGCCAGGAGGAAGACGCAATCGTCCAGCTCGAATGTCTGCAAGAAGTTCGCGGTCGGTAGGGAAGGCCAGTTCCGGGAGGGCCACTAGCGGGAAAAAGCTTGCCTCAGTGGCATCATCGCCTGCTACGAGTTCGCCGCCAGTCCTTCGCCCCCAGAACCAGACTCCAACTGTTTGCCGAGCAGGGTCGTGGAAGTTGGAGCGTACGTCACACACACCTAGGATCTCGACTTCTAGCCCGGTTTCTTCCTTCATCTCCCGTCGGGCGGCATCGCGCACGTCCTCGTCCCACTCCACGTGGCCGCACGGGATGCACCACAATCCTGCAAAGCGCCCCCGGCCGCGCCGCACGAGCAAGACACGCCCATTCTCCACCAACACCACGGCAACACCGACTGTCGGATTGCGGGCGTGCACGTGGTTGCAGGTGGGGCAATGCACGCCAACACCACCGACAACGTTCGTCAAAGGTCGCCCACAAAACGAACAAAATTGAGGGAAGATCGACTGCACGGCACCGCACTTCGATTTGTGGCTTACCCGACACAGTAACTCGGTCAAGCGGCCAGTAGTTACCCCCGGGGCAGCCCTAACACGCGTTGTGCAATGATGTTTCGCTGAATCTCCGATGTGCCCGCATAAATGGTCGCAGAGCGCGACCATAACAGCTCGTGACACCAAAAACCTCCATCGGCACACCACCGGTCTTCTTCCGTTAAGTTCCCTCGCATCCCGAGTATCTCAAATGCAGTCTCTTTCAGCCGCTGTTCCAGCTCACTCCAAAACAGCTTTAAAATCGACCCCTCCGGTCCCGGTATTCCCGTGCGCGACAAGCGCGTTACGTTGCGATACGCACTCAGGCGCAAGATATGAGTTTCGATCCACGATTGAGCAACCTTTTGGCGAATCAGCGGATTCGAGGCTGCCGTCTCCTGTCCGACCGACGTACTGCGGGCCAAGCGTGCCAGCCGTCGTGCCTCCGCTTGTAACCGCACATGAGGGGTGGTACCAGCTCGCTCGTGCCCAAGTGTGGTGAGAACGACATCCCAACCTCGGTCAATTTCCCCGACGACATTTGAGCGTGGGACACGCACGCCCTCGAAAAATACTTCGTTGAACCAGGCCTCGCCCGTCATCTCCCGCAGGGGCCGAACACTGATCCCCGGGCTTTTCATGTCCACGAGCAAAAAAGTCAGGCCATGATGCTTCGATTCACTGAAGCGGGTGCGGGTCACCAACATGCACCAGTCGGCATACCGGGCCACGCTGGTCCAAATCTTCTGGCCGTTAACCACAAACTCGTCGCCACATAGTTCGGCACGTGTACGAACCGATGCCAAGTCCGATCCAGCATTGGGTTCCGAAAAACCTTGGCACCAAATTTCCTCACCCCTCAAGATGGGCGCGAGGAAGCGGCGCTTTTGCTCCTCTGTGCCGCAAGCGATCAGCGTCGGACCAACTAAACTCAATCCAATTTTCAGGCACAAGATGTCGGGTGCGGCGAAGCGAGCGTACTCCTCGTTGTAAATGAGTTGTTCGATCACGGTGGCACCGCGTCCGCCGTACTCTTTGGGCCAGGTAAGGCCAGCCCAACCTCCCTCAAAAAGTTTTCTCTGCCACTCACGGGCAAAGGCAACCTGCTCTTCAGGCGTGCGCGGCGGGCGGTAGCTGGGTGTCCCCCACCCAGGCGGCAGGTTCCGTTCCAACCACGTACGAACCTCACGGCGGAAAGCTTCTTCGGATGGAGTTAGGCGCAGGTCCATTGGCCCTTGTAACCTCCTTGCTCGAACCCCGCCTAGCTAGGAGCGGCGCACAGAGGCGGGGATTCCAGCAGGCAAATTGCCTGCTGTCCTGTTAGAGGGCATATTTGAGAGTCTCTTTTGATTGCCCACGGTAAGAGGTAAGAAAGCGTTCCTTGTTCCGGGTCGTCCCACGCAACTTCCAGCAGGCCCGACGCGGTGTCCGTGGAACCGGCAGAGGCGACCACTCGCACACCCAAGCACTCATCGACATGAAAATGGCCTCCGTCACAAGAGTAGGCGAAAAAGCATTGGACCTCCGGGACGGTGAGCCAGTGCATCGTTTGCTTGGCCCGGACGTTTTCAGGCAAAGTCGGCCAAGTATCTGGCGGCTCACGATGGAGCCAAACGACCGTGTCCAAAAACCACTCCCGTTGACAGGGCATCGCTGCAAAAAACGTCGCTGCGCTCGTCGTTTCTAACACGAGCACGCGTGGTTCCACCAAGCGCAACAGCTCCCATGCGGTCGCTGCCGCTTGTGCACTCGTAATCGCACCTAAGGGAATGTCGAGCGCGCCGATATCCTCAACGACGTCACCCAGCAAAAGGCTTCCGGGGGTTGCCAGCGCGCCCGGCAATGTGTTGGCCACACGATGGCCGCGCTGTACACCCGCGCGTTGTAGGAAACGAACCCCCGCCGCTCGCTCCATGGAGAGCATCTGCGCCGTCCAAGCTAGGACGAGCAAGTCATTTCCCCTGCCGGTCACACCGGCACGAACCAGTGGCCGGTCAGGCCGACGCCACGTGTGCGGTGGGAGGTTTTGTTGCATCCGTACCAGGGTGTCGCGTCGCACCGGTCGCTCTGCCGGCACTATTCCCCAGAATACGGGCATTGCCCTAGTCCCGCTGAAGAATATGAATGACACAGACGCTGCCGCCACCCATCATGTGGCAAAGACCAATGCGGGCGCCTTCGACCTGGCGTTTTCCTGCCTCGCCTCGCAACTGTAAGCTCGTTTCCCAAATCTGCGCTAGCCCCGTAGGCCCCCCGGGGTGGCCACGGGCGATGAGCCCACCATCGGTAGAAACCGGCAGCCGACCGTGCAGCTCAAAGTGGCCCTCCTCAATACATTTCTCTGCCTCACCTGGTTTGCAAAGCCCGAGCAGCTCGTAATATTCGAGCTCCTCGATGGCAAAGGCGTCGTGTACTTGCACGAGGTCCAGGTCCTCCGGACCGATCCCGGCTTCGTTGTAGGCCTGTGCTGCCGTGTCGACGGTCATCTGCGCAGGACCGACGACCGGTCCCATGAATAGGTGGCCTGGGGCATATTTCTCCGTCTGCAAGGCAGACGCAACCACTCGCACGACCGGCCTGTCCGGGCGCAATTTTTCGCCAA
>BEIG01000138.1 GCA_002898795.1 bacterium HR30 | reverse complement strand
CTTCGCTGTGGATTTGTTTCCTCGCACTGGCCTCTGCTTGTAAAGAGAAGCCACCGGCTGAAGTGCTCGTGAGTGTCAAAGGCGTTGCGTTCGACTTTTCCAGCCAATCCCTGGTGGTCATCCTGGCGGAAAAAGACGGCTCGCGACAGTTGCCGATATGGATCGGCCCTAGCGAAGCCCAGGCAATTGCGATGCGGCTCGAAGGAATGACGCCCCCGCGCCCCCTGACGCACGATTTGCTGCAGCGCCTGCTTCAGGAGTCAGGAGCGGAGGTGGAGAAAGTGGTCGTAACAACGCTGAAGGACGGCGTGTATTTTGCCGAAATCCACATAACCGGTAAGCGAGGCCTCGTGAAGGTGGATAGCCGCCCGAGCGATGCCATTGCGTTGGCCATCCGTTGCGAGCGGCCTATCTATGTGGCGCGCTCGCTGTTAGAGGAGCAAGGTCGGGCCGGTACACCCTTGCGCGGTGAGCCTGAACTGCGAATTCGTGCCGGAATCACGGTGCAAAACCTCACGGCGGAACTTGCGCAATTCTTTGGTCTCGAAGGGGCCACAGGCGTCATTGTGACCGCAGCGGAGGGAAACACCGGGCTAAAAAGCGGGGATCAGATTCTTTCGATCGAAGGGACCACGATCCGCGACGTGGAGGACTTCTCGGAAGCGATCGATCGGGCCAAGCCTGCAGGGAAAGCTCGTTTGGTGGTTCGCCGCGGGAAAGAAAAACTGGAGTTCGTCGTTCCCGTGCAAGGGTCTTGAAGCGCTAGCCACGCGCTCTGAGATGGCGTGGCTAACTTCCATCGAAGAGAAATTGCTCGGAGACTCTTGCGGCGTAATCGCTGGTGAACTGCAAGAGGCGCGGGGCTAGGTTGCCAAAAGTTGCGTGCAAGTCGCTCGGATTGGACTCCCTGGGGCGCCGACCCCACCGAAGCCTGCTCATGCAAACGAAAAACGGGTGAAGGGACGGTCGAGCGGGAGCGGGCTAGCTGTCCTCAACGTGCGGTCAGGCGCCGTCAGAGCTTTCGCCGCAGGTGCACCATGATCCGTGGCTTCGCCTCATGCCGTTCCCGATTGCGATTTCGCGTGGGCCGTGTGCCGAAGGCGAACTTCTTATCTCTTCAAGTCATTTTTGGCTTTCGCTCTAACGAAACTCCTGCGGAGCCTTCCAGCCCCAGCGGGGTGGTCCCCACCGCCAGGGATTTCTAGCCCCATCTCCGCAAGGTAACGGCTGGGCGAGTGTACTTCCCCAAGAAAGTTGTCGCTCAAGACGAAGTAGAGGAATTTTCTCGCTCGGGTCACGGCAACGTAAAATAGTCGTCGCTCCTGCTCGAAGTCCTCTTCTTCCGAGGCAAGCCCGCTAGGCCAGATGCCGTCGTTGGCGTCGAGGATGATCACGGCATCGAACTCTTTACCCTTTGCACGGAGCGCGGTCATGAGGTGCAAGCGTTCCTCTGGCATGCCATCCGAATGGGTCTCTCGTTCGTCGGCTTCTTCGTCGGGTGGGACCCGTGCCAACGTTTGGATCGCGCGTTCGAGATCCTGGTAAAATCGCGCATAGTCTGTGCCGTACCTTTCGGCGAATGCGCCGAGATACAAAAACGGAGGATCCGTGTAAAAAATGTCGTCCAGGGACTTGCCGTAATCCTTTTGCAATCCGTCGAAGTGGTTGCTGATCGCGCCGATGGCTTGTGCCACAGTTTCAGCGTTGAGCAGCCCCCAAATTGCTTGCGCGAATGCAGCACTCATTCGGCCACCTTCATTGGATCCTTTCAGTGGGCCTTGATACCGTTCGAGGGCGTTCGCAGCTTCGCGTAGGTTGGCGACCCGCTGCTTGTACAGGTAACTCCGCAAGGCTTCGCGATCTTTTTTGGAGATCGGAAAGCGCTTGACCTTGTCGCACAGTTTCAAAAGGTCGCTGATCGGATCGACATCTAGCATACCCCCTAAGCTTTGGCGCCCGCGGATGGCCAAGATGCTTCGCAGTTCCTGAAACGCTTCACTGAGCAGCACGTGCAGGTCCTCGGCTGCGTAGAAAGGAATGTCCTCCCCAGCGAAAACGATTTGATACGGTACGATTTGGCTCCGCTTGCGGCCGATGAGAGCAATGGTGGGCTTGTCTGCCCGCGCAAGCAGTCGCTTGACGAGGCTCACAGTATGATCGACGGCATCGGAAATGAACTCATGGCGAAGCACGCGGATTTCAGCATCGTGGCGGCGCACAGGCACTACATCTTTCGGCACCCGGCGACGATTGTGCCTGATGAGCCTTTTTGACATTTCCACAATGTTTCGGGGCGAGCGGTAATTTCGGGTCAAGACGAAGGTTTCGTAGCGGCCTCCGAGGTGCACCTCAGGGTTCAAAATGAATTCGGGGCTGGCTCCGCGCCACTCATAGATCGCCTGATCGTCATCCCCAACGATGGTCAGCGGGGCTCCGTGGGACCGTGATATGGCTGTCAACAGCGCAAGGTCGAGAGGATTGATATCCTGAAACTCATCGACGAGGATGTGGTCGAAGCGCGCCTGCCCGGTAGGTTTTCGACCTGCAGCGAGGTCGTCTTCGAGGTAAATCCGCGCCCAGTACTTTTGATCTTCCAAAGAAAAGAACGCCGCCTGCTCGAGGGCTCGCGTTGCTTCGCTCCAAAAGGCCACGAAGTGTTCGTACACCTCTCGGATGGAGGGCGTCTTCGTAGTGAACATTTCTTCGAACGTATCCGGGACGGAACGCGTTTCGGTGGTCACAATTCCAAGGTCGATCAGGCGCCGATAGAACAGCCGCACTTGATTGCCGAGCCGGCACTGTTCGAGGGAGTGCAAAGCCTTGGCAAGTGCTTTCTTGGTGGTGATCCGGTCGTGGCGGAGCCCCATGGACTTGAGGAATTGAATCAGGTTCCACACTTCGTTGGCTACGACATTCATGCGCCCCGAACCTTCCAAGAGCGCTTTCAGCCGTTCGTACTTCGTCCACACTGGCCGCAGGACGTTGTTGATGCAGAAGTCCCGTTCGTTACCTTTCGTGACCAGTCGTGGGTTGGGAATGCGGTTTTTGAGCAGCCGAAATCCCCAAGCGTTCAGCGTGTTGACGGTGACGAACGGCGCTACGTTGGCGAAGATGGGGGTTTTCTTGAGGCGGTCGCGAAGTTCATCGCGGGCGGCACGCGTGAACGTGAATACGAGAAAGCGCCGTGTGCGTTTTTCCGCTTCCGCTAGTGCCTTGCACCGATACAACAGGGAGTAGGTCTTGCCGCAGCCAGCCGGAGCGAGGAGTCGGACCGTTCCCTTCGGAAAAGTACAAAATTCTCTCTGCCCCCGATCGAGCTCGATCTCACCCGTTCCCATGGAAAGCTCCTTTCGCGGGGCAGCGCTTGCACATTTTACGGCCGTTGTGAAGAGTTGTGCCTACCCATCGTCGCCCCGCACATTAGGTCCCTTCCTTGGTGGAGAGCCCGTGGCACGTCATCGCTTGCCTCGAAGTCTGGTGGGACAATCGGCGGCCAGGCAGCAACACCACGCCGCAATCGTGTGTCGTTGGCATCCTCCTCGCGTCGCTCACGAAGCGGATGGCACAGACGGCACGAAACCGAGCGCACAAGTTTCCGGACTTTGCCGGTTCACCTGTTTTGATCCTCGCCCGGAACCATCGCAACCCGTGCGGAGCAAGGACGAACTCGTAGAGCAAGATGCTGGGGGTGGCGCACCTGCACCGAGCGTTGCCGCCTTTCTGGTTGCGGAAGGAAGCCAAAGCTTCCGTCCGCTTCTCGCCTCTCACCACGGGTGGCTAGCAGGGCACTGATCGGTTTGCTTGACGCATTGTCGTAAAGTCGCAGCCCGGCCAGCAGTCAAAGGGGGAGCTAGTTGCGGCGATCCTTCTCGATAAAAACCGGTCCGGTTCCGCTGATGGATCACCCCAGCGGCCTTGAATCTGGGGGTCGAGAAGCCACTCTTAGCGCGGTAGAGCGGGGGTAAAGAAAAAGGGCTAGGACAGCAGGGTACCTCCGTGACGAGGCAACCACGTTCCGCCACAGGCGAAGCGGCGCGCCCGTCGCGGGAAAAGGCCGCCACTTATGGTGCGAGCCTCGTGTTGGCTTCCCCGTGAGTGAGCGGGAGTGCGAGGAGGGGGACTCGAACCCCCACGGGTGTTACCCCACTAGCCCCTCAAACTAGCGCGTCTGCCAGTTCCGCCATCCTCGCACAAAGCTTGTTTTTACTGCGGCGGAGCCCCTTGTTCTGGTACGGGCGCAGCTTGCTCCGGAGCGGGGTTTGCTGCTTCCGGTTGCGGGGCCGCCGCCGGTGCCGGAGCCTCCGCGCCGTGAGCCTGAGGTGCGGGGGCTTCGAGGGGAGGTGGCTCGGGCAGGGCTTGGTCGAATACCGTTCCGGTTACCTGGTAGGCACCCATGTACGTGAGCACTGCCGCCGTGAGCATGAACACCGTGGCCAAGCCAGCGGTCATCCGGGTGAGAAAATTTCCTGCTCCGGAAGAGCCGAATACCGTTGTGCTGCTGCCGCCGCCAAACACGGCACCGATGTCGGCACCACGTCCTTGTTGCAGCAGAACGATGCCAATCAGCAACAAGCAGGTGACGATATGAATCACGACCAGTACTGTGTGCATGGCTCACTCCCGTTCGCGCGCCGGCGAGAAACGGGCAATACGCACGAACGCTTGCGCGTCAAGGCTCGCACCGCCCACCAGCACTCCGTCGATGTCGGGTTCTTTCATCAAGTCGTCAATGTTATCGGGTTTCACGCTGCCCCCGTATAAAATCCGCACCTCCGCCGCAACCTCGCCTGCTTTCTCCCGTAGTAAATTCCGGATCCACCGATGCACTTCTTGGGCTTGCTGCGGCGTCGCGACGCGTCCGGTCCCAATGGCCCACACCGGCTCGTACGCCACGACAACGCGGCGTATAGCAGCGGCCTCCAAGGCCAGCAACGCGCGGCGTACCTGTGTGGTGACGACCTCGAGAGTCTGACCACTTTCCCGTTCTTTCAGGGTTTCACCGACGCACACGATCGGGACCAACTCGTGGGCCAGGGCGGAGCGGACCTTTTGTTCGACCATCGCGTCGGTTTCGCCAAAGTACTGGCGTCGCTCAGAATGTCCGAGGATGACAAATTGGCAGCCAACTTCCCGCAGCATCAGCGGGGAAACTTCTCCCGTAAAGGCACCCCGCTCTTCCCAGTGCATGTTTTGCGCGGCCAGGGCCACGGCAGAGTCCTGGAGTACTTCTCGCACCGCGGCCAGAGCCGTGAACGGTGGTGCCACAGCCACCTCGCGGCCGTTGAGGGTTTCCGCGCCAGCTCGTACCGCTGCAGCCAATGCTCGAGCTTCGGCAAGGAGGCCATGCATTTTCCAGTTGCCGACAATCAACGGAATGCGCACGGCTCAGCCCTCCAGCGCGGCAAGCCCAGGGAGAGTGCGGCCTTCCAAGAATTCCAGGGTGGCGCCGCCTCCGGTGGAGACATGAGAAATTTTGTCGGCTTTGCCCGAGCGCATGACCGCGGCAGCCGAATCGCCCCCGCCGACGACGGTCACGGCTCCCGAGTCGATCAAGGCATCGACCATCGATAGGGTACCGTGGGCAAATGCTTCCACTTCGAAAATTCCCATGGGGCCGTTCCAAAAAGCTGTGCGCGCTTTTTTGAGCTCGGCGGCGAATAGGCGTTCCGTGGCAGGACCGATGTCTACCCCGTATCGCCCAGCGGGAATCCCCGGGCTTGTGACCTCCACCGGGGCCGAGCCGTCGATGGATGCCGACACGCGGTGGTCGATCGGTAACAACAGCACCTTTCCGGCGGAACGGGCTTGTTCCATCAGGCGCGCTGCCGTATCGACGAGGTCATCCTCGACGCGCGAGGAGCCCACATCCACTCCCCGGGCCCGTAAGAACGTGTAAGCCATTGCCCCGCCGACCAACATTCCGTCGACGACCCGTAACAGGTTTTCGAGCACAGCCAATTTATCCGACACTTTTGCGCCGCCCAAAACGGCGTAAAGAGGCCGATCGGGACGGTGCAAAATTTTGCCCAAGTACTCACACTCGCGCTGCATCAGTAGGCCGGCAGCTTTCTCGCGCACGTAAGCCACCATGCCCACCGTAGAAGCGTGCGCTCGGTGGGCTGTGCCAAAAGCGTCGTTGACGTACACGTCGGCGAGGCGGGCGAGGGCACGAGCAAAGTCGGGATCGTTCTTTTCCTCCCCGGGGTGGAAGCGCAGGTTCTCGAGCAAGAGTACTTTGCCGGGCGCCAAGCTCTCCACCATGGCTTCAACCTCTGGGCCAATACAATCCGGTGCAAAAGCGACGGGTTGGCCGAGCAGTTCGGCCAGTTCGGTAGCCACCGGAGCAAGGCTTGCTTGCGGAAGTCGCTGGCCCTTGGGCCGCCCGAGGTGAGAGGCAAGGATCACCCGTGCCTTTTGCTCGAGGGCATAGCCGATGGTCGGCAGAGCGGCGCGGATACGTGTGGCATCCGCGACGCGGCCCTGGGCAAGCGGTACGTTGAAATCCACGCGCACAAAGGTACGCTTGTGTGCCAACTGTAGCTCCGTGATTACCCGCATCAGCAGCGCTCCTTCCGATGGTCCAGGAACCGCGTTCTTGTATCGTGAAATTTTCCACCCGCAAAGGGCCCTGGATGCTTGCGCATCGGCTGTCGGATCGCTTGCCTGTGGCGGTGTGAAGGCGGAAGAGTGATGGGCAGTGGGATGTGGTTCTCGTGGTTGGGGATCAGCTCGGCATGGGCGCAGGATTTAGGTGCGAGCCCGGGGCCGCAAATGGATGTATGGCACATCCTTTCGCACTCGGGCTTGGTTGTTCAGAGTGTTCTCTATATTTTGATTTTGTTCTCCGTTGCCAGTTGGGGAACGATCTTCTTCAAGCTTCGGCAAATTCGTGTGGCGCGGCGACAAACCGCGCGCTTTATCGAAATTTTCTGGGACACGAAGAACCTCACCGCTATCCACACCGCTAGCCAAGAGCTCCGCGAGAGCCCGGTGGCGCAAGTGTTTCGTGCGGGTTACCAAGAGCTCCTTCGCCTCACTCGCGCCCGGCGTCCGGGCGGGATGAACCCGGTGGAAGACACCGATCTTGGCGGGGTGGACAACGTGGAGCGCGCGATGCGTCGCGCGATTCGGCAAGAGGTCACTCGGCTGGAACGCGCGTTGACGTTCCTTGCCACCACGGCAAGCGCCACCCCCTTCATTGGGCTCTTTGGCACCGTGTGGGGGATCATGAACGCGTTCCTTGGGCTATCGCAAACTCAGTCCTCGAGCATCCAAGCTGTGGCTCCCGGCATTGCGGAGGCCCTCATTGCCACCGCTACCGGCTTGGTTGCTGCGATCCCTGCAGTCATTGGCTACAATCACTTTACTCGACAGATCCGGGTCCTCACCGCAGAAATGGAGAACTTTGCTTCGGAATTCCTCAACATCGCTGAGCGGCATTTTTTGAAGTAGGTTGCGGGCTATGGCGTTCGATGACTCGTCGTCTGGTTCGAACGGAGCGATTGCGGCCATCAATGTGACACCCTTGGTCGACGTCATGTTGGTGTTGCTGGTGATATTTATGGTGACCGCTCCGATTCTCCAGCAGGGCGTGGCCGTAAGCCTACCAAAAGTGAAAGCAGCAGCCCTTCCGGGAGAAGAGCGGCAACTCGTGGTCACCATCGACCCGCGGGGGAGTGTGTATCTCAACGACGTTGCGATTCGTGTGGAAGATTTGGGCCCGAAGCTCAGCGCGATCTTGCGGCAGCAGCCGCAAAAGCAGGTGTATCTGCGGGCTGACCAAAACGTTCGCTACGGGGAAGTGATGCGGGTGATTGCTGCGGTGAAGGCGGCCGGCGTGGAACGCCTTGGTATGGTTACCGAGCCGCCACGCGACGAAGCGAAGCGGTAGCCTCGCCGGATGGTGCGGGGTCGTGTGGAGTAGCGATCGGCATTTCGGTTCCGGAAGAAAATGGGAGCCGGCGTTGTGGGGCATGATCGCCCTCTCCGCGGCCCTGCATGCGGCGGTTGTATTGTTGGTTTTGTTAGTTCCGCGGGAGTGGCTGGCCCGTTCGGCTCCGCCTTTGGTGTCCTATACGGTAGACCTGGTGGCTCCCGATCAACTGGGAGGGACCAATCTCGTGGAAGGAAGCCAAGGCCGAACGCGGGGCCAAACCATGGCTGCCGTGGAGCCACCAGCACCCCCGCCACCCCCGCCGAAGCGTCAGGAAGAGGTTCGCGCTCCGGAACCGCCGGCACCAAAGAAGCCCGAGGCTGAGACTGAGCCACAAAGGGCCGACGAAGGAGTAGCCT
>BEIG01000137.1 GCA_002898795.1 bacterium HR30 | reverse complement strand
CCCAAACGCAAGTCTCGCGGATGTCGACCGCGCCATTGTCGCTGCGCGTCAGGCCTTTGATTCTGGACGGTGGCGCCGGGCAACTGCACGGGACCGCGCCAAAGTGTTGTGGACACTTGTCGACCGCCTAAACCGCCGCAAGGAGGACATCCGGTCGCTTCTTGTCTCCATGGGCGGGGCAGCCTGGATTACCCACCCGATTCAACTGGACACTCCCATCGGGCTGCTCGCCCAGTACGCCGAATGGGCCGAAAAGTTTCCATTCGAGGAAATGCTCCCTCCGGTACCCAGCATCGGGCCTGACGGCAATCAAATGAACCACGCCATGGCGGTGTACCAACCGGTGGGGGTGTGCGGGCTCATCCCCACTTGGAACTTTCCTTTTTACGTCACGGTGCAGAAAATCGGCCCTGCCCTCGCTACTGGCTGCACCATCGTGGTCAAGCCTTCTCCCTTTGCGCCACTAATCGACCTCTTGATTGCCCAGGAGGTGGAACACTGCGACCTTCCACCAGGGGTGTTCAACGTGGTTACCGGGGAGAGCCCAGCCCTCGGCGCGCGGTTAGTGGAAAGCCCGCTCGTGGACAAGGTGAGTTACACGGGCAGCGTCGCCACCGGCAAACGGATCATGGCTTCCGCAGCGGCCACGTTAAAGCGAGTCCACTTGGAACTTGGCGGGAAGTCCGCGGCAATCTTTTTGCCTGATGCAGATCTCGACGCCTACGCGATGTATGCAATGACTCCGGCATTCTTCCACGCGGGGCAGGGCTGTGCCATGTGTACGCGGGTGCTGGTTCCGCGCAACCGCCAAGAGGCCTTGACCGAGCGGTTGCAAACTTATCTCCAGGCCATGGTGCATATCGGTGACCCAGCAGACCCAAACATCACCATGGGCCCTGTCATCCGGGCCGAGCGTCGTGCGCAAATCGAAGAGTACATCGAGTCGGCACACCAGGATGGAGCGCAACTCGTTACCGGCGGCAAACGGCCTTCCCACTTGTCCAAAGGCTTTTTCCTCGAGCCCACCATTTTCGCCAACGTGAGCAACGACATGCGGATTGCCAGAGAGGAAATTTTCGGACCGGTCCTTTCCATCATCCCGTATGACGAGGTCGACGAGGCGATTCGCCTGGCCAATGATTCCGAGTATGGCTTAGGAGGAGCAATTTACTCGGCCGACGTACCCAAAGCGATCGAGCTCGCAAAGCAAATCCGTACAGGATCGCTCAACATCAACGGTGCGGTGAACTTGCTGCACACACCCTTCGGTGGGTTTAAACAGAGTGGCATCGGTCGCGAAGGGAGCAAGTGGGGCGTGCTGGAGTACTGCGAGGTACAAGCTGTTGCTTGGCGCTAACAACAACGTGCTCACGGTCTCCGTACCGTGTCCGGTCGCCGCCACGCCGTTTGGAAGTTACTCTTACCGGAGAGAGGGGAACGCGGATGATGGGAAAAACCGATGAATCGTTTACGGCTGTGGAACGTGCAGCGCTAGCGCCCTTTTTTACCAACCTCGATAGCCCAGTGTTTGCCCTGCGGAATCTACCCGAGGTCGTCAAAGGAGCTTTGTTCGCGCGGTATTCGCGGTCTCCCAAATCTGTGCGGCGTCTCTTTCTCGACGAATTTCTCGACCAGGTGCCATCTGGAGAAATTCACGAAGTCGGCGTTGAGCGGGCGGAGCGCCTGTACGAACGCGTGTTTGATGAGTATGGCGACGACTCCGTTGCCCAGCTCGGCGGGGTACACCTCGCGTGCGAAGGGGCCTCGAACATTCTGACCAAAGTACTCGAGTGGGGCCGGCTGATGGCCTATTTGGAACAATCCACCCGCTACATCGCCTACGACCGGCGCGTCAACGGCCGCTGGCGCTACGTGGTACCGCCCGAATTGGAAGCGCATCCGCTGCGCGCAGAATACGAGCGGGCACTGGACACCTTGTTCGAGACTTACGCCGAATGGCTTCCGAAGTTGGAAAGTTACTTTTCGCGTGTTTTTCCTCGAGGAGCTCATGACCCGGAAGGCGCGTACCAGCGCAGCATTCGGGCCAAGGCATTGGACGCCCTGCGGGGTTTGCTGCCGGCGGCCACGCAATCGAACGTGGGTCTCTTCGGTAGCGGGCAGGCCTTCGAGGCCCTTCTTTTGCGAATGCGAGCACACCCTTTGGGCGAAGTGCGCCAATGCGCAGACCTCATGCTTACGGAGCTGCGGAAAGTGATTCCAGCTTTTCTGCGGCGTGTCGACCGTGCGGATCGCGGCGGAGTCTGGACGGAATACCTCCGTCAGACCCGTGCGGCTGCTCGAGAAATAACCCGCGCCTACACGAGCAACGTCACGTGCGAGCCGCGGCCAGAAGTGACCCTCACCGAATTCGACCCCGAGGGAGAAGTCAAGGTGGTTGCCGCTGCTTTATACGCTCACTCGCATCTACCGGACGACCAGCTTCTCAACCTCGCCAAGAAGATGACCCCAAGCGAACGCGAGAAGGTGCTCCGCGCTTATGTGGGCGACCGGCGCAACCGCCGTCACAAACCGGGGCGCGCTTTCGAGCGAACTTTCTACCGATTCGACCTGCTGACGGACTACGGTGCGTTTCGCGATCTCCAGCGCCATCGCCTTCTCACGGTCGAGTGGCAGCCCTTTAGTCCGCACCACGGTTACGACACTCCACCGGCGATCGTAGAAGCCGGAGCAGAATCGGCCTGGCGCGAGGCAATGGACCGTTCGGCCGCTTTATACCGAACGTTGTGCGAAGCTGGTCTCGACGAAGTGGCCCCCTACAGCCTTTGCTTCGCTTACCGCATTCGCTTTTACTTGCACATGAATGCGCGCGAGGCCATGCACGTTCTAGAGCTGCGTACGACCCCGCAGGGCCACCCAGTTTACCGCCGCATTTGCCAGCAAATGCACCGGTTGATTGCCGAGCAGGCTGGCCACCGAGCCATCGCAGCAGCGATGAAGTACGTGAACTACGAGGACGTAGAGCTAGAGCGGCTCGAAGCCGAGCGTGCGCGAGAAGCGCGCCGCGCCGGAACCCGTTCCACCGGGTCCTAGACGCCCGCGCTTTGCTATAAGGCTGCCAGTGATGACCCGGCTTTCCGTTAACGTCAACAAGGTTGCGACCTTACGAAACACCCGCAATGTGGGCATTCCCAGCGTTTCGCGCATGGCTCGGATCGCCCTAGACGCAGGGGCACACGGAATCACCATCCATCCGCGGCCGGACGAGCGCCACATCCGCCGCAGCGACGTGAGTGAGCTCGCGCAACTCCTCGCCACCTATCCCGGGCGCGAGCTCAACATCGAGGGCAATCCATTCCACGGCCTTGTCGAGCATTGCACTTTGGCAAAGCCCCACCAAGCCACCCTAGTTCCAGACGACGTGTCGGCGTTGACCAGTGACCACGGCTGGCCCCTCACCAGGATGTCCAGCAAGGAAAAGCAAGAACTGGCCGGAGTCATCGAGTCCCTCGAGGCCTTAGGGTGCCGGGTAAGCCTGTTCGTCGATCCCGATCCGGATGTGGTTCGGGAAGCGCGTGTTTTAGGAGCACGGCGCGTAGAACTTTATACCGAACCTTATGCGCGCGCGTTCGCCGCCGGGGCTGCCTCGACGGAGTTGACGCGCTACCGCCGGGCTGCAGACACGGCACTCGAGTGCGGACTCGAACTGAACGCGGGACACGACCTCAACCTGGCCAATTTGGGCCTATTTCTCGAGGCGATCCCGCAAGTGGCAGAAGTGTCCATTGGCCATGCACTCATTGCCGACGCGCTCGAATTCGGTATGGCAGAAACCGTGCGGCGTTACCTTTCGATTTGCACTGGCGCTCGGGCTGGCTCTGCGGGCATCGGTTCGTCCAACGCCTGAAACAACAGGCCGCTCAACAGCTTTGGGTAAAAATAGGTCGACTTTTGTGGCATCACCTGCCCCGAGCGACACACCGCCAAGAGATCCTCGATGGTCGGAGGACGCATAAAGAAAACGGCGGCAGCCCCTTGCTGGAGAGCCTGCAGTGCCTCGCTGTCGCTATGGGTGTACCACAGGCGTCCCGCCCGTGCCTCGTCATCGGGAACGATACCGGCAAGTCTTTGGAGCACTACTCGATCCAGAAGAGTAACGTCCAAGTTACGAACGGGAGGAGCAAGATCTCCAGCCCATTCCTCGAGCGTCCGCTCGTCCCGTAACGTGCCCAACAGCAACTTCTCCTCCCCGCCCCAACCGATTCCAAGGCAATGCTGTCCCGCCGATTGGTCCAGGTGACGAAAAAACTCTTCTGCCTCTGCCGTCGAGTAAGTGCGAAGGTGAAAGTACTGCTCGAGCCGCTGCTTGAGCGACGGCAAGTTTGCCAGGGTTTGAAGCACACGGTGCGTCGGCAGGATTACCAAGCCGGGATCTTCCAGACTCGTGAGGTACATCATCACGTAACGATGAGCCGCTTCGGGCGAGTTTTGCCCAGCACGCACTAACTCCTCGCAGTATGCCAACGCGGTTTCGTAGCGGTGGTGCCCATCAGCAATGATCACCTGCTCCTGCGCCAGTTCTTCTCGGATCCACTGCTGCAGTCGTGGCTCGCGCAAGAACCACAATCGGTGTTCTGTGCCGAGCGCGTCGACCAATTTCACTTCCGCCTTGCGGGCTTCGCTCCACTCCCGCAACTTCTCCAAGACCGTGGCATGGTCAGGATACAATCCGAAAACGGGGCTTAAGTTTGCCCGGCAGGCCCGGAGGAGACGCAAGCGGTCCTCTTTCGGGGCGGAAAACGTTCGCTCATGGGGTAAGATCCGACCACTGCTGAACGGCTCCAACCGCACAGCGGCGTAAATGCCAGCACGCTCGCGGGTGTCCTCACCCACTTGGAAGCGCTCCAGGCTAAAAACGAAACAAGGTTCCGCTTCTCGTACGATGTACCGCTCCTCTCGCCACTCGTGCCACAGCCGCGCGGCGGAGGTGTAAGGGTCGGGATCGGCATTTAAGATCAGCCGCACGACATTCAGCGGATGTCGGCGGTGCAAGGCTGCTTGCTCGTCCGGCCGTATGACGTCGTACGGTGGCGCAACCAAGGGCGCCAAGTCCGGGAATAATGCAGGATTGTATCGATAGGGGTAAAAAGGACGGAGCACTGGCATCGTACGAGTTCTCCTATCTTGTCAACCTAGAGTGGAATCAACCTGTCACAGGCACACCGGCCACAACAGCAAGGGCGTCACGACCAATCGCACCGTGGCGCACGAGTCTGACCACGTCCTTCGTGACGATGGCCACGGTCGACGTGGGTTCTCCCGCTGTCGCTCCCCAGTCGAGATAATACGCCACCTGCTGGCCAAAATAAGCTTCTGCTGCGGCAACTGTCGTCGGAGGTCGTTCGCCAGCAGGATTTGCACTGGGAGTCGTCAGCGGTTCCCCGAGACGAGTGACCAATTCGTGGGCCACGGGATGGGAGGAAATCCGTACTCCAATCGTGCCAGTTCCCCCGGTTAAGACTTCTGACACGCTCGGCCGCGCGGGTAACGCTAAAGTCAGGGGTCCGGGCCAAAAGTGGTCCATTAACCGCTCTGCAGGAGGCGGGATTTCCTGCACGAGTTCCGCAAGCATCGAGCGGTCGGACACCAAAACACTGATGGGTTTTCCAATAGCGCGGACTTTCAGTTGTACGAGCCGCTGCAATGCGTCGCGCCCGTAAGCCCGGACGCCAAGTGCGTACACGGTCTCGGTGGGATAAACCACAGCACCTCCCGAGCGCAGGGCTCCGAGGGCAACCGTCAACTCCTGAGTAAATCCAGGGCAACGCTCGAGGGCTACTTCCTTGGAAGAGGCCACGATCCTACTGCCCTCCCTTGGTGAGCCATTTCATCGCTCGGCGACCAATGTCGCGCCGGTACTGCATCCCATCGAAATGGATCTTGCTCACGGCGGCGTATGCTCGTTCTGCGGCCTCGGCAACGTCGGCGCCGAGCGCGGTAACACCCAGAACGCGTCCACCATTGGTCACATACTGCTGTTGCCGCCGAGCCGTTCCAGCGTGAAAAACCACGACATCGCTTAACCTTTCCACCTCCTCCAAGCCGTGAATGATCCTCCCCTTCTCCACCGCGCCGGGGTAGCCTGCCGCCGCTAAAACCACACAGGCCGCAGCGCGTTCGTCCCACACCGCCGTGACTTCGCCGAGTCGCTGGTCCACGCACGCGCCAAGGAGTTGGACTAAATCGCTTTCGAGCCGCATCATGAGCGGCTGGCATTCCGGATCGCCAAAGCGGGCATTGAATTCCAACACTTTAGGGCCGGCTGGGGTCAGCATCAGCCCAATGTATAACACCCCACGGTAATCGATCTTGCTCACCTGCAGCGCTTGGATCGTGGGCAGAACGATTTCGGCCATGACTCGAGCGTGCATCTCCGCAGTCAACATCGGAGCCGGGGAATACGCCCCCATACCACCGGTGTTCGGGCCTTGATCGTCGTCGAGCAAACGCTTGTGGTCTTGCGACGATGGAAACGGCAGCACCGACACACCGTCAGTCAGCAAGATGAACGAAACTTCCTCGCCCTCTAGGTATTCCTCGATGACCACTCGTGCGCCCGCGTCACCAAACAACCTTGCCACCAAGATTTCGTCGATCGCTTGTTCGGCTTCCTTCAGCTCCTCGCAAACGATGACGCCCTTTCCTCCAGCCAGTCCGTCCGCCTTGATCACAATCGGAACGCCCACCTCGGCAACGAAGCGCTTCGCCTCTTCCGGATTGTCGAAGACGCTGAAGTACCCCGTCGGGATGTTCCATCGCCGCATGAGTTCCTTGGCAAAGGCTTTACTCCCTTCGAGCCGCGCCCCTTCGCGCGTAGGGCCAAAAATTCGCAAGCCCGCGTCGCGAAATTCGTCGACGACTCCGAGCATCAACGGCAGCTCAGGGCCGACAACCGTCAAGTCCACCCCCCGCTCCCGTGCAAAACGGAGCAACCCGGGAACGTCGTCCGCGGGGATGGGCACCACTTCGGCCACCTGGGCAATACCGGCATTGCCTGGGGCGCAGTAAACCTTTTCGACCTGTGGGGACTGCCGAATTTTCCACGCAAGAGCGTGCTCTCGTCCCCCGCCACCAATCACCAAGACACGCATGCTTCCTTCGCTATTCTCCTAAGTTCCCTCGTCGCTGACCTCAGTGGCGGAAGTGCCGCACTCCCGTGAACACCATGGCCAACCCCAAGCGATTTGCAGCGGCAATCACGTCTTGGTCGCGCACACTCCCTCCCGGCTGCACAACCGCGGTGATCCCTGCCTCGGCAGCAACCTCCACTCCATCAGGGAAGGGAAAGAACGCATCGCTCGCGAGAACGGAGCCCCGCAAGTCCACGCCAACCCGCTGAGCTTTCGCTCGCGCCGCATACACGGGGTCAACCCGCGAAGTGGCCCCACCCCCAATGGCAAGGGTTGCATCTCCCCGGCAGAACACAATCGCATTCGATTTCACGTGCTTGACCACCTTCAGCCCGAAAGCCATTGCCTCGTACTCAGCATCCGTGGGAGATCGTTGGGTGACCACTTGGCCCGCGCGAGGATCTTCCATGGCGCGGTCTCGCTCTTGCACCAGCAAGCCACCAAACACTCCGCGAATGTCCCACTCGTCCCTCGGTGTTGCCTCCACTCGCCAGCGCATTAGGCGGCGATTCTTTTTTCGCCGCAGAAGGTCGAGTGCATCCGGGGCAAAGTCGGGCGCGATCAAGACTTCGGTAAAGATTTCGTCAACTTCGCGGGCGAGCTGAAGTGACCACGTGCGGTTGCTGATCAAAATCCCCCCAAAAGGAGAATCCGGATCGGTTGCAAATGCTCGCCGATATGCGGTCACGTCGTCCGGCCCGCAGCCTACCCCACATGGCGTATTGTGCTTCAGGATGGCCACGCAGGCCTGTGAGTGGCCGATGAATTCGAGCATGAGCGCTAGGGCCGAGTGGATATCCACGATGTTATTGTAAGAAAGCTCCTTGCCGTGGAGGTGCTCCACGCAGTTGAGGAACTGGCCGTAAAGGGCAGCCTGCTGGTGCGGATTCTCGCCGTAGCGGAGCTCCTGGGCCTTGGGCAGTGTCAGATGAAACGTCGTGGGAAATGGCTGGCGCTGCCCGTTGGCCCAACTCCCCAAGAACATGGCGATGGCCCCATCGTACCGGGCTGTCAACGCAAAGGCCTTCTGAGCTAAGCGAGCGTTCGTACTTCGGGAGACTTCGCCCTGCGTGCGCAGCTCTTGCAACACGAGAGGATAATCTTCTGGGTCAACGACGACCGTGACCGCCTCGTAATTTTTCGCGGCCGCGCGGATCATGGAGGGACCGCCAATGTCTATGTTCTCGATTGCCTCTTCCCAAGTACAGTCCGGCCGTGCCACCGTCGCTTCAAACGGGTACAAGTTCACCACCACCAAGTCGATCCGACCAATACCGAGGTTGCGGAGTTGGTCGAGGTGCTCTGGAAGGTCGCGGCGGGCCAAGTTGCCGGCATGC
>BEIG01000136.1 GCA_002898795.1 bacterium HR30 | reverse complement strand
CGGCTCCAAGATGCTGGTGATGGCGGCAACAGCCGTGGAGACTTCGTTATCGTAGGCATCAGCGGCCTTCGTCAGCATAGTTTCGAGTTGGCCACTTTTCTCACCCACCGCAATCATGTGGACGAGCATCGGGGGGAATAGGCCGCTCCTCTTCAGCGGAGGTGCAATACTCTGCCCTTCGCGGATACTATTGCGGGCTTCTTCAATTGCTTGACTCAGAACCGTGTTGTTCACGACGTGTTTCACGATCTCCAACGCCACAAGGAGATTGATGCCGCTATTCAGTAGTGTGGCCAGCGTTCGGGCAAATCGCGCCAACGCGACCTTGCGGATCAGGTTCCCAAAGTACGGAATTTTTAGCGTAGAACGGTCAAAGCGCAGACGGCCCGCTGGCGTGCGCCGACTCATCTGAATCGAGACCGCGGCGGCACCCAGAGCGCCCACGACTAGCCACCAATAGTCCTGGGCAAAGCCACTGACAGCAAGGAGAATCCGGGTCATGAGCGGCAGAGTGGCCTGATTCTCGGCGAAGATCTTGGTAATCTTCGGAACGACGTAGGAGAGCAAAAACAAAAGGATGGCTGTACCGGTAAGCGCCATCAGTGTTGGGTAAGTCAACGCGGAACGAACCTTGTTCCGTAACTGGGCATAGTTTTCCGTGTAATCTGCTAGGCGCAGGAGGACCACATCGAGCGCTCCGCTGGCCTCCCCTGCACGGACCATGTTCACGTAAAGGTCGTTGAACACGCGGGGGTGCGCTTTCATTGCGTCTGCAAGGGCTGCCCCCTCAGTAACCAGTTCTCGAACCTGAGAGAGGACCCGCTTGGTCCGAGCGCTTTCTGTTTGTTCGATCAGAGCGGACAACGCTTCCACAAGTGGAATCTTTGCGCCGACTAAAGTGGCCAGTTGCCGGGTCAGAAGTGCGAGTTCCTCGGGAGAGATACGCTCGAAGTACCGCGAGATTTGCCATCCGCTCGATACTTTTTCCGCCTGGGCGGGGCGGCGCTCCTGCTCCACGAGCTCAGTCGGGAACACTCCTTCCCGCCGTAGTTTCTGACGCGCCCCTTTTGGGTTTTCCGCGTCGACAATTCCGCTAATTGCTCGCCCTGCGGCGTTGAACCCTCTATATGCGTATACCGGCATAGGAACCGTCCGAAGTTTAACGATCTAGAGCGAGTTCCGCTGCCACGCGGCCTCACACGATGTCGTCTTGGGTAACCCGCAACACCTCCTCGATGGTCGTGATGCCAGCTAGCACCTTTTCTGCACCATCCTCGCGGAGAGTGTTCATCCCGTGTGCGGTCGCGGTCCGCCGAATGGAGGCGGCATCGGCGTTTTTCATGACGAGGGCGCGAATTTCATCGTCCACCACCAAGAGTTCGTGAATGCCCGTACGCCCACGGTACCCTTTCCCTTTGCAATGGGCGCATCCAGGGCCCTGCTTGTAGATCTCGCGTCCACCGAGCTGCTGGGGAGTAATGCCCACTTCTTCGATCTCCTCACGTGTCGGCCGGTACGCGACACGACACTCCGGTCAAACGCGACGAACCAACCGCTGCGCCATCACGGCAATGACCGAACTCGAAACTAAAAAGGGTTCAATACCCATGTCGAGTAGTCGGGTCATCGCTCCAAACGAGTCATTCGTGTGCAAGGTCGAGAACACCAGGTGACCGGTCAATGCCGCCTGAATGGCGATTTCGGCAGTTTCGGTATCGCGGATCTCACCCACCATGATTACGTCCGGGTCTTGGCGCAAAATGGACCTTAGCCCATTGGCGAAGGTGAGATCGATCTTGGGATTGACTTGGATTTGACCAATGCCGTGCAATTGGTACTCGATGGGATCCTCGATGGTGATGATGTTTTTATCTGTGGTGTTGATCTTGGCCAAACAGGCATAGAGTGTCGTGGTTTTTCCGCTGCCGGTCGGACCGGTGACTAAGATGATTCCGTGGCTTTGCCGGATGAGGCGATTCACGGTTTCTAGCTTATTCCCCGTTAGTCCGAGTTCCTCGAGCTGCAGAAGCGTGCTCGCGCGGTCGAGCAAACGCATGACCACTCGCTCTCCGTGGGCAGTCGGAACGATCGAAACGCGGATGTCGATATCCTTGCCTGCCAACCGGATGCGAATACGACCGTCTTGCGGCAAACGTTTCTCCGCAATGTTCAAGCCGGCCATCACCTTGACCCGCGAGATGATAATCGGTTGGAAGCGCTTTGGCGGAGAAAGGATATCGTAGAGCACCCCATCGATGCGAAATCGCACGAGCAGGTCTCTTTCATACGGTTCGATGTGAATGTCACTGGCTCGGTCCTTCGCAGCCTGAAAAATCAATTGATTCACGAGCCGGATGATCGGGGCCTCTTCATCGGCATCGAGGAGGTCCCGCGGTTCCTCCAAGTCTGCAAGTTCCAAGTCCAGTCTTTCAGTATCGAGGTCATCCATGAGTTCGGAGGCCGACCCTGCAGTGATTTGGTCGTAAGCGCGGTTGATCGCGTCCAAGACCACCGGTGCCGGTGCGACAAACGCCTTAATTGGGTGCCGTAAAAGAACCCGCAAATCATCCAGGGCAGAGATCTGACTTGGGTCAGCCGTGGCCACCACGACTGCGTTCCCCTCCCGTGCCACGGGCAATACAAGGTAGCGCTTGGCGAAGTTGATCGGCACAAGCTGCACTAGATCCAGTACGTCCTCGTCGGGCAATTTCTCGCGAAATGGGAGACCGTAGTGTTGAGCTAAAGCTCGGGCCCACGTCGTGCTGTCGATGACCCCCATTTCTTGCAGCACATCGCCTAGCCCCTTCCCGTCTCTTTGCCGCTCCCGAGCCTTCTCTAACACCTCTTGTGTGAGGTTCCCGTACTGGACCAGCAATGCTTCCAGGGAGCGAGCTGCGACAGCCATAGCTTCAGCCCAATGTCCAATTGCTTTGATCAAGAACGGCCGATTCCACTGCCTCTCGCCAGTGCAGGAAAGTGGGTGGGTTGTTGCTTACGCGCATGCCCTCTGGGTAAGAGGCAAACGCCTCGGATGGAGTTTCGAACACTTCTAAGCACAAATAGGTAGCACGGTAGCCATTTGTCTCGAAGTGGTAGGTCGTTCCTTTTTGAAATTGCCGGGCTAAGGCAAGGTCGCTCGGCACGGCGAGAGCGACGAGCCCGTTGCTGCTTTCCAAGCTCGGCACGGGCGACCCAGTCTCTTCTAACACGGCTAGCAAAACGTAGCGGTTCGTGGCTGTCATCGAGCGAGTGGCCGATGGCCCTGCCGACGAGTTGTTCGTAGGTTCCTCTTCCAGTTTGGGAGAAGGTGCTGGTGCGGGGACGTTGCCGTCGTTGCCTCGAGGCTTGTACACCTCGATTCGCGACCTCGGTCCGCGCTCCACTGGTTCCTTGTCTTCGGGCGCGGGGTCGATGGATGGGCGTACCTCCCAAGAGGGCGCATAAAGCTGCTCCCAGCGCGGCGGCCGCTGCCCCATTTCTTCATAGGGCCGGCGCAGCACGCGATCTCGTTCCGAAACTGCCACGTTACGTTGGTCGCGCTCGTTACGGATGATGTGAGGCGTTAAGAAAATCAGCAAGTTCGTCTTGCGGTTGCGCGTCGAGTCGAAACGGAACACGTTGCCGATTACCGGGATATCCCCGAGGAACGGAACCTTAGTGACATTTTTACCCCGAGCCTCGAACATGATGCCCCCGATGACCACCGTCTGCCCGTCGCGCGTAACGACGCTCGTTGTCGCCGAACGGATCGTTGTGGTTGGCCCTAGCTGGGGGTCGTTGGAAATAACGTCGGAGACCTCTTGAAAGATGTCCAGCCTGACTTGTCCCCCTTCGGAGATTTGCGGAGTCAACCGTAGGGTGATGCCAACGTCCCTGCGCTCGATCGTTGCGAAGGTGTTGCTCAAGTTCACGTCGCTGGTCGCTCGGCTGGCGATAAAAGGTACATTTTGGCCGGAAACAATTTCTGCCGGTTGGTTGTCCGTGGTAAGCACCGTAGGCGCCGAGAGGATGTTGGCGTCAGAGCGACTTTCTAACGCTCGCAAAAGCGCCTGCTGTGCGGGAATGGTGACGCCGTTTACCGTGACCGTTTGCGAGCTTGCCGCCGCTAGCACTAAACCCGAAAGGTTGGTTGGGTTCAGTAACTGATTGATGTCGCCTCTTAGGTTCGTCCGCCCGAACCCGACACCCTTGGGAATCTCGGTTGCCCCCTGCAACTCAATGCCGAGTTCTCGGGTCAGATCCAAGGAAACTTCAGCGATAATGGCCTCGACATACACTTGCCGACGGCGAACATCCAACTTTTCAATGACCTCGCGCAAGGTTTCGAAGTCTTGCGGTGATGCGTTGATGATGAGCGCGTTCGTGGCGGGGTCAGCACTGATCCGTACTTGCCCTTCGAATTCTGTTTGTTGTCCCGGTTGGCCCGTTGCGGTCCCGCCAGCCGTGGCCGTCAAACCAGGCCGACGCCCTGCTATAGAACCGGCCGCTCCAAATCCGGTCTGACCAAAACCCAAACCAATGCCCGGGCTAATACCTCCAAGTCCGAAGCCGCCGAATCCGGGGGTGAAGCCGCCAAATCCGGGCGTGCCGAACCCACCCAAACCGAAGCCTCCACCAAACCGGCCAAAGCCTCCCCCAAAACCACCTCTCATCCCCCCGAACCCGAAACCACCCCTCAATCCACCGATGCCACCAAAACCAAAGGGGCTGAAGCCGCCAAATCCTCCACCGGTGCCAACTAGCGAGGAGAGCACGGGGATTAGTTCAAAAGCATTGGCATACTTTAGGTAGTAGACGTGGATTCTTCCTGTACCGAGCGGAAGAGGGACATCGAGCCGGGCAATCAAGTCCTTTATCCGACGTGCCTCGGCCGGACCGGCTACGAGATTCAGCGAGTTGGTCCGTTCGTCCGGAATGACCTTAAACGCTCGTTCCGGTGTAACGCCGCCCGTGACCGTTTGCCCTGCCCCTGGTGCTACCCCTCCCGGCCGCGGAGCGGTGCCCCGGCGCACTCGGGCGTCGGGTGCTGCCCCAGGTTGGGTTGCCGGTGCACCCGTCGTTTGCGCGGAAGGTTCTTCGAGCAACTGTTGGAGAAGCGCCGCAATGTCGCCAGCGAAGGCATAGTTCAAACGAACGACCTCGATTTCTTGCTGTTGCCCCTCGACGTCGAGTTGGGAGAGGATCTTGGCCAAGCGATCCGTTTGCGCAGCAGTGTCGATAATGATGAGAGTGTTCGTGGGTGTGTAGGCGGTGAGCAGGCCATCGGGCGACGCAAGTGGCTGAAGAATGGCCACCATATTGTTGGCGTCGACATACTTCAGCCGGATGAGTCGAGTAATGTATTCGTCGCGTGGCTGAGGTCGTGTTTCCGGTAAGACGGTGTCGATGGTGGAAGTCTTGGCGTCCTTCGTTGGCAGGATCTTGATAATGGATCCAGCCGGTACCGTGGTGAAGCCTTTGACCTGCAAAACCGACTGGAAGACCAGGTAGGCTTCGTCGACGGATATCTTTCCGGGCGAAATAATGGTGACCTTACCGCGAACCTTTTCGTCTACGATGAAGTTTTTGCCCGTAATATCGCTGATGAACTTTACCAGGACTGCGATATCCACGTCCTGAAAGTTCATCGTGATCTTCGCGGGTTCGGTCTCCGCTGTTTCTTGGTTTGCCGGAACGTCTTCTTCCTGTGCCAGCGCGGTCGAGAACGTCAGCAAGCATGCTGCCGCAACGCCGCTAGCCACGGAAAACATCGATCCCCAACTCCGCATACCACCCCTCTTCCCCGACGCCTTACCGGATCCGGTAGAGCGTCTCGAACGGTTGCTTATTGCGAATGCCCGCAACTTTGATCTCGCTTGTGTTTCGAAGTTCTTGGAAAAGCGCGAGTGCTTTGGCCGGGTCGCTTAGGTCTTGTCCGTTGATACTTTGAATGACATCCCCGTTGCGCAAACCTAGCTGCTCGAAAATGCTTCCTTGTCGGATGGCGAACAAGCGGAAGCCCGTGGACTTCCCGTTCTCGAAGTGCGGCACCGCACGCATCTGGGTAAGCAGCTGGTTCATATTGTCTAACTGGCGATCCACCTCTGCCCGGTCAATGTGGTATTCGTTTTCTGCCACCTGTTGCACATGGGGGTTCGGAGCGACAGGCGGGGCCATCGGATCGGGTACGGTGGAAGGGAAAGACGCGTTCACAATGACCCGCTGCCCTCCGGGGGCGGGCACCCCACCTGGCAATCCACCCCCGCTCGGCTGGGCTATTTCGAGAATCTCCTCGAAGCCCCCGCGATCCAACACGACGTGATCCCATTTAATTTGTTTCACCGTGGCGGAGCCAGGTACTTGGTCGCCAATCCTGTAAACCTCTTGCTTATGGCTCGCCAAGTCCTCGATGATGCAGTACGACTTTCCGCGGCTGTGCAAAGAAACCCCCCACAGTTTCAAGTTCAGCTTCGTGGGTGGAGGTGGGGCCTCGACTTTCACTTCCTCCACGGGCTTCGCCGGATTGAAGATGTCGCGCGCGTTGATGGTCGCATAGGCCGCCAACGGGCGCTTGGCTGGCTTCGGGATTGGTGGGGGCGGTGGCTTGAGCCGCACTTCAGGTGGGACCGCCAAGCGAGCCGCGATTGCCGCGCTCACCGCAGAGGCCGCTAGATAAGCCACGAGTGTCAATAGTGCGAAGTTGACCCACATGAGGTGTCGCGGCGAAAGCTTCATGACGCAGGACCAAGGCAGCTTGCTCTATAGACGAAGCCGCTTCGCGGATTCAAGCAAACAATCTGCCGCGCCAATTGACTGCGTAAGACCATACCGATAGCTTTTTGACGACGACTCTGGCTCGGGAAACTTCAACCGGCAGTGCGTCTGCGATGATGAAAGGACGCACCCAGAGCTCGTGGACAAATGGAGGTTAGAGCAAAGATGGAACGCCAAGAAGGCAACCAAGAAAAGGTGGTCGCAACTGGTGAGCTCATTCAGCTTACGCCGTTAGCGGCGGAGCAAGCGAGAAAAGCGTTGGAACGGAAAGACATGAGGGGAGGTGTCCTGCGCGTCGGGGTCATTGGCGGAGGTTGCTCGGGAATGCAGTATTCTCTGAGCTTGGATCGAGAGGCCAAGGCCGGAGACGTAGTCTTCGAGCAGCAAGGAGTCCGAATTGCCGTCGAGGAGCAAGCTGTTCCGTATCTCAAGGGTACAGTGATTGACTATGTGAGCGGACTCCACAGCGCTGGCTTCAAGTTCGTAAATCCCAACGCTGTGCGGACCTGCGGCTGCGGGTCGTCTTTCGCACCCGCCGAAGAGGGGCGTTGAATTTAAGTGGAGGCCGATGCGGATCAACCGAAGAAGATGCAGTACCTCCCTGTTGTCTTGGACTTAAATCGCCGGCCTTGCGTGGTGATCGGAGGCGGCCGAGTTGCTGAGCAGAAGTGTGATACGCTGTTAGCGGTTGGGGCGGATGTGGCCATCGTGAGTCCGGCGTTAACCCCTCCTTTGGCGACGCTGGTGGCAAGCGGGCGCGTCAAACATTTCCAACGGGGCTACCGTCCGGGGGACCTGGCTGGTTACGTTTTGGCGGTGGTTGCAACCGATAAGCCTGCCGTTCAGGAAGCGGTGGCGCGGGAAGCGCGAGAGCGCGGAGTTTTGGTCAACGTTGTGGACCGTCCCGAGCTGTGCACATTCTTGATGCCGGCGATCTTGGTCCGGGACGATATCCTGGTTGCGGTCAGTACTTCTGGTAGCTGCCCTGGGTTTGCTGCCGCCTTGCGCGACCGCATGCGCAGTTGGCTGGGCCCGGAATACGCAATCGCACTGGAGATTGCGCGAGTATTACGTGAGAGGTGGAAGTCGAAGCGGCTCACGATGGACGAACGACGGCGGCGAGCCGAACTCTTGATGGACGAGAACTTTTTAGCAGCCATCCGGTGCGGGGATTGGTTGGCGGTGCACAGCCATGTGGCGATGATCGAGGGGGAAGAAGTACCCTTGCCCGTGGGGGACCATTGTCCATGAGTACGCTGGCGCTGCTGCTCACTATTGGCGCCTACCTCCTGGCAACCGCGAGCTTTCTGGTGCACGTCGTTGCGGGCACGAACTGGTCGCGCCGCTTGGGCCATGGCGCCTTGGCTGCCGGGGTGTGCAGCCATGCAGTTGCACTGGGGGTGCGGTTAGCCACCTTCGGGTACCAGGCGCTGGCTCCCCTTCCGGAACAACTGTCGGTGATGGCCCTATTTGCTGTTGCAGTGTACTTGCTCGTGGCCTCGCGCGTGTCCCTGAGCGCGGTCGGTGCAGCGGTGGCGCCGCTGGCCGCAATTGCGTCCGTTTCGGCATACTTTTTCGAAGCCGGGGGCCCGCCCGGAACCGCCCCGAGTGGGGGGTTGTGGGTACCAGTTCACGTGGGCCCTACGTTGCTCGGCTACGGCGTACTTGCACTGTCGTTTTGTTTGAGCCTTGCCTACCTGGTGCAAGAGAGACAGTTAAAAGGGAAGGCGCGCAGCGGGGTGTTTCGTCGCCTACCCTCCTTGGAAACGCTTGACGAGTGGAATCACCGCTTCGTCATATGGGGGTTCGTCTTCTTCACTGTTGGAATTGTGAGTGGGGCGTGGTTGGCGAAGCAAAGGTGGGGCGAGTTGTGGTCGTGGGATCCTGTTCAAACCTGGTCGGGCGCCGCCTGGATCCTTTACGCTAGCCTGCTTCACCTGCG
>BEIG01000135.1 GCA_002898795.1 bacterium HR30 | reverse complement strand
ATCGAATTGCGGGTGGGTGAGGAAAATGCCATCGAGTCTGCGCGCTCCCTGCCGCCACAATGCTGGGGCAATCACGCGCGCTCCTAAGTCGAAGCTACCATCCCCTAAGCCGCCACCATCCACGAGCCAGTGCGTTCGGTCTGGGAACTCGAGATGAACGGCGCTCGCTTGCCCCACACTCAACACTCGGATTGTCAAGACTTCGGATCGAAAGGCCACTCCTGTGCGAAGGAAAAAACCGGCGAGTGCCAAGACGGCGGCAGCACCGACACAGGTGGCACGAACCCGACCCCGGGTGTGAGCCAGGGCCCAAAGCACGAGGAAGGACGAGAACAGTTGCGTCCAGTGCAGCACGACTCCTCGAACCGCCGCCCACGGTAAGCCATGGAACTGTTTCAGGAGGAAGCAGCCCCAGTCCACAACCTGCCCGGCTACGTAAGCTAAGGCATGGGCAAGCGGCTGAGCCCACGGCTCGGTAAAGGCAACGGCGAGACCGAGCAAAACTGCCAGCGACCCCAGAATAGGCACGAGGCACACGTTCGCGATCGGCGCGATGAACGACACGTGATAAAAATGCCATGCCGTCAGTGGCGCCGTTGCCGCAACCGCCGCGATCGAGAGCCAAAGAGAGGCGGCGATGTAGCGGGCCGCGGCCAAAGCCCACATACGTCCCCTTGCTTGCCAAGAACTTGTTTCTCCCGGGCTGGGAGCGGGCCACCATGTCTGGAAGGCTGGCGCTGCGACCGCTAGTGCCCACACCGCAGCAAAGCTCAACTGGAAAGAAACATCCACGGTCACCCCGGGTGAGCCTAACACCACGAGGATCGCTGCCACGGCCAGAACGTTCAGGAAGTGCGCCTCGCGGTTGCTGAGCAACCCACCGACGAATACCGCTAGCATCAAAAGCGCGCGACGTGTGGCCACGCTGTCGCCCGCAATGGCCGCATACAGCGTGACCGGCAGCAACGAAAAGGCGGCTGCGACCTTTGGCACCACCAGGTGCAGCAGCATCGTCTCGCTTCGCGAGAGGACAAAGCGAGCGGCCGCGTACCCAGCTCCAGCTACCAGAGCCACGTGCATACCCGAGATCGACAACACGTGTCCGACGCCTGCCTGGCTGAAGGCTTCTCGCAGCTCCGGCGGAATCATGCTTTGATCCCCCACCACGAGGGCTTGCAACACGGCTGCAGCCGGCGGAGAGGCATGCTTGCGGAACAACGCAGCCACCCTGAGACGCCAATCTGCCAGAGCCACAACCGGATCGCTGCTCCAGCTCGGTAGCTGTTCCCAGTTGTGGTCGCTTTCGGAAGATGCAGTAACGTAAACCCCTTGTCGGGCCAGGTAAGCCACGTAGTCGAACTCGCCGCGATTGCCGAAGTTTCGCGGCCGCCGCAGTTTGAGAAACGCGCGAAACTTGCTTCCCGCCGGCCACGTGCGTTCGCAGCGGTAAACGACAACACGGAGGCGACCTTGTGCCGACTGCCAAACGCCGCGCCGCCGAATGCGAAGCACGTCGGCAACCAAAGCACACTTTTCCCCGGGCGCGAGATTACCAGCCTTGACCTTTGCCTCCACCTCGTACGATTCGGGCAGTGGCAAGGCCGCCACGTGTTCGGGCGGAAACTGCCGCGGCGCATACACCTCATTGGCTCGGGCAAACCCCACCAGAAACGCAGCCAAGGTGAGTGCCAGCCAAGGGAACGGGGGCGGAGCTCGCGACAGTACGAACAAACTCGTTGCTGCACTCAGCAGCGCCCACCGCGGCAACGTGCAGGGAGCCACGTACGCTAACCCGTCGCCCAAGAGCAAACCGACGGCAGCAGCCATGGCCGGCGTTAATCCCGCTGGGTACACGTTTCAGGGGTACAGCAAGGACCAAGCCAGTATGCGTGCAGAACGCGGGGAGAGAAAGGCCTTCTCGTGCAACGGCCCGGAGCCCTGTGGAAGTTCTCTGTGTGATCCGCGCGCAGCTCTCGGTGAGAAGCTGAGAAGGACCCGTGGAGCACTCCCGTCGTGAAAGCCTCGCGTGCGTCGAGGCTATGAGGGCCAGGCAGGCGTGAGACCCGCTGCCACTGGCCCGTGGGTTGGGGCGCCGCCGCACGACCGTCGACTTCGGCTTGCAGCCGGAAAGCTTGCCGAGGCACGCAACCCGAGCAGGAGGATCACGCGCACTCGCACACCGTTGGAGTGCGGAAGCCGTGTTCTGAGTGTGGCAGCCGTGGTGCTGCAACGAAGCGAAGGAGGAAGCGGGGCTTCCGTGCTCTGGCTGTGTGTAGCCCAACAGGGAAGTGGTCTCGCAAAAGGCACGCTAGGCGACGAAACCGCAGCGAAGCGCGGGCGAATGAGCGCCGCAGCGACTGACCGAGTCAACTAAAGGGGTCCGGCGGCGGCGGCGCGGCGGGAAAACCGTCGGCTTCTAAGCAGTCAGGCGTTTGTGGATGCTTCGGTGGCAGATGGCCAGAAGCAAGGCAGAAACCCCGAGGATGTAGGCAACATCCCAAAGCATCACCACACTCCAGCGGCTGGCAAAACCTAATCGGGCCAGTCGCACTGGGTGCAGCAAGGGCAAGGCTTCGGCAACCCACAACCAAACCCCCGAGAGCCGTTCGGCGAGTGGAAAGAACACGTCGGAGAACAAAAACAGCGGAGTCAAGAACAGCGTGAAGTAAAAGCTAAAGAGGTCGATGGTGACGATCTGCAAAGAAAACACGAGCCCAACGGCGGCAAACAGCAAGCCGGACAGCACGATCACCACCAATGCCCAGGGGGCTGCCTGCCACGGGGTTAGTCCCCAAGCGGTCGTGACCAAGTAAAAGCAGCCGCCGTAAATCGTTGCTCGGGTGATGGCCCAAAGCACCTCGCCGGCGAGAATGTCGTCGGGTTGCACCGGAGTGGTGAGCATCGCGTCGTAGGTTTTCTCGAAGTGCATCCGTACGAAGATGTTGTAAGTGACCTCGAAGCTGGCACCGTTCATTGCAGCCACGCAAACTAACCCAGGCGCCAAGAAGGCCGCGTAGGGAAGGCCACCCATTTGCTGGACATACGCGCCGAGGCCGATGCCAATGGCCATCAGGTAAAAGACCGGCTCGAAAAAGTTCGGCAGGATGTTCCACTTCCACGTGCGGCGATACATCGCGAGGTTGCGCTGCCAAACGGCGAGGGCGTGCGGAAGCGAAATGTTCATGTTTGGCTTTCCTCGAGCGTAGAGCCGGTCAGTGCCAGGAACACGTCTTCTAGATTTGCCGGGCGTAGCACCATCACCCGTCGCTCCCCGCCATCGCGCAGCCGAATCGTCTCGGCCACCGAGGCGACGTCGTCCGCGTAAATCGTCAGCCGGTCTGCTGTGCGCAACACGTGCGCCACGGGGAGGCCATCCAAAAGCGCCGGCACCTCGTTCTCGTCGCACTCGCACTCCAAGGCTTCCCGCGCGAGGTGAATCGCAATCAGTTCCTCGGGCGCGCCTTCGGCAAGCACCTTACCCGCTGCAACGATTGCCACTCGGTCGCACAGGCGCTGAGCTTCATCCATGTAATGGGTGGTCAGCAAAATGGTTTTTCCGGCGGCGCGAAGCGCGCGAACCCGTGCCCAAACGGCGAGGCGTACGGCAGGGTCGAGGCCAGTGGTAGGTTCGTCCAGGATCAACAGTTCCGGGTCGTTGACGAGCGAGAGGGCGATGGCCAGGCGCCGCTGAAACCCTCCGGAGAGTTGTTTTACCGGCACGTGGGCGTGTGAGCGCAATTCCAAGAAGTCCAGAAGTTCTTCGACCCGTTCCTCGAGTAAGTCGTGCGGAATTCGATGGTACCGACCGAACACGCGCAAGTTCTCCACTGGAGACAGGGCTTCGATCAGCACATTTTGCTGCAAGGTCACGCCCAAGCGGGATCGTACGGCACGGGGATTTACGGCCACATCGATACCGAACACGCGCACGCTGCCTGCAGTGGGTCGAGTGACGCCGTAGACCATGCGCAACGTGGTGGTCTTGCCAGCTCCGTTCGGTCCGAGTAGCCCGAAACAAATCCCCGGTGGCACAGCGAGGTCGATCCCGGCAACCGCCACTCGCGTGCCGAAGTGTTTGACCACGTTGCGTGCCTCAATGACCATACGGACCTTACCCTATGGGAGGAAACGCTTCGCGCAAGGCCGAGTGAGCCCACCTTGCTTTTCCGGGTGGAGCAGCGCAAGCTAGCGACATGAGTATTTACGAGTTTTCTGCTCGAACGATCGACGGAGTGGAAAAAAGCCTCGGCGATTTTGCGGGTAGGGTACTGCTGATCGTAAACGTGGCCTCGCAGTGCGGGCTCACGCCACAGTATCGGGGTTTGCAGGAGCTGTACGAGTACTACCGGGAGCGCGGCTTCAAGGTACTGGGGTTTCCTTGCAATCAGTTCGGTGGCCAAGAGCCTGGCTCGGAGGAAGAAATCCGTACCTTCTGCGAAACGCGCTACAAAGTTACCTTCCCGCTATTTGCGAAAATCGAGGTGAACGGACCGAACCGCCATCCTCTTTATGCATACCTGACGCAGCAACCAACGACCCCGGATGGTCCGGGGGACATCCAGTGGAATTTCGCGAAGTTTTTGATCGACCGACACGGCCAGGTCGTGGCACGCTTCGCACCGGCAACGGCACCGGCATCGGAGGAACTGGTCGAAGCCATCGAGCGAACGCTCGGGTAGCTTTGCAGTTGCAGGGGATTCCCCCGCTCGCGCTACCCTGTGGCCCCTGGCAAGCACGGGAATATGGAGTGCGAAAGCCGTGCTTTCGCGGGCATCGCGTGAGCGATGCCGAATGCCACACCCCCTGGGAGCGCGGACGTCCTCGCCCGCAAAACACGCGAACACGTGCGTGCCCACGGTGTGTTAGTGGCATTTCGGCTGCGTTGGCAACGCGCGTGGTGATGGAGGCACGGGCGCACGGCCGTGCGCCCCTACCATGTGTTGGTGGCGCAGGTGCGTGTAGGGGCGCATGGCAATGCGCCCTTGATTTCCACGAGCACCAACGTGCCCGGTTAGGGTGACCCGGCTCACGCACCTCAGCATGTGGCCCCAGGCAAGCGCGGGGGAACATGGAGTGCGAAAGCCATGCTTTCGCGGGCATCGCGTGAGCGATGCCGAATGCCACGCCCCTCGGAGCACGGACGTCCCCCTCCGCAAAACACGCGAACACGTGCGTGCCCACGGTGTGTTAGTGGCATTTCGGCTGCGTTGGCAACGCGCGTGGTGATGGAGGCACGGGCGCACGGCCGTGCGCCCCTACATGTGTTGTGGCGTTGCGGCTGCGGCGGTAACGCGCGTGGTGGCGGAAACGACGGGCGCATTGCCGTGCGCCCGTACAACGTGGTCGGTGGCGTTTCGGGTGCCGTGGCAATATCGCTGGCGATTGCGCGGGGCGCGCGATGCGACGGCCTGACGCTGCCGCTTAGTTTCGCGCGGATCGGATTTCGCTCGCGCGATGGGAAATCCTTCGGGCGCTTTCTACAGCAACGGGCGAATGATGACAGGATGGTGCCGTGTGAAGAACGTGGGCTCTTCGACACGTTCGCGGATGCGCCAGCCCTCGGGCGAGCGCACGAGCTGGTCGTGATCGTACCCGCCCTCGAGAAACACGACGAGGTTGCCTTCGTCGTCCGCGATCCCCATCGGGTTGAAGAGGCAAGAGTGGCACTCGGCTGCTTCACTTGGACCCGGGACGGCACTTTCGGGCAAATCTACCGCAGGAACGTGCACGGGTCCGGTGTGGTCCGCATCGCGACAAACAAAGCATACGATCAGCGCGGACGGATGTCCCCCATGGCACAAAGCGGATTTGTGCCGCACGCGACGCCACTGGATGCGATGGTAACGCGTGCCTACCAGGCAGCCTCGTTTACGGTACGCGCTGTGACGGAAGCCACGGACGTTCGCGCTGCAGCGAGGCGGGTGGCTTGGTGGGACGCTTCGCCTCCTGCGGGCCACTCGGGGGGCGTGTAGTGCACTGCGTAGGGTGTCGGCACGAGCCACACCATGCAGGAGACGAAGCTGTCTCTCTCAGGGCGATTCGGTGCCCCTCATTCTCCTTCCCTGCTCACCACAGCACCCACGGAGCGTGGTTGATGATGGCCGCCGGCCTCACACGGATGGGCGAAGTGGGGCTGACCAGTGCGCCATTCAGTACCGCGTAACGACGCACCGTCGCTTGCCCCTGAGAGAAGATCGTCCCGTTTACGGTTGCGTTCATGCGTACGTCGGCAGCCCCACCGACCAGGAGGAGCACCCGCTCCGCCGGGGAGCCACTCGGCCCGGGGGTGATTCCCTGCGTCGCCACCGTGCTGCCCTTGCGCGGGCGGAAATTGCCGGCGACCCGGAGAATGACCGCTTGGGTATTCGCGTTCCCCTTGATGGTCAGCGTGTGACCCGGGTCGATGGTGAGGGACGCATAGTCAATGACGACCACCGAGCCAGGCGCACCGCTGTACGGGGTGACATCGAGGGTAGTGTCGCTGTGGATCGTCACCGAGCCATTGGTCGCGTGGGCGGAAAGGGCCAAGAGCGCGAGCCGGCGCTGCTCGGCTTTGTCCGAGGCCCCTTGGCAATCCGCAAGCAGGCTGTGTGATCCGGTGGTGTCGGTCCCGCCAAGGCACTGGCCGTTGGTTCCGAAGATGACGGCGCTACCCGCGGTGATGCAGGTGCCGTTAGCTATGGCGTCCTTCCCGATGCGAACTTGATTCGGACCAACGGCATGGCCATCGAGCAGCGAAGCTTGCTTCAGCCGCACTCTCTCGGCACAGGCCGCCCCGTCCTTGGCTTGTGCCGTGTAGCCCAACTCCGCCGTGACGGCAGCGCTACTCGGAGCTTCCAGAAGTACGTAGCCCTTCGGGCATTGCTCCACCGGTAGGGCTGAATGAGCGCAACTGCCTAGCCCGTCGCAGGCGTCGGCGGTGCACACCAGGCCGTCATCGGCACAGGCCGTGCCAGAAGGCTCGAACTGGCAGGTTGCGCTACAGCAGTCGCCACCGACCGTGTTTCCGTCATCGCACTGCTCCTCGGCTTCGGTGACGCCGTTACCACAGTCAGGAGTGTTCGTAGCTGTCGGCGTGGCTGTCGGTGTGTCCGTGGGTGTGGCAGTGGGTGTTACGGTGGGTGTATCGGTCGGGGTATTGGTGGGCGTCGGAGTTGGCGTCGGCGGGGCTGCCTCGTACGCGCCTACATCGCACTGCGCACCTTGTGGTCGCAGCACGCCGCGCTGGTCGGCAGCGACAATCGAGTTCGTCAGATCCGTGCAGTTGGTGACGGCAATGGCATCGATGGCCGCACTGCCCGTTTGCAGCGCGTGGGTTTGCGTGGGGCCGCCGTTGTTCGCCAGCGGTCCGAGATTCAGTGCCGCCGAAGATACCACGCTAAATCCAGCCCCACAGCTCGAGTCGGTGGCGAGGTTCGTGCCGCTGGCTGTTAGCGTACCGGAGCAATTCAGCCCACCGCCTCCGGCCGTGTTATTCCCGACGATCGAGTTCTTGATCTTGGCGGTACCACTGTTGTATATCCCTCCACCGGAGCCAGAACTGCCGGCAGCGTTGCTAGCGACGGTAACAAAACTGGCTTCCAGTAATCCCAAGTTGTAGATACCGCCGCCGTGGCCGATGGCGGCGCTGTTGCCGGAGAAGGTGCTGTTGGTCACATTCAGCGCGCCGCCGTTGTTGTAGATGCCGCCGCCGCCGCCTGTGGCGCTGTTCCCGGAGAAGGTGCTGTTGGTCACCGTCAGCGTGCCGACAAACTCGTTGTAGATGCCGCCGCCGCCGGCTACGCCCGGAGGAATGACCGTGTTGCCGGAGAAGGTGCTGTTGGTCACCGTCAGCGTGCCCACGTTGTAGATGGCGCCGCCGCGGATGAGGCCGAAGTTGCCGGAGAAGGTGCTGTTGGTCACGTTCAGGGTGCCGCCGTTGTTGAAGATGCCGCCGCCCTCCTGGAACCTTCCGTTGGCGATGGTCAGGTTTTGCAGGGTGAGGTTGGCGCCGTTCACGTACATCACCCGCAGCAGGCCGCTGCTGCCAACACCGCTGATGGTGATGCTCCCGCCGCCGTCAATGGTCAGCGTGCCGGCATTCGCGATGAGCAGGTGGCCGAGCAGAGGATCGAGCGTGATCGTGCCGCTGACGTTAAAGTCGATGGTGTCGTCGCCTGGGCTCGGTGAGCCTGGGCAGTCGGTGTTGGTGCCGTTGTTGGCCTCTTGAATGGCTTCGCGCAGCGAGCATTTCCCATCGCTAGAGTCCACCGTGTCGTTTGTGGTGTCCACGGTGTACGTGGCCGCTCCCGCCGGCCCGGCCGTAAGCCCCGAGGCAAGGCAGAAAGCCAGGACGAAAAACGCCTTGTGCCCCTTCCCTGAAATCCCCTTTGTCATGTTGAGCCTCCCCTTCCCTTATCTTTTCTCCTTTCGTTTTTCCGTGAAACCGCATCGTTCGTTGCTTGCCTCCCGCAAGCACTCCAGGGGAGGCCGGTTTTTCGGGGCGTCAGCAGGGAAAAAACACACCCTGCCTGGTAAGTTCTTCGGGGCCGTGGGGAGGTGTTCGTTCGGGATCGGCTGGGCCGGTCGCCGAGCTTTGGGGCCAGATCAGCACGACGGACACCTTGGCCTGCGAAAGGCTGGGCCTCGGCGGCGTGACCTCAAAGGGGCCCTTTTGCCGTTTTCCCAGCCCTGGCGTTGCCTTTCGAGCGGGTGGGGCGCTAGCGCAAAACCGCCACTCGGCAAAAGCGGTTCGACCGTGGCGCTGGCCTGGTGGCCCCGCCAAGGCGAGGAGCCGAAGGTCCCAGAACCCCTCGGGGCCG
>BEIG01000134.1 GCA_002898795.1 bacterium HR30 | reverse complement strand
AAAGCGTTGCTGAGCAGGAAATTGCGCACCTCCCAGCGTCCGTAGTTGAAGATCAGAGTTCCCCAGTCAGGATGCGCTCCAAGGCGTGGATCGGCATGCTCGAACAAGTAAGTTCCATCGAAATATGCTAACCCGTGTTCGTCGCGGGGGAAATGTGCTGGAACCCAGTCGATGATCACTCCGATGTCATGTCGATGGAGGGTGTCCACGAGATGCATAAAATCTTGGGGCGTGCCGTAGCGGCTGGTTGGGGCGAAGTAACCCGTTACCTGATAGCCCCAAGAAGCATCGAGCGGATGCTCGGCAACAGGCAAGAACTCCACGTGCGTATATCCCATGTCGAGTACGTAGTCCGTAAGTTGTTCGGCAAGTTCACGGTACGTTAGCCATCGGTTACCTTGCTCGGGTACTCGCCTCCACGATCCCAAGTGGACCTCGTAAATCGACACCGGCGCGCGCAGCCAGTCGACCGTTCGCCGGCGCTCCAGCCATTCATCGTCACCCCATGAGTAGCCATGCAGATCCCAAACACGCGAAGCGGTGCCGGGTCGTAACTCCGCGTAAAAAGCGTAGGGATCGGCTTTGGCCACCTTGAATGTTCCTGCTCTCCCTTGGACCCAGTATTTATACAGGGCGCCGGCTTTTACCCCGGGGACAAAGGTCTCCCACAATCCTGCTTCGCGGCGAAATCGCATCGGGTTGGCTGTGGTGTCCCAGTTGTTGAACTCGCCAATAACAGATACCGCCTCCGCATTCGGAGCGACCACCGCGAAGTACACGCCCTTTTGGCCATCGAATTCTGCCTGGTGCGCACCCAGTTTTTCCCAGCTCCGCTCGTGCTGCCCTTCCGCGAGCAAGTGCAAGTCGAACGACGTGAGGAGACTATGAACCGATTCCATGGCGAGCGCCCATGCATTGGGAAGTTAAGCGGGCGTTCTTAGCCCGACTGCTTGCACGTGCAAGGCGAGAACGGTTGTGCTGCGCCTACGGCAAGGTGTCAGTGGGCGACCGCTTCGCAAGTCCGAACCGACGTTCCAGGAGAGCCCGCAGGCGGGCAGGCCGGAAAGTCGACAGAGCATAAGCGCCCCACTCTGCATAACGGAGCTGCTTGCGGTCGCTTTCATTGCCCGCGGGCACGAATCTCAAGCCAGCGTCTAAGGCTTGCTCGACGAATGATTTGCGCACACCGAATGCGACGGGGTTAATCCAATGCGCCCCCAATTCCTTTGCCTTTCTGATGGCGCGATGCAACGGAAGGCAATCATAGTTGACGATCCAGTCTGGGCGGTGCTTCGCACAGGAGAGCAGCACGGGACGATGGAAAGAGCCGACGATGACTTGCCTCGGTTGCACACTGGACACGAGCTGGGCGAGCTCCAGGAATTGCCGATCTTCCAGTGGCTGCTTGATATCGAGATAAAGCCCCGCTCGGTTGCCCACTGTTCGAACGATCGCACTGAAAGGCTCAACGGGTGGAAGCTCAGCGAGCCGGTACTTCCACGGCGGTGACCAGAGGAACCGAAAATCCGGCCAGTGAAGAGCCACGAAGTGCCCATCTTTGGTGCAGACCACATCGACTTCTACGATGTCCGCACCTTCCTCGATAGCTCGAGCAACTGCCTGAGAGGTGTTCTCGAGCACTCCGGGGGCCCGGCAGCCACGGTGGCCAATAATTTGGGGTAAGGATTCCATGCTGTAAAACCGTCTGGAGAACCTAGGTTAGCACTGAACTTGTACCGTTATTCCAGTTCAGAGTGAATGCGCGTTCGCTGGCGTCGTCGGTAGGCTACTGTGTCGGTCAAGGTGGCTCGCACCATCGCAGTCAAAGTCGTGGAAGTTGCCTGAATTCAGGCTCGAAGAGGAAAAGGAGGAGAAGCCATGATGAAACGTTGGCTTTTGGGAAGTCTGCTTGGCGGAGCGCTAATTTGCGCGGCGCCGTCTGCATGGGCAGTGAGGCACGGCCCATGTGCAAGTGACATCGAGAAGTTCTGTCAGGATGTGAAACCTGGAAAGGGACGCTACCGCGCTTGCCTGAAGGCGCACGAGTCAGAGTTGTCCGACGCGTGCAAGAAGCACCTGGAACAACCGCAGAAACACATGCGTTGGCATAAGCGTTAACGAAGCGGGCCGCCGGGAGGGCGTGTTTCGGGCAAGGCTCCTGACACGTCACTGGCGTGAATTCTTCGCTACCAGGTCTAACGCTCGCGCCCCTCCGCAACGCTCTCGTGGTACGGAGCGGAGGGGGAGGGATTCGAACCCTCGAACCCTTTCGGGTTGCCGGTTTTCAAGACCGGTGGTTTCAGCCACTCACCCACCCCTCCACCTGGAACGCACGCTAGCTTGGCTCCTTGGCAGCGTCTAGCGCTGGAGATCGGTCGTAGCTCCGGGAGTCAAGCTGATTGCTCGATGCATCGTAGAACCTCGGCAAGCGACTGCACCCGCCTCGATCTGCCGGTGTTTACGCCGCGATCACGGTCGCTGGGCGCTGGGTCCTGGGAGCACACCCAGATGCTTGGAAGGCCGACGTGATCCGCACCAAGAATGTCTTCCTCGTAAGAGTCACCAACGAACCAAGCCTCGCGTGGCGAGGCACCAAGCCGGGCCAGGCCCGCGAGAAAAATCGAAGGATGAGGCTTTCGCCGGCCAAAACTGGCGGAAATCAGCACAGCGTCAAGATGCGGTAGAAGGCCGTGCCGTTCGAGCACCTGCCAAGCTGCGGACTCGGAATCAAAGTTCGACACCACACCGAGTCGATACCCCTTGCCACGGAGCTCCGTGAGTGTTGGAACGGCAAAAGCGTCCGCTTCCGTATGTTTCGTGAGGTTCGCCATGTGCTCGGCCGCCAAGAGCGGTGCCAGGGTTTCCTGCCGCCTCGGGTCGAGGCCAAGGCGCGCGAGCGCTAAGCGAAAGCGTTCTTCCGACGGGATTTCGCGATACTCGGGTGCACGAGATGCCACGATCTCGTTGGTCACCACGAGCAAGCAATCGAGAAAGGTCCCAAAGGAACACTCCGGCAGGTGCGTCCGGACCACCGGCTCGAGCCAACGCAAAGCCTGCTTCCAACGTTTCTGGCCGGTTTCCCCTGTTTCTCTTGTTGGCACCTCGGCTGTAAAGTGCACTAAAGTGCCAAACAAATCGAACAAAACAGCTTTGCTCACGCGGCTTCCTCACCAACGGAGGTGGCGGGACACGATCACGACCAGCACGAGCCCCCCAGTGAGCACGAGCAGGTTTGCACCAACCGCGGCAGCATGGAGCCGGCGAAACTGACTTCGTTCTGGCGAGTCGGCGGCAGCGGCAGCCAGACCACTGCGTAATGCAGCCGCGCGGGGGTGGATCACGGCGCCACCAACAATAGTAGCGAACAGCATGGTGGCAGCCACGATACTGGCCCACACTACAGTCCGCTCGCCCGTGCCGGAGCCGCGGAGAAGCCAGGGCGCAATGGTCGCGACGGCGCCGCAAACGTAGCCGATGAGGTAATACGTGGGGAAAATTCGAGCCACAACATCTCCTGCTGTGGACTGCGGTAAGGAGCGGAATAGTGTGGGCGCAACCACAAACGAATGGAAAATCACGCTTCCCACCCAAATCGCGATGGCCATCAGGTAAACCGCAGCTACGATCCGTTGCATGGTATCGATCCGTTCCTACTCAGTGCAGAGTTCGCACCCCGCCCGAAGCTTCGGGTAACGGTTTGCGACCGGCAAAACCTTCGTCTGGCAAGTGATAAAAACCCAACTTTTGTTCCCCGAACTGCCAACATAACAGAACCTCCTGCCCGTTGAGCTCGCCGGGGAAGTCCACCAAGCCCAGGTCCAAGCCCTTGACTTGGCCCCCCAACTGGGAGATGCGGCTCAAAGCTTCCTCGATGACGCGTAGGCTTGCCTCGGCTTGCGGTTGTTCGCGCAGGAGCATGGTCGCGTCGACGGAACTGGCATCGCATCCGAGCCGCGCGGCAGTGGCAAGCACGGCACGGTGAACCGAATGAGCGTGGCGGAGGAGCTCACCCATGATGAGTTCCAAAGTAGGAATGAGTTCGTTTACTTCCTCGACGGTAAAACGCTGCCGCATCAGCATTGTGGACTGTTCTCACTGTCGCGCCATCGGGTCAAGAGCCACGCGTCCGGCTGCATGAGTTAGCCGTGCCTCTGCACAGTGGTGCTTGTCAGTCGGTGGAGGCGGTATTAGTTTGCGAGCATGACTTTAGAGGACGAACGAGAAGAATCGAAAAAGCAGCGGTACGTTGGCTTCGAGGCCGACTTGGGGGAAGTGAACGTCCCTGAGGAGCTGCCCATTTTACCATTGCGGGGTGTGGTCATTTTCCCCGCGGCCATCGTGCCCCTACTGATCTCTCGCGCCTCGTCCCTACGGCTGATCGAGGAGGCGTTGACGGGCGACCGCCTCATCGGCCTTGTCAGCCAAAAGAATCCGGAGGAAGAAAGCCCAACTACAGAAGGGCTGTATTCCAGGGGTACGGCCGGACGCATCCTCAAGATGCTGAAATACCCCGATGGAAGCGTGCGTATCCTGGTGCAAGGGTTGCGTCGGATCGAACTCGTCGAGTTTGTGCAAGCCACGCCGTTCTTTCGTGCTCGGGTGCGGCAACTGTCCGACGTCAAGCCCGAGTCTCCCGCGCTGCCTGCCATTCAGGCGCAGCTCGTTAACCAGTTCTCCAAGTACGTGTCGATGATCCCCTACCTGCCCGACGAGTTGCAGGTAGTGGTGAATAACATTCGAGACCCGGGCAAGGTCACCGACCTCATTGCGTCGAACCTCAACATCGCGCTCGAAGAGAAGCAGGAGCTGTTGAGCACGCTCGACGTCAAGCAGCGGATGGAGCGGCTGCTCATGATCCTCAAGCGCGAGATCGAGCTGCTCGAGCTTGGCCACAAGATCCAGGCGCAGGTGCAGTCGGAGCTCACGAAAAATCAGAAGGAATTCTACCTCCGGCAGCAAATGCGAGCGATCCAAAAGGAGCTGGGGGAGTCGGATCCGCGAGCCGCTGAAATTGAAGAGCTGCGGAAGAAAATGGAGGAGGCAAAGCTGCCGCCGGAGGCGCGCAAGGCTGCGGAGCAGGAATTAGAGCGCTTGAAAATCATTCCGCCCGAGTCGGCGGAGCACACGGTGGTGCGGACTTATCTGGAGTGGTTGGTTAACCTCCCCTGGTCGGTATCGACGGAAGATAATCTGGATATTGCCCACGCCCGCCAGGTGCTCGACGAGGATCACTACGACTTGGAAAAAATCAAAGATCGCATCTTGGAATTCCTGGCTGTTCGCAAGCTCAAACGAGACTCTAAGGGACCCATCCTTTGTTTCGTCGGCCCGCCGGGAACCGGAAAAACCTCACTGGGGCGATCGATCGCTCGTGCGCTAGGGCGCAAATTCGTACGCTTGTCTCTCGGAGGTGTGCGTGATGAGGCCGAGATCCGCGGGCACCGGCGAACGTACATTGGCGCCCTGCCGGGTCGGATTATTCAAAGCATCCGCAATGCGGGCTCCAATAACCCGCTGCTCATGCTGGATGAAATTGACAAACTCGGTGCCGATTTCCGCGGAGACCCCGCTTCCGCTCTCCTGGAGGTGCTCGATCCTGAGCAGAACAACGCGTTTGTGGATCACTACCTAGACGTGCCCTTCGACCTGTCGAGGGTCATGTTCGTCACCACGGCAAACCTGCTCGATCCGATTCCACCTCCGCTACGGGACCGCATGGAAGTTATCGAGCTTGCCGGATATACGGAAGAAGAGAAGCTGGTCATTGCCCGGCGCCATCTGATCCCGAAACAAATGCGGGAAAACGGCCTGGAAGAGGGCCAAATCTCGTTCAATGACGACGGGATTCTCCATATCATCCGGTATTACACGCGGGAGGCTGGTTTGCGGAACTTGGAGCGTGAAATCGGCAGCATTTGCCGGAAGGTGGCCCGTGCGATTACCGAGGGCAAAACGGAACCCGTCACGGTCGACCCGGCGAAAGTCCGGGAGATGCTGGGTCCGGAGCGCTTTTTCTCGGAGGTGGCTGATCGCACGCAGGAGCCTGGTGTGGCCGTGGGGCTCGCGTGGACCCCGAACGGTGGCGACATCATTTTCATTGAGTCCACAAAAATGGTGGGGAAAAAGAACCTCATCCTCACGGGTCAGCTTGGTGAGGTGATGAAAGAGTCTGCACAGGCTGCCCTAAGCTACATTCGCGCCCACGCCTCCAGCCTGGGCATTGCGCCGGACTTTTTCGAAAACTTGGATATTCACATCCATGTTCCGGCTGGTGCCGTGCCGAAGGACGGCCCATCTGCGGGCATTGCGCTGGCGACTTCGTTGGCTTCCTTGCTCACCGGTCGTTTAGTGCGCCACGACGTAGCCATGACAGGAGAAATTACGCTCCGTGGAAAAGTGCTGCCGGTTGGTGGCATTAAAGAAAAGGTGTTGGGGGCTCGGCGTGCAGGGATCAACACGGTTATCCTGCCGAAGCGCAACGAGAAGGACCTCGAAGAAGTGCCAGAGTCCGTACGCAAAGAAATGAATTTCGTGTTTGTGGAAACGATTGATGAGGTCCTGCGTTACGCGCTCGAGCCCGCGGCTGCGGCGCAAAAACGAGCAGCCGCGCTGTAAGGCAAGACGTCTTCCAGTCTTCCCTCGGACCTCCAAAGCGGGCGTGGGCACTGGTCCATAATGTTCGTCTTGATGGCCGCTGCCGAGAGTGCGCCCTTCGCCCGGTCCGGCGGGCTTGGCGACGTTGTGGGGGCGTTGCCACGGTTCTTGAAGCGCAGGGGCATCGACGTGGCTGTTGTGTTGCCTGGCCATCGGTGCCTTCGCCGCTCGGAGTTTCGTTGGGAAGGTACAGACTACGAGGTGGAGGTGCCCATTGCTGAAGAATGGGTCCGGGCCCCAGTGTGGCGCACCACCACGTCAGAATTTGTGCCGGTGTACGCAATCATGGCTGATCGCTACTTCGACCGGAAAGAGCTGTACGGCGAAGGGAATGTTCCCTATGGCGACAACGCTGAGCGCTTCGCCTTCTTTTGCAGGGCCGTGTTGGATTTGGTTCGCTTGCTTGGCGTGCCCGACATCATCCACGTACACGATTGGCACGCTGCCCTTGTGCCGGCATTCCTCAAGGCTGACCCCGGTCGTTACGAATGGTCTCCGCAGGTACGCACGGTGCTGACGATTCACAACCTAGCGTATCAAGGCGTATTTCCACCTGAGCAGTGGCGCTTGCTGTGCCTAGATTCGAAATTTTTTTCGTTCGACGCGTTCGAAGCTTGGGTAAACATCAACTACCTGAAGGCGGGGATCTCGTTTGCCGATTGGATCACCACTGTGAGCCCGACGTATGCGCGGGAGATTCAAACCCCGGAGCATGGTTTTGGGCTAGACGCGGCCTTGCGGTATCGGTCGCGCCACTTGTCTGGGATCCTCAATGGCGTGGATCCAGAAGTTTGGGATCCGGCAAGCGATCCTCAAATTGCGGCGCGGTATAGCGCGAATGACTTGACCGGCAAGACGGCTTGCAAGCTTGCGCTGCAGGCAAGTTTTGGGCTGAAGAACGATCCGCTCGTCCCGTTGGCGGGTGTGGTTTCACGGCTCGTGGTGGAGAAAGGCATGGACTTGTTGGCCGACGTCGTGCCGACTTTGGTCGACAAGGGGATCCAACTCGTGGTGCTGGGACGGGGAGACCCTGCTTTGGAGGCAAAATGGGCTGCGCTTGTACGAGAGTTTCAAGGTAGAATCGCCCTATCCCTCAGCTTCGATGACGGCCTGGCGCGCCGGATTTACGCGGGATCGGACCTTTTTCTGATGCCCTCGCGGTTCGAACCCTGCGGCTTGGCCCAAATGTACGCGATGAGGTACGGAAGCATCCCCGTTGTGCACAGAACCGGGGGGCTGGCCGACTCGGTGATCGACGCTGACGCAGACCCGGAGCGAGGGACAGGATTTCACTTCGAACCATTTGCCGCAGAAGCTTTTGTTGCAGCGGTGGATCGGGCTTTAACTCTTTATAGACAACCCCAAGCGTGGCGGCAGCTCGTCGCTAAAGCCATGCAGGTAGACTTTTCCTGGCACCGCGCCGCTGCCGACTACGAGGGGGTGTACCGGCTAGTGTTGGACTCTCCGCCCTTCGAGTGAACCTATTCCAAGGGAACGCCCGCTTGAAGGGGGAGTTGTCTTAAGAATGAGATACCAGCGCCGCCCACGTACCGAGCCGGCAATCGTTGCGTTTTGGTTTCCCTCTTGCTTTCGTTGCCTGGGCGAAGCTCTTCGATCCGGGGAGTTGCTGTTTGTAGAATTTCGTAGGGAAAGGAGTCTGGTCAATGCGGATGCGGACTGTGCGGGTCCTTAGCGGTCGTGTGGTGGCAGGCCTGGTTACCGCGGCTTTTGGGCTGTCGATCAGCTTGCCTTCTCTTGCGGCAGGGCAGGTCTCCGAAGCGGCAATGAAGGAGGCCAAAGAGATTTGGCAAACCCGTTGCGCTACTTGCCATGGCACCGGGGGCAAGGGCGATGGTCCTGCGGGAGCAGCGCTCAATCCCAAGCCGCGCGATCTTACGTCGGAAGAATGGCAAAAGTCCGTTACCGACGATTACATCGAGAAAATCATTGTGGGCGGGGGCCAAGCGGTAGGGAAGAGTCCCCTCATGGCAGCGAATCCGGACCTGGCGGGTAAGCCAGAGGTGGTACGAGGTTTGACCAGGGTCGTCCGCGACTTGAAGGGGAAGTAACACGCCCAGCTCAGGTTGGATCGAGTACAATTCAGGAAAGGGTGGCCCGCTAAAAGGGTTCCGGCACTTATATTTGTATTTGTCAATGTGCCGAAAGGCGCTTGCATAGGCACGATGTACGC
>BEIG01000133.1 GCA_002898795.1 bacterium HR30 | reverse complement strand
GGAACTGCGGGGATTGGCGGAGCAGGGTGTGTCGGAGGTCAAGGTTCACTGCAGTTGCCTGGATGCTGACTGACCAAAGCGCGCCTTCCTCGCTCGTCGTCGCAGCCACTTTGACTCCTAAAATGCGGACTCGCGGCCAAACCCAAGAGGCCACCTGGCAAGGTGGGTGGTCCGGCTGCTCGAAAACGGGGAGAGCAGATAGATTTCGGCAGATTGCTCGCGAAACGAGGCGGCTCGCCACTACCCACGTGGCAGCAAGGGCGATCAGAACGGGAACGGTGAATAGGAGTGGCCGAGTCCCCTTGCGCATAGCTTTGGGATGCGGTTCATGTTGTCGGAGGAAAGGTTACGACGCAAGGGTCACCGTAAACGCCCTTGGATCGAGAGGCGCACGAGGAGCACCCATGTACGAAAATATCCGCGTAGAAAGAGCAGAAGGAATTGTCACCATCGTGTTGAATCGCCCAGAGACACGTAACTCGATGACCCCCGCTATGGGCGAAGAGCTGTCGCGTGTGGTTGCCGAGTTGCAGCGCGATTCCGCCGTTCGGGTCGTGATCCTACGGGGCGAAGGGAAGGCGTTTAGCTCGGGCGGAAACTTAGGAATGCTGGCGCGAGACACGGGGTTGGTGACGGGCGGAGAAGGACCAACGATGGCTGGTGCCCCGCGGGAATTTTATGAGCGATTTCTTTCCATCACTCGGGTGCACGTGCCGACCATTGCTGCGTTAAATGGCCACGCGATCGGGGCTGGCGCCTGCCTGGCGTTAGCGTGCGATTTACGCATCGCGTCGCGCGCCGCCAAGATTGGTTTTACCTTCACTCGTTTAGGTATTCACCCTGGTATGGGTGCAACCTACTTCTTGCCTCGATTAGTTGGCACGGCACGCGCGTGTGATTTGCTGTTCACGGGAAGGATTGTCGACGCGGAAGAGGCGTTAAGGCTCGGTTTGGTCGATCGGGTTGCTCCTGCGGAGCAATTCGATACCGAGGTGATGGCTTGGGCAAAGGAGATTGCCAGTGCAGGGCCGATAGCGGTGCGCTTAACGAAGCGGGCAATTTATCGGGGGGTCCGGCACTCGCTGGAAGAAATGCTGGATTTCGAGTCGCTCCAGCAAAGTTGGACCTTTACTACAGAAGATGCTCGCGAGGGTTTACAGGCAATGCTGGAAAAGCGAGAACCACGGTTTCAGGGTCGCTGAAGGAGTGGCCAGGTGGAGCACACGTCGGAACGAAAGAATCCACGGCGGCAAAAAGCCTTGGTAACGGGTGCATCGGCGGGAATTGGTGCGGCTTTTGCCAGTCGGTTAGCCCGTGAAGGGTACGACCTAGTTCTAGTGGCGCGCGATGAAAAGCGCTTGCAAATGCGAGCGAAAGAGCTTCGTGGGGAGTACGGGGTCGGGGTCGAAGTGTTGCCTGCGGATCTAACCGACACCGACCAATGCGCTCGCGTAGAGAGGGCGGCGGCTGCAGGGCTCGATTTGCTCGTGAACAATGCTGGTTTCGGAACGTTTGGCTCGTTTTGGAAGTTGCCTCTCGATCGCGAAGAAGAGGAAATCCGACTCAACGTGTTGGCGCTGGTGCGGCTCACCCACGCAGCGCTCCGCAAGATGGTTGAGCGGGGGCATGGGGCGATCATCAACGTCTCCTCCTTGGCCTCGTTCCAGCCGATGCCGTTTAACGCCACGTACGGTGCTACCAAAGCCTACGTCACGAGTTTTACGGAAGCCCTTGCCGAGGAGTTACGCGGTACAGGAGTTACGGTACAAGCTTTGTGCCCGGGTTTTACCCGGACGGAGTTTCAACAACGAGCCGGATTGCGTGTTTCCGGTGTACCAGCCTTTATGTGGATGACCGCGGAAGAGGTGGTGGACGCATCGTTGGCTGCGCTACAAAAGGGGCAGGTTGTCGTTGTGCCGGGCGCTCCGTACAAAGCCCTTGCTCTGTTGAGTGGGATAGCGCCACGGCAAGTGCTGCGGCGGATTGGCGGGATGATTGGGCGCTCGCAATTTGCGCGCTGACGTGGCGCAACAAGGCTGCCCCGCGGCCGATCGGAGCAGGCGCTGGCGAGGGTTTCTACGCCGATCCGTCTGCGCCCACTACGTATGCTTGGCCGGACACGGGTGTACGCGTCGCCTTCGCCCAGAATGCACCGGGGCGAGGCCTTCTTCAGCCTCGCCCCGTGCTTTTCAGGTGCCCGACCCCCCTCGCACATTGGGGGCAGGGGTGGGAGGGGTGCGAGCGCGTTAGCACCCGCGTGGTCGGGCAGCTCGTCGGCGCCGGAGATCGACAAGGGTATAGCGCCCTGTGATCTTTCCGGCGCGTAACTCCTCTTTTGGTAGTAACTTGGTATGGGATAATTTCATCGCGTTGGTCGCTTTGGGGCAACGTGTGGCGGGCGTACACCAAGGTACATTCGAAACACACGAGCCAGTTCTTGGTGAATCACCTTGTCTTCAAAGCTCGGTTGGCCGTCGGAAACAATAAGAAAGTGGTTCAAGGTTCCAAACAGAACCCGTAACACGAAACGAGCGCCTAAAACCGGATCGGGGTGGTCGAAGTCGTGACGGCGCTGCTGCAAAAGGACCGCCATTTTACCAGCCAAAAACTCGAATAAATCCCGATTCCTCGCATTTGCCTCGGGGTCGGTCATGGCCCTCAGAAGAAAAGCGCGAAAAAGCCCGCGGCGTTGCGAGTACACTTGAATCAAAAATTCCACGAGAGCTTGCATCATCCCGGGGGTGGGTACGCCTTCCCACCGATGTGGGCTCAACACGCTCGAGGCTGTCGCCTTGGCTTCCTCGCAAAACCGCTCGTGCAAGGCGTGAAGCAACGCAAGCTTTGTCGGGAAGCGCCGGTAAAACCCTCCAACGGAGGTGCCGGCGTTGCGAGCAATTTGCGCTACCGGGACCTGGTCGAACCCGAAATTCGACACCAACTCTTCGGCAGCCTCCAGGATGCGCCCAAGTTGCTCTCGCGTTCGCCCTTGGCGGGGAGGCCGAACCCAACGTAGAAAGCTTTCCGTTGCACGGTTTTGTTGCGGGAGGTGGGATGGCATCATCGCTCAACCGAAGTACGGCTTCCGCTTCTACTCGCTTCGAAAGCCGAAAGCAAGTGCGGTGGCGCAAAGAGCGGTGAGAGGACAACGGTTAGGCAGTGAAGAACCAATCTCGCCCCTCCACCCGGTCGGTATGCCCCATGTACTGCCGAATGAGGGCACGCGCGGTGGGATTGGCAACGCTGACCAAGAGAGGAAGCTGCGGAAGACTCGACAGGGCGTGTGGTGGGACAACGGGTGCGCCCCGAATGGTCAAACCAATTCTCCGAGGGTGCACCTCGACAATGGCGTACGGCTCTTTGCCCTGGTGGCGCAAGGCCCGGCAGAGGCGTCGGGCAGTGGGACCGTAGCCCCAGAGCACGTAGCGGTCGCAGGGGTGGAGTGGACCGCGCGCGAGGTAGTACGCCTTGCAGCGAGCAAATTGTTCCTGGCTGTATCGGGCGTCGGTCAAGCTCGCTTTGGAGGCGTGTACGCGCCAGAAGTGAAGTCGCTGGGGCAAATTGGCGAGTTTTTCGCCGGATTCGAGCAAGCGCAGGATCAAGTCGTAATCCTCCGGCCAAACGGTGTCGCGGTAGGCATGCCGCTCTAAGGTGGAGCGGCGAAACATCATCGTGGGGTGGAGAACTGGGCACTCGATAAAGCGTTCTCGGGCGACGAGTTCGGGGGTTTCGAGGCCATCCAGCCAACGGACGTAACGGCGAAACCCGAGGCGTACGTGCGGAGCCGGAAACGCTCGCACTCGGCACCCGATGCCGGCAAGGCTAGGGTCAGCGTCCAGAGCCTCTGCTTGACGTAGCAAGCGCTGGGGGTGCATAGCGTCATCCGCGTCCATGCGAGCCACGAGAGCACCTCGGCAGTGCGCCAGGCCGAATTGTAATGCCGCCACAATCCCTTTCCCCGGAGACGGGAACACACGGAAGCGTGGATCCGCACACGCGAACTGTTGCAGGAGCTGCCAAGTACCGTCGGTGGAGTTATCGTCAACGCAAATGCATTCCCACGAAACGCCTTCCTGCCGTTGCACACTTCGTAGCGCTGCCGGCAGCGTGCGCTGGCCATTCCGAACGGGTAAGAGCACCGAGACGCGAGGCGTTTCCCAGTGAGAGCCGTTTGTCACCAATGGAGCCTCTCCCCGAACCTGCCTGCCGCTTGGGTGCTGGCGAAGTGTATGTGTGACGGATTAGGTGCAAAGCTTGACCGGTGCAAGTTCGTCGCTGTCTCGTCCTCCGGAATTGGTCTCCTGACTTGGTGTTGATCGCGGAGGGAAACGGATGGATCGGTTGACCATCTCGCCCGAGCCTCGGCCGATTGGAACCTCGTCATTGCGGGTGTTTCCTGTGGCTTACGGTTGCTGGCGCTTTGCCGGAACGTCGGTTGCCGCCGCAAGGGAGAAAATTGAATCTGCCTTGGAGGTTGGGATCCAGTTGTTCGATCATGCCGATGTGTACGGCGGCGGCGCTGCGGAGACGTTGTTTGGCCAGGTGTTGCGTGAAGCCCCCCATCTTCGATCCCGGATGCTGATTGCCACAAAGTGTGGTGTTGTGCCGGGAATACCTTACAACGCGACACGCGCTCACATCTTACGGTCGGCAGAGGAGTCTTTGCGACGCCTAAACTGCGACGTGATCGATTTGTTCTTCGTTCATCGGCCGGATGTGTTGACCCACCCGGAGGAGACGGCTCGCGCCTTGGACGAGTTGCGCCAAGCGGGGAAGGTGCGCGAGGTAGGGGTGTCGAACTATACGCCGAGTCAGTGTGCGGCACTGCAGCGCTTTCTTCCCTTTCCGCTGGTGGCACACCAGCGCGAGTGGAGTTGCGTTTGGCCGGCCGTTTTCACCGACGGTACCGTCGAGCAGTGCTACACGGCACGCTTGAGCCTGATTGCCTGGAGTCCGTTAGCCGGCGGTAAGTTATTGTTGCCTTTGGAGCGTGCGGCACAGGACAAAAACGCTTCTGTGCTCGTGCCCACGATCCAGAAACTGGAAGCCTTGGCCCACAGCCAAGGGGTCGATCGCGCTGCGGTCGCGCTCGCCTTCCTGCTAGCCCATCCTGTGAACGCGATTCCCATTATTGGCACTCAGCGGGTAGACCGAATCCGCCGAGTGCTTCTTGCCTTCCGGGTCGAATTCGATAGAGCGGGTTGGTACGCGCTGTTTCAGGCTGGCAGGGGCAAACAGCTTCCGTAAGGTCTTCTCACCGGAGCGCTGGTGGCAGTTCGGTGATTTGTTCCAATGCAGTCAACACGCGCTCAGGGGTGATCCGGTGCAAGCATTCGTAATGGCCGAAGCGACACGTTCGCTGCAGGCACGGGCTACACACCGGAGGGTCGTACAATACGGTGCAACGGGCACCATGAGGAGCAGTGCGCACCGGATTCGTCGAGCCGAACAAAGCAACTGTGGGCACCCCTAGGGCAGCAGCCAGATGGGTTGCCCCGGAGTCATTTCCCACGTAGGCCAGGCTGTGCACCAGTAAGGCCATGAGCTGTGGCAAAGTTGTCTCTCCTGCAAGCACGTGGCACCGAGGCCCGAGGCCAGCGGCAACCTCCTGGCAAAGGGGTCGCTCCGAGTTGGTTCCTACGAGAGCGACTTGTACGCCCAAGGCAAGGAATTTTCGAGCGAGGGCTTGCCAATGCGGGGCGGGCCATTGCTTGGCTGGGCCGTAAGCCGCGCCAGGAGCCAAAATAACGTAGGGCGAGGGAACTTGGAACGTCGTGAAAGTTGCTGGGACGGAAAGCGGTGGAGGAGAGGAAGGCGCAGGGCAGCCAAGGCTGGATGCCACCAGCTCGAGGTAACTCGATGTGAGGTGGCGATCCGGCCGTTTCAGATCCACGTGAAGTGCATGGGTAAGTAGGGCGGAGCGTGCTTGGGCAGTAACGCCGATCCGGATAGGCACGCGTGCAAGGTAAAACCACAAGGCCGATTCGAAGCTACGCGGTAGAATAAGGCCGATGTTCCAGCGTTGTGCGCGGACCTGCCGGATCAGGCGCCAGCGCGAGGAAAAATCAAACCGTCCTTTCCCGCGCCGGTAGGCAATGACCGCGTCGACCCACGGAGTGGCGGAAAAGAAACTGGCAAGCTCCTCTCGCACGAGAACGCCAAGATGCATGTGCGGAAAGTGCGAACGCACAGCCCAGAGGGCTGGTAGGCTCATGACAACGTCGCCGAGCCAATTGGGTGCCTTCACGAGGAGGCGGGTTGCGGCCTCCTCGGCGATCGGCCTTGGGTGGAAACCGGTTTCGCTGGACATGACCTTACCAGACCACGTTCACGGGTGCCCCCCTGAGGAAGGCGCGAATGTTTTCCGCGGTTGCCAGCATGAGTCGTCTCCGTGCAGCCAGACTTGCCCAAGCCATGTGCGGCGTGATGATGCAGTTTGGGGCGGTGAGCAGAGGATTATCTTTGCGAATGGGTTCTTCACTCACGACATCTACCGCAGCACCCGCGAGCCGTCCGGACCGTAGTGCGTCGGCGAGCGCTCCTTCATCGATCAGTCGTCCACGAGCAGTGTTAATCAAGAACGCCCCGGGCTTCATCAGGGCGATGAGCGCGGCATTGACGAACCGTTCGTTGGCTGGAGTTAAGGGACAATGCAAGCTGACCACGTCCGCTTGGCGAAAGAGGTCGGCCAAGGCGACCCATTGCACCGATGTGGGAAGGTCGGAGGGCTGGCGGGGCCCGGTTGCGAGCACGTGCATGCCCAGAGCACTGCCAATTTGGGCTACGCGCCGCCCTATGCGGCCGAAACCCACGATTCCCAGCTTCATGTCTTGCAGCTCCACAGGCGCTTGCAGCCAGAAGCTAAAGTCGGGGCACGCTGCCCAGCAACCACCGTGTACCACCTGATCGTGGACTCCCACCCGATGGCAGAGCTCTAGCAGCAGCGCGAAGGTGTGCTGGGCAACGCTGCTGGTACTGTATTCGGGTACATTTGCCACAACCACTCCCCGCGCACGTGCCGCGTGCACGTCTACCACGTCGTATCCCGTAGCGAGAACCGCGATGAAACGCAGATCCGGGAGCTGGGCAAGCGAGGAGGAAGTTATGGGAGTTTTGTTCGTGAGGAGAATTTCCGCCCCCCGCGCGCGTTCCACAATGAGGTGCACTGGGGTACGATCGTAAACCACAAGCTCGCCCAATTCGGCGATCGGGTCCCAGGGGTTATCTCCAGGATTGAGCGTGTAGCCGTCTAAGACAACGATCCGCATACAGGTGTAACTTTTAGAAGTGTTGGTCCAGGGTGTTCCACGGCTCAGTGCCAGGCGCCGCCCTTGCTGCCAGCTTGCGCTTGGCTGTTCGCCAGGGCGAAGTGCGCTCGGATGAGCTAAGAGAAAAAGAACTGGGCGAGTAAACCGTGGTGGTCTGAAACGTGCCCATCAGTGGTTATTCCGTACGCTAACTGAACATCCGTTGCCTTTACTGCTTCCGCCGCGGAGCGCCAGAGCAGGACGTAGTCGATCCACTCGTGGGGTTCGTGCACTGTCGTACCCTTGCTGGCACCTGAGTTTCGTAGCGACTCCGTGAGATCGATCCAATGCTCCAGTTGGTGCACCAAGAGGTGCTCGTGCGGTGTGGTGTTGAAATCTCCGGCAGCACACACTGCAGTTGCACCTCGGGCGCGGGCCCGAGCACAGTCGGCCAGTTGCGCCCACTGCGCGGCACGTACTCGAGCATACGTGCGTCGTCCGTACTGTGCCTGGAAATGCGTGTGGAGAACGACAACGCGGCGGGACGTGCCGCGCAGGACCAACGTGTGAATTCCTTTGCGTGCCAGGCCATCGCCTTCCCAAACACGCCACCAAGGAGCCGAGGAACGCAGTGGCTCGAAGGATTCCTCTTCGATCGTCCAGGCACTGGCACGGCGAAAAAAGCTGCCAGTCCCCCGCGGGGACCGAGACCAAAGTCACCGATGGTCGAGACCGGATGAAACTCGGGGCGCAGAGCTTCGCGCAAGACAGACCAATGTGCCCGCAGCCAAACCTCGGAAAAGAGGAGCAAGTCTGGCTGGGGACGCGTAGCGCGCACCCACCTGGCGACCGAATTGCACCGGCGCCCCCAGTGCCAAGACCACGGCAGCCCGTGCAGGTTCCAACACAAGAGAACTAGGCTTTCGGCTCCGTTCACGCTTGGTCGAGTGCCTGGGCAAGGTCGGCGATGAGATCATCGGCGTCTTCGATGCCGACCGAGTAGCGGATGAGGTTGTCGCGGATGCCAATTTGAAGGCGTTCCTCGGTTGTCAGTTCGTAGAAACTCATCAGGGCAGGCTGCTCGATCAGGCTCTCGACCCCTCCTAGGGACGGTGCGATGCGCGGAATTTTGCAGGCATCGACGACTCTCGATGCTGTGGCCAGATCGCCGCGCACTTCAAAGGAGACCACGCCACCGAACCCCTTCATTTGCCGCTTTGCCACTTCATGTTCCGGATGCGTGGGCAATCCAGGGTAGTGTACCCGTTCCACCTTTGGGTGGCGCGCCAGGAACTCCGCAATCCGGGTTGCGTTTGCATTTTGCCGTTCGACCCGCAGGGCCAAGGTTTTCAATCCCCGAATCAGCAGGTATGCGGCAAACGGGTCGACGACAGCGCCCGTGATCCCTTGAAGGTCACGGATTCCAGAGATGAGATCCCTCGAGCCACAAACGACGCCGGCAAGCAAATCGTTGTGGCCACCTAAATACTTGGTGGCAGAGTGAATGACCAAGTCCACGCCAAATTCGATAGGGCGTTGGTTGATCGGGGTGGCGAACGTGGAGTCAATGATGGTTTTCACCCGATGACGGCGCCCGATAGCGGCCACCTTTTCAAGGTCCAACACGCGGTTGTAAGGGTTCGTTGGCGACTCGCTGAAGATCAAGCGGGTGGTTTGCCGAATCGATTCCTCCATC
>BEIG01000132.1 GCA_002898795.1 bacterium HR30 | reverse complement strand
CATAGGGTGGAACGTCGTGTGTCACCACCGCACCGGCGGCAACAATGGCGCCCGTCCCGATCCTTACCCCTTTTAAGATCCGCACGCCGCAACCAATCCACACGTCATCTTCGACCACAATGGGAGCCGCAGTTTTCGGTTGATACCGAATTGGGACGCGCCGGGTTTTGAATCCGTGGTCCTCGCTAATCAAAGACGTGTTGTGAGCAATCAGCACATTGCGACCAATCGTCAGCCCTCCGTAACCGTCAAGAAAGCAATTTTCGCCAACCATGCTGCCACTGCCGATGGTCACCCCCTCAGGAAACCAAACGGTGACGTTGTCCCGAAACCATACCCACCCATCCAGGCGCCGTAAAAACAGTTTCAGAACGAGCCAACGGGCCACGTCGCCACTCAGCATGGGCAAATATTTCACCAAGCCGTACACGGTGTGAAATGTCAGGTACCAAATAGCCGCTGTTAGGCCGATCCTCATCGCGGTTCGTCTCAGCAATTTGGGCGCTGGGCCAGGCACAAGAGGGAGACACCGACCGGCAAATTCACTCGGGCAATCAGTGGTGCCTCGAGGGAGAACAGCTTACCCAGCCACTGGTTGATTCTTCCGGGCTTCGTCATGGAAAAGTCCGACACCAACTCGCCGTTCTTCTCCGGAACGATTCGCCGCGCAAGCCGAACGGCCGCGATCACAGGGAACAAAAAGGTGTTCAAGTACGTCAGCCGGTGAATCTGCAACTGGGCAGCGTGAAACAGATCAGCAAATTCCCTTGCGCGGTACCGCCGCTTGTGGTGGTTGATCACGTCCTGCCGACCCCACATCCAGGGAAAGGCGGGGACCGTCACCAGGATAAAGCCACCCGGGCGAACGACTCGAGCCATCTCCGCCACACATGCTTTGTCATCGTCAATGTGTTCGATGAGGTCGAATGCGGTAATCAAATCGACCGAACCGCTGCGGAAGGGTAAGGACTGCACGTCTCCGCGCAACACTGGAAGCATCGTACGGCGGCGGGAATAGCGAGCCGCTGCTGCGCCCCAATCGAGCCCGATGACCCGTCCGTACCGGGTTAGAAAGCTCAGGTTGGCACCCGTGCCGCACCCGAGATCGAGCAGCAACGCACTACGGCCCAGTGGCAGTCGGCTCAGCAGCGCATGAAAAATGGCCCTCCGGCCCTCGAACCACCAGTGAACCGCCTCGATCTGCGCGTACTCTTCGTAAAACTTTTCTTCCATCCTTGCTCACAACCGCATTGCGGGCCGCGGACCAACCTGCGTTTCGACGCTTCCACGCAAAGCCATTTCTGTCGCGGTATCGAAGCCCAGCGTCTCCTTTACGACGTACAACGGGCGGCGTTTCACCTCGTCGAAAATTCGGCCAACGTATTCCCCGAGGATGCCGAGTGAGAGGAGCTGTATTCCGCCCAGAAACAAGACGATAACCACCGTCGATGTCCAGCCCGTGATTAAGTGCTCACCATAAACGACCCGAAGGGTCAAAAGGTACACCACGGCCGCAAAGGCCACAACACTGATCAGAAAGCCTAAGTGGGTGACCATTCGTAGTGGTACGAAGGAGTACGAAATCAGACCGTCATACGCGAGCTTAATCAGCTTACTCAGCGGGTATTTCGATTCGCCGGCGAACCGTGGCTCTCGATCGTACTCGAGTCCAACTTGCCGAAATCCCACCCAGGCCCGAATTCCCCGCACGAACCGGTTTCGCTCCGGCATGGCATTGAGCTCGTCTACGACGCGACGGTCCATGATCGCGAAATCGCCAGAGTCGAGTGGTATGTCGATGTACGAGAGTCGCCGCAGCAGTCGGTAAAAAAGCCGATAGGCAGCGCGCTTCAGCACGTTTTCTTTTCGGGTTCGGCGGACCGCGTACACCACATCGAATCCTTCGCACCACTTCTCGAACAGGCGCGGAACGAACTCCGGAGGATCCTGCAAGTCGCCATCGATCACGGCCACTGCAGCCCCCCTGGCGTAGTGCAATCCCGCCGTTACCGCCGTTTGATGGCCAAAGTTGCGGGAGAAGCGGACCACTTTGATCCTCGCATCCCCCTGGGCTAGCACCCGGAGTCGCTCGAACGTGGCATCCGTACTGCCATCGTCCACGAAGACAATCTCGAACGGTACCGCTGTCTGCTCCAACGCTGCCACAGCCCGACGGTAAAATATGGGGACGGTCTCCTCCTCGTTGTACATCGGGACCACTAGAGAGAGGGTGGGGACACCAGCTGTAACTGCGCTCATGGGCCGCCTTTCCGCCTATATACGCTAATCGTGGGATTCAAGCTGGGGATGCGTGTTTCGAGCCAACTTGGGGTGGCAAACTGGGCACCGAGCTCGTATCCCAATTCTCCCGCTGCCAGAGCCCGAAAGAGCTCCCTTGCCTGGGAGCTCTCAGAGAAAAAAGGCTCTCCAGGTCGCCAATCGCGGCGGTACGTGCCAGTGAGTCCAGCACGGCCCGCGCTGCTGAGCACCACCAAGTCGGGCGCGCGTTGAAGAAACAGCTCTTTTGTGCGGTCGCGAAGACTCACTTTGTCGACCACCCAGTTAGCGGGAAATCGGGGCAAGTACGTGAGTGGCTGGTAAATTTCCACCCTCACGCCCTGTTTTGGCCAGTGCGCTGCGAGCCAGGCTTCGGCTACGTAACGTGGATCTTTCAGCAGCAGCCGCACGGTTTCCACTCCGGGGGCGAGCGCCATGATTCCCCAAAGCGGCAGAAGCCACAGGAGTAAGCTGCTTCGTCTTCGCTCGACCAACGCCCCAATGCCACCCACGAGAAGGGCAGCCACGTAAGTCAGCGGCAAAACGTATCGCAACTGCACCAACTCCAGCGCCCGAAGCGACGCTGCGTAATAACACACGGGAATCACGCCCAGGCTCAGCAGGGCACGCCACCGGAGCCGAAGCCAGATCAGCGTTCCGACCAGAGCAGCTGCCGCGACGATCGGCGTCAGGCTGTGCCCAACCATCGCCAGGGCTTTTTGTATTTTCGCGCCCTCGCGGCCGAGGGAGAACGCCTGGGGCACGTGCGTAAGGAAGCGGTAGGGAGCGTATTTTTCTTGGATCTCCGGCGGCAAGGTGCCTGCAAGAAAGCGCCATCGGTTGAAGTAGCCCGACGGGTTCCAGAGTACATTGGCAACAACTGCCGTCGTCACCAAAAATACCACCCCTGCCAGCAAGGCATGCTGCCGCACTTGCTGCCAAGACACTCTTCCTTGCCAATCGTACGCTGCCAGGAGCCAGACCACCGGCATGGCAACCAGAAAGCCGACACCCTGCTCTTTCGTCAGAAGGGCCATTGCTGCCGCCAAGCCCGCGACGGCACTCGCTGCACGAGAATCCTTGCGTGCCGACCACAACGTGGCACAGCAGCAAAGCGCCAACCAAAACAGGAGCGGAACGTCGACGTTCGAGGTATGACTGTAAAACACCAACGGGTACAGTCCCCCAGTAGTTAAAGCCGCCCAGATGCCCGCCCAGGGGCTCGCAAGCAAGAGGGCCGCCGTACAAAACGCAAGGAAAACAACGGCGGTACCCATCAAGGCAGTGACAAATCGCATCGACACCGCCAGTTGGGACAAGCTCTGTTCGGGATTTTTGAATCCGAATGGGTACTGCGATTGGGGCTTTCGCAGTTCCCCTCGGACCCACATGGCGGCCAGTAGCGGTGCTTGCGCAGCTAGCAACACGAGAGGATGACCAACGGGATATTTGAAATAGAACCACCCGGAATTCCATTCATCGCCGAACAACACATGACGCCCCACCGCCATCGGGGCCAGCGGTTGCAGTGCATCCGCCGACCAGGTGCGATTATCGTTCGGAAGCCCCCACCGAATCCCGATCGTGTTCAGGAGTAAGCTCGCCACAAGAATCATCGCCAAACTGGCCCGGATGGTCCGTGGCTGAGTCCAAACCCACTTGGCAAAAGTTTCCGTCGGTCGGACATGGTCTTCGCGCTTGCCGTCGGGTCCACGAGCAAAGAGACGGTTCATGATGCCGAAAACGGTGCGGGATCTCCCCGCAACTGCTGCTCGAGGCATTGCCGCAAAGCAGTGATAGGCAACACGCCCCGCCAACCTCTGCCGGACTGCTTGGGATCATAGGCGACGAAGACGCCGTCGTGGTGGTGATTGGCGTGGTCGCGGCCGGAATCGTTTCGCGGGGCGTAGAGAGTATCGCTGCGCAGCCCCTCGAAAACCCGCAAACGCAGACCGTCGACATAAACGAGTAGATCGGGCGCAGCGCCCAAAGAGTCACGGTAGAGCTCGCGTGGAACATAACTCTGGACCCGCACCCTAAGACCGCCGTCGAGGATGAAATCGTTCGCCAGCGCCTCGCGCAGCTCTTCGCAAACTCTCTCCATGTCTCGCGGCTCAACGATGCCGCTAGGTTCACGACCACGCACGTTCACGTAAATGCGACCGATGTATCCTCCTTCGGCCCACGCTCTCGTTCGTTCCCAATCTACGGATTCTGGCGCCCACGCCGAAGGTCCTCCCGATTCGGCGCGCAACTTGAGCCAGCCGCGACGCCGTAACCACTCGTTCAGATACACCCCGCCACGGCTCGGTTGCGCACCGTGATCCGACACGATCCAGACGCACAGATCGTCGGGCAATTCCGCCAACCACTGGCCAATTTCGTCGTCCACCATGGCGTAGTACCGGCGCACCGCCTCTCCCCATCGCCCAGAGCCGTCGAGCTTCCACAAACCATGCTGCACTCGATCCGCGCCGATGTCCGTAACAATGAACAAATCCCACGGTTCGCGCCGTGCCAGCTCCCGCGCAAAGCGAAATCGCGCCCGCAGCGCGGACAAAGCCTGAGCAAATAAGGCGGCATCGTCCAGGGAGCGGAAATCTCGAATGTCGAACTGGTACTCTGGCGCCACTGCAGCCAGCAAAGTCTGCACCGAACGGGGCTGGGCAACGGCGGTGGCAGCCCGTGGCGTGAGGAGGCAACTCACTAACGCTCCGCGAATCGCCGGTGGTGGGTAAGAAGGGGGCACTCCAATCACGATCGCACGGCCTCCCTGCTCGCCTAGCCACTGCCAAAGCATGTCGCGGGGCAAAAATCCTGCGTGCACCAGTTCGCGCTTCCCGTAACTTCCACGCGGTCGATGCCGGAAACCGTAAAGCCCTAGTTCGCCCGGGTCCTTGCCGCTCATCATGCATGCCCATGCGGGCACGGTGATGGGCGGGTCACAACTTCGCAGAATCCCAAAGTCTCCCGCATGGGCGAGGCGATACAAGTTCGGGAAGTGATCTGCCATTTCTGCAAAGAGGCAGCTCGCCGGAGTCCCGTCGAGCCCGATTACCAGCACTTTTCGCCGGATCATAAAACGACGCGTAACGCTGACTGTTGGATTTGTTGCATGCCCGGCGTCATCGCGCCCTCCCTAGACCCGTGATGAAAAGCCAGCCACTCAAACAAGTGAACGCGCATCGCGGCCGCCAACTCCGGCCGCTCCAGGGCCAAATCTCGTTGTCCGACGGGTTCCACCATGAGGTCGTAAAGCTCGTTCGCTTCGTCCGACCGCCACACAAAGCGGAAGCGATTCGTTCGCAGCAACCGGCGTCGGTAGCCGGAGCAAGAAGCACCTTGCGCCAACGCTCTGCCGCGGTACTCCTCCACGACAACGGCCCTCGGCCCAGGAGTGACCAGGTTCTCTCGTATGAGCACACGCCCAAAGCCTGATGCGCCCGACGGCTCCGGGCACCCGGCAAAATGCAGCAGGGTGGGAAAGACGTCTGAAAGCTGACAGAACTCTTCCACAATAAACCCAGCCGGTGCCGGCGGGGGGAGACGGAACAAGAGCGGGACTCGCACCACGTTTTCCGCCAGTGAGTCAGCGTTCTGCTGAGTGCGCGCGGCTCCGCGAAGTGCGGTCACAACCAACGCCGTTCGCTCCCACAGCCCTCGCTGCTCCAGTGCGCGGACCACACCGCTTAGGTGCTTCGCAGCCAACGATGCGGCGGTCTCGCTGCCACTTGCTCTCCCGCGATGTCGTTCCGCGACGGGTGCAGGATAGTACAACCAGGCGAAAAAGGGACGAGCAGACGAGTGTCCGTCAAGCCAACGGAAGAAGGCAAGGTTGGTTCGTTGCCCAAGCGCTTCGCCTCGGTCCAGCCATCGCCCCGCAACCTGACGCCCTAGGGACCAGGCGCGTTCCACGAAAGACGCCAAGCGCCAGCGCGAAGTCAAGAACCAGTCGAACCTGGTTCCGCCGCGGACGAGCTCCGCCACTGCACGGTCCGGGCATATAGCTACGGTGTTGTACCCCAGGCTTCCCAGTGCATTCACCGCATCGGGCACGTGGCGCGGCCACTGCGGGCTTTCGGAGGTCGCCCCGTGAGCTGCGGGAGCAAGGCCACAGAAAAGGGAAACCAAGGCCTCGATCGGCCCAGGCGAGTTGGTAAAGGCATGGGTAAAACGCAAACCTTCGCGGGCGAGGGCGAGAAGCACCTCATCCTGAGGCTCGTGCAGTTCCGTAGGGTCGAACCATGAGGTTGGAGCCGACGCGAAACAGATGAGGACGATATTGCAGCTTGGTGTTGTCACAAGGATCGCTCAAAGTTTGCAGAGCCAGGTCCAGAATTCTTTGTTGTAACGATCGGGATTGCGTGCCAAGCGGACTCTGAAGGACAGCACAAGATCATCCCAGATTCCACCCAGGGCAACCCCCTGGTACACCAGCGTTGCCGGCCATTTCAGGCGCAAATTCCACTGGTTCGGCACCCCCCGGTAAACCCAATCCCGCTCTCGCGTGAAGTCGACCACCCAGTCACCCCCATAGGGACCGTCAACCACCCAATGCGTGACGATGTTCACCCGCTTTGCAATGGAGGGATCTTCGCGAAGCAAGTTTGTGAAGTAGTCGTGGAACAAGTCGTATAGGTCCTTGGGCGCTTTTGGTTCGGCAGCGAGTCTTTCGGAAATCCGCGCCGCATGTTTACGGCTCAAGGCTTCGATCATTTCCATCCGGCGATCCCAATTTGGCGCGGGCTTGTAGCGCTTCAAGCTACCGTCGGGCATCCACACATCACCAGGGTTCATTTGCAAGCCCTGAATTTCTGGGGCCACTTCTTCCAATCGTGCGATGGCCTCCGCCGGCGTGTTGACGTAATGGGGTGTGTTGAGGAAAAGCTGCTCTGGAGCCAGCAATGCATAATTCCCCGCCGCAGGCACCGCCTGGCGAGCACGCAGAAGGCGGGCCCAGCTCACAAATTCGTCCAAATGGGCCTCCTTCGAGGCTCTCCACCGCTCGATCTTCGAGCCCAGTGGGAACTCAAAACAACCTGGATACTGCGACGCCCCAGTGAACGTGAGAAACACGAGGTCAATGCGCTCTTGCCGCCCGAGGCTCTCCAAGGTGGCATCGTCCAGGTGGCAATCGTTCACGTTAAGGACCGTGTTGTCCTGGTCTTTCACCAAGATTGCACTGTCATCCCACGGCCGGTCTGGCGCTATCAAGCGGACGCTTAGCCCGCTCCCATTTAGTTGGTACGTCTGGCCAAACTCCAGCTCTTGAACCTTCTCGAAACCAAGAGCGCGGATGCGCTCGGAAAACCGGCGCTTCTTGTAGCGGGCAATGAGAATCGTCGCGGACTTATCGAGTTGAGCTAACGAAACCGGGTCGAAATGGTCCGCGTGTTCGTGTGAAATATAGATGTAATCGAGCTTACCAATATCGCGAGGGGTGATCTCGAGTTCGGGGAAGTGCCACCAACTATTGTGATAAATGGGGTCGGTGAGCCACGGATCCATAAGGATTCTGGTCCCGTTGGACTCCATCAGCATGCACGCGTGGCCAATATAGGTCACTTGAATTGCCATCTTTCCCCTCCTTCATGCCGCTACCTTTGCTTCTCGGGTTAAGAGTCCCCGCTCGCACGCCAATTCGGCGTACACCCGTTCGATCTGCCGCACCATCGCAGCTGCAGAAAAGCACTGCTCCACCTTGGTACGCCCTCTGCGCCCAAATTCTCGCCACAGTTCTGGTTGCGCAATCATGCCGCGAAGGGCACTCGCCAGAGCTTGCCAGTCTCGTGGCGGAACGAGGATCCCGGTGCTTCCGTGCTCGACGACCTCGCCTGTCCCCCCGACGTTCGTCGCAACCACCGGCCTCTCCATGGCCATGGCCTCGAGGAGTGCGTTGGACATGCCTTCATCGTGGGACGAGAGGACGTAAATATCCATCGCCGAGTAAACCTCCGGCATATCTTGCCTCCGGCCCGCAAGCGTCAGGTTGTCCCGCATCCCTAACTCTTGCACCAGAGCCGCAAGCTCCCCGGCTTCCTCCACCTCACCGACAATGAGTCCATGAATTCGCGAGTCGCTGCGCCAAAGCTCGGCCACGGCGCGCAGGAACTCTTCTACACCTTTGCGGATTCGTTGGCGGGTAACCGTGCCAATAACCAGCCGATCCTCCGGGATCCCCAACCGAGTCTTGAATCCGCCTGAACTGAAAGGGCTGAACCGGCCAGTATCGATACCACTAGGCACGACAAACATTTTTTCTCGAGGGCAACCCTCGTGTTCGTGCACGAAGTCGCGCACGGCAACGGCATTGACCATCACTTTGTCCGCCAACGCATTGCCAATTTTCGCCGCCATCAGTTGGGCACCGTGCAACTCGTGACAACCGCGGGTACTGCACAAAACTACTGGCACGCGTGCCATGCGTGCTGCCAAGCTACCCACGAGGTTCGCCCGCAGCAGGTAGTTATGCACGATCTCGACCCGCTGCTGCCGCAGCAAGCGCGTGAGCGCAACGACGCGCCTGGCCAGGCTTAAGCCTTGAAAGCCAAGGGAAGCACCTGGAGAAAATACGGGAACCCCGAGATCGTGAACATCCTGCAGCAAGGCCCCACGACCACTCAAACAAACAAGGAAAGGATCGAAGTGCTGCCGATCGAGCAGGCGTAAAACCTGGCGGAGGTGCGTTTGTGTGCCGCCAACCACCATCTCGTT
>BEIG01000131.1 GCA_002898795.1 bacterium HR30 | reverse complement strand
TAGCTTGGTGCTGCGGTCGCCGGTGGGCGGGGTGTTCGTGCTTTTGCCGCTGACGCTGGCGGTAGCCTTTAACCTGGGCCTGATGGGGTGGAGTGGTATATGGCTCGATATGACGACGGCGGCCATTACCGCGATGGGTGTGAGTATCGGGGCCGATTTTGCGGTCTACCTGATTTTCCGGATCCGCGAGGAATTGCGCAAGCGTGGGGACTTGCACGAGGCGGTGCGGGCCAGTTTGCAGACCTCGGGGAAGGCGATTTTCTTTGTGTCGTCGGCGGTGGCGTTGGGGTACATGGTGTTGCCGTTTTCGGGGTTTCGTATGTGGATCCAGCTGGGCGCGCTTACGGCCACGATTGTAGCGGTCAGCGCCCTCGCGGCGGTGACGATCATTCCTGCGTTGAGTTTGATTGTGCGGCCGAAGTTTCTGGCTGCGTCACCTGGTTACGGGCTTGCGTCGGCAGATGCTGAGCCGATCCGGTCGCACGCGTGGGAGCGGTCTTGGAATTCGCGCGTTCTTACGCCCACGGGGGACAACCAGAATATGTCAGAGCGCCGACGAGGTGACTCAGGAGGTCAGCATGGAAGCGCAGGCCCACCATGACTTTGTCCACCCAAACACCGGGGAACCAAATTTTAACGAGAGCATGTACTTCAATTTTTACGACCGAAACCATGGCTGGGGCGGGTTCGCACGCATCGGAAACCGGCCCAACGAAGGATACGCTGAGGTCACTCTGGCACTCTACCGCCCGGACGGCACGGCGTTGTTCCAGTACCAAAGGCCCGCAATTACGGAGCACAAGGAGCTCCAAGCGGGAGGCATGCGCTTTGAAATTCTCGAACCAGCACGTCACCTGCGGGTAACGTACCATGGCTCCGCCGTATTCCTGCAGCAGCCGCTGGATTTGGAGGAGCCTCGAAAGGCCTTCACGAGTAATCCGTGGCAGGAAGTCGAACTCCGCTTGGATTACTATGGTTTGAGCCCAATGTACGGGGGCGAAACACCAGCCGAGGCAACGAACCCGGACCTTGTGTTTGCCCGTGGCCACACCGAACAGCACGTTCGCGCGATTGGCACTCTAAGGGTTGGTGGGGAAACGATCCCGATCGATGCTTTGGGGTTGCGCGATCATTCGTGGGGACCGCGTTCCTGGCAGTCGCCGGCTTATTATCGTTGGCTAACAGCGGAGTTCGACGAATCCTTTGGCTTTATGGGCTCGCTGATTCATCTGCAAAGCGGGGCCGACCTGCAGTCGGGGTTTATCTTCCGGGATGGTTCTAACGAGTTGGTCCACCGCGTGGACATTCTCACGGAGCACGACGAACGAACGGGATACCACCGTGCTCTCCGAGTGATGCTCCACACGGCACGGGGGACCACGGAGGTCAGTGGGGAGGTGCTTACCATGCTCCCTCTGAGAAACCGCCGTGATGGCAAGGTGACCCGTATCGCGGAGGGACTCACGCGGTGGCGCCTTGGGAGCCAGGTCGGCTACGGTTGGTCGGAATACCTGGACCAACTGACGTGATCCTCCCTTACCAGGCTATGGCCTAGGACGCGCCTTGGGAAGATTTTCGGCAACGCAAGTGGGCGCGATCGGGAGGAAGGTTCCTCCGCTAAGGATGAGCGATCTCGGTCTGTAGTTCCCTGGGCCCACCCTGTTGTTCGGGGCCATTGCGCAAGTTGCCTCGAAGCATATATTTGGTTGTACCTGTTGCGAGCCGCCCATTGGTGCGGTCGCGAACTGTTCTTTGACATGGGGGCGATTTGGGTTCGACGGGGGTTAGGAAGGTTGCGGTTGCGTGCCCGGGAACCTGGGTACCGGTCAACAACCCCAGGGCTGCTTAAACGCAGACGAACCACTTGCTTTGGCTGCCTAAGTGCAGTCACGTCTCACCGAGCCCGCGCCCGTAGGGCTGGCTGAGGCGACGGAATTCGGGCTAAGCGGTAACGGTTGCTCGGCCGTTACTGACGAAAACTCCAGAGCTGGTTGGCGAGGATCCTGCCCGTGGGAGCCTCGCTGGCGAGAGCAAAACACGAGGCTACGCACGTAGACCCCGCCGCCGACCGCCTCCGGACGGGGGTTCGATCCCCCCCGCCTCCATACCTCCAAAGCGTGTTGGGTAGTCATATCAGGTGAGGAAGGGCAGCCGGGCAGAGTTGAGTGCGGTCAGGGGCATCACCGCCAACTTGGATCTGCGTGCAACGCAACGTAAAAGGATGCCGCTGATCGAGCGCGTTACCGAAAGTGGGCAGGTTTTTTTCCTAGACTGTCGTTCGCCTCGCCCTTACGGGAGCAAGAAACTGGTAACGCTGGCGTGGAAGTGTGTGCCGGGAGTGCGGCACTCCCCTGGGCGCTTGGTGTTTTCGCTCACCAATGTCTTCGGTAGCGTTGGTTGTCGGCCGATCGAGGATGCAGTGGCTCACCCAAACAAGTCCGTGAGTGAAGCGCAACTTGCCGGCGCCAGCACGTGAGGAGGCCGTGACTTTGTTATGGGATTGGCTCGCTGAAGAGTCGGCGGCACACGCAGCGTAGGGGTTCTGGCCCGGCGCTTTGGACGTTTCGTCCCGAAGTCACCGGTGGCCACTGGCTATGCAGCGCAATCCGGGAAGCAGCCCGGAACAAGCCTGGCTGCCGGTGTCAGTCGTCCGGTGACTGGTCGCGACGAAGAAGCAAGACCGAATCGCCTACTGCGGACATTCGCCCACACGAGGCACTGCGTTTGTGCTGTGTTGGCCGCGACCGATCGTGTGTGCGTACGCGGAGGCTAACGATAGGTGCCGCTCGGGCTCTCGACGTTCCACCGCGCCACTCCCTAGCTGCCGTTGTAAACCCTCGAAGAGGGTGTTCGCGGCTTTACCGAGTTGACAGGCAAGGGGCTGACTGCCTAGTAGCTTCGCGGGCAAATTATGGCGCGTTTGTGGCGGGTGAGTTTCTGGCAGGTCCTCTTACTGCTGGCCGGCGCCTTGGTGATTGCCCAGGTATACTGGTTCAACTGGAAGCTGGACGACGCGTACATCAGCTTTGCTTACGCGCGCAACTGGGTGGAGGGAAAGGGTATTGTCTTCAACGAGGGCGAGCGAGTCGAAGGATACACGTGCTTTTTATGGGTTGCCCTCATGGCGCTCGGCCTTTGGTTGCAGTTACCCATAGAGCCTTGGAGTACAGCGCTGGGGACCGTCTTTGCCTTGGGTAGCTTGCTTCTGACAGCCGCTTTGGCGCACGAGGTTCTTCCTCAGGGCCGTCGTTGGGCTGCTGCAGGAGCGGCTCTGTTGGCTGCCCTTTGGCCGCCGTTCGCGTGGTGGGCCGCCTCTGGCATGGAAACAACACTTTTTGCCTTTTTGGTGACTGCATCGCTTTGGGCGCACGTCAGGACTGCGGGCAGTTCACCCTGGGTTGGCGTCGTTGCGGCTCTCGCCGCACTGACACGCCCAGAGGCATGGCTTTTGGGGGGACTGTTGGCAGCGGACGCCATCCGTTTGCAGAGGCGCAAGGGTGTCTGGGTCGGGCTTACTTTTCTGGCCATCTTCGGAACGTACTTTGCCTGGCGAACATGGTATTATGGCTACCTGCTCCCGAATACTTTTTACGCCAAAGTAGGGACCACGACCGAGCAAATAGTGCGCGGCTGGGTATATCTGAAGTCGTTCCTGTGGAATTGGGGGGCGTGCCTCTTTCTGACGGCGTGGCTTCCCGTGGTTACCGCCCACCGTCGTCGCCTGCTGGTTGTATATGCCTTCATTGCGCTGTATGCGGCCTATGTTGTCGTAGTCGGTGGAGATGTTTTCCACTTCTTTCGCTTTTGGGTGCCGTTGTTTCCTGCTCTTTGTGCGCTCTCTTACGCGGGCATCCTTCATGTCAATGCGCTCGCTCCAAGCTGGCAAGACCGCATCGCTCTGGGTGCCATCGTTGGCTTGCTTTGCTTTTGGCTCGCCTGGACAACCCGAGTCTCGCTTCAAGAGCAGTCCCAGCATGCCATTGTAGCACGGAACCTGAGGAATCTTGGGTTTGTTACGTGCCGGTGCTTGCAGTCCAAGACCGCGCCCGGCGACAGTGTTGCGTCCTTGGGCATCGGGGTCATCAAATGGTGCACCAACCTTCGGGTGATCGACATGTTAGGTTTGACCGACTTGCACATTGCCCGCCATGCCCAAGTGCCCATGGGCGCGGGGCTTGCGGGGCACGAAAAGTATGACTCCAAGTATGTCCTTTCCCGGAAACCGGAATACATTCTCGTGTCGCCATTGGTTCCCGGCGCCAAGCGCATTGTTCTCCCGGCTGAGCGGGACATGTGGGCCCAGCCGGAATTTTTGATGCACTACGAAAAGGACGAGTGTGGTTACCGCCGAAAGCACCCTTAGAAGAGCGTGCTTGGGCGAGCGAAGCCTCGGTTTTCGTCACGGGCAATCGAGTGACTACCTCGACATTGCTGCAAAGGGCTGATTGCTCTCCGGGACGTAAGCTTGTGACACAAAAGATAACGATCCGCAGCTAGCGGCCTACGCACGGCTTTTCCCTGTCCGCCCTTCTTGGTTGAATGGCGGAAAAAGCACGCAGCACCCACTGGAGGGCAAACGGCCACGGGCCAAATCCAGACTCGACGTTGATGTGGCCGGCCCCAGCTAGCACGTGCACGGGAACGCCGATCCGTTGACCAATCGCTGCAGCCTCGGTAGCTTCGATGTACGGGTCGTCGTCGGAGGTCACCAGTAGGCTTCGTTCCGCGATGGGTGCCCAAGCCACGGGGGATTGCGGCGCGGGAAAGAAGCTTTGTACGGGTTCGAAAAGGAGGTGAGGCGACGGTGGTGCCACCAGCAGTGCTGCGTCAATCCCCGTCGCGCCGTAACGGGCAAGCAAGTGGTCTACGGCCCAGCATCCCAGGGAGTGGGCAACGAACAGCACGGGCACGGTGGCGTTGGAGACGATCGTGTGAAGTTGGGCGACCCATACGTCGCACTCTGGAGATTGGGGGTCCGGTAGCTCCGGGAACTCGACTGCGACGCCTCGAATGCGGAGCTCCTCATCAAGCCAGCGCTGCCAGTGGCCAGGACCGGAACCATCGTAGCCGTGGACAATGACAACCATGAGGCGTTCCTCAAGCATGACCAGCCGGCGTGCTCAACTCACGGGTAAGTTTGTCGCGAAGCGACCTTGCAGGAGTGTAGTCAAGCAGACTATCGACACTGCCCAGTGACAGAGGAAAGGAAGTAACTTCCTATGGACTTGCGTTTTGCTTCGGGTTGCGATTTGGCTCGTGCGGTCCAACGCGGAGAACTGTCGCCTGTGGAGCTGATGCGTTTCACGTTGGAACGGCTCGAACGAGTCAACCCACAGCTCAATGCTTTTGTGGCCCAACACTCTGCCGAATCTTTGCTGGAGCAAGCTCGTGCCGTGGCCGAGCGGCTGGCGCGCAAGGAAGAGGTTGGTCCGCTAGCCGGGCTGCCATTAGGGGTAAAGGACTTGGAGGATACGGTCGGGCTGCCTACCACTCACGGCTCGCTTGTGTTTCGCGATAGCGGACCGGCCGAGCGCGACACAATCCAAGTGCAGCGCCTCAAACAAGCCGGAGCCATTGTCGTCGGGAAAACGAATACCCCAGAGTTCGGTTACACGGCCTTCACGAATAATCGCATCTTTGGACCAACGCGAAATCCTTGGAACCTGGAGCGCACTCCCGGCGGTTCGAGCGGGGGTTCGGCGGCGGCCGTGGCCGGAGGGTTGGTGCCCCTGGCTACCGCCTCCGATGGTGGCGGCTCCGTGCGCATTCCGGCTGCCTTTACGGGTCTGGTGGGGTTGAAGCCTTCGCAAGGTCGCATCCCGTGGGGACCCGAGGAGGCGCTGCGCTTTTCGCACTGCATCGTTAGCGGGCCATTGACACGGAGTGTGGAGGACGCCGCCTTGTGGCTCGACGTTACGGTTGGGCCGCATCCTGAGGATCCGTTTTCCTTGCCGCATCCGGGAATCTCTTACCGTGAAGTAATCCGGCGTGAACCACCCCGGCTTCGCATCGCATACTCGCTCACCCTTGGATACGCTCGGCCGGCTCGCTCGGTTGCCTCAGCCGTGGAGTCGGCACTCACGCGCTTGGAGAAGGCCGGCCACGTCGTGGAGCCCGTGGAGGTACAGCTCGAGGATATCGTGCTCGACTGGGCGCGCCTCATGGCTGTGGAAGACTACGCCTTCCACGGGGGCCACTTCCGAGACGAGGAGTTACTCGATCCAGGTTATCGCGTTGGAGTGGAGCTGGCTAAACAGCTTCGGCCGGCAGACTTGGGTGATGTTCTGCGGTTACGCAACCGCCTAGTTCTCACCTTCGAAAGGATATTCGCCCGGTACGACGTTCTGGCAACCCCGACCACGGCAACGGAACCCTTTGCTGCCGAGGGCCCGATCCCATTCGACATCGACGGGGAACCGGTCGCTACACCCGGAGGGGCTATAGCGTACACCTATCCCTTCAACTTTTCTGGGCACCCCGCAATCTCCTTGCGAGCAGGGCGGAGTGAAGCCGGTTTGCCGATTGGAATTCAGTTTGTCGCACCCCGATTCCGGGAAGACTTGTTATTGCAGCTCGCAGCGCAGTTCGAGCAACTGTTACCGTGGGCAAACGATTGGCCGAACCTGTGAGCAGTGAGCGCGCACGCGAGCTGCGCGTGGTGGGTAAGTATCGGGTGCTCTTTGGTGACTGCGACCCGATGCGGGTCATGTACTACGGGAACTACTTCCGATTATTCGAAGTGGGCCGTGCCGAGTTGTTCCGGCAACACGGGCATGCGTTCGTTCACTACATCGCTCAGGGGCTGTACCTGGCTGTGATCGAGGCACAGTGCCGGTATTTGCGCCCCGCTTTGTATGACGACGAGCTCGAGATCCTTGCGGGCTTTAGCGAGATGAGTGGTGCCCGTCTGCGGATCGATTATCTCGTGCGCAAAAGTGGCGGGGAGCGCGTGGCAACCGGTTTCACATGGCATGCTGTGGTCAATGAACAAGGACGGCCGGTGCGCTTGCCGCAAGAGCTTCGGGCGTTGTTGCGGCATTTACTGCCCGCCTCCGTTGCGGAAGGGGAGGACGCCTCGGATTGAGCCTCCCTACTTTACCCATAGGCGCGCTCGCATTAGAGTTTTTGGCATCAGCGGCTTTGGAGGGAGGCAAAGCAATGGCAGAACAAAATCGTGTCTTTGTCATTGGGGTGGGAATGACCAAGTTTGAACGTTGCGAGCGCGATGCCCGAGAGCTGGCGCAAGAGGCTGTGCTCGAGGCGCTGAAAGACGCCAGTATCGATTACGAGAAAATCGAGCAGGCATTTTGCGGCTACATCAACGGGATGAGCTGTCTCGGGCAAATTAGCCTCTACGGGATTGGGATGACCGGTATTCCCGTTTACAACGTGAACAACAACTGCGCCACCGGCTCCACCGCGCTGTACCTTGCCTACAATGCTGTGCGCTCAGGGCAAAACCAGGCTGTGTTGGCGCTCGGCTTCGAGAAGATGCAGAAAGGCCCGTTGGAAAACCAGTTAAAGGGTCTGGAGCAACTCAAGGAAGAGGCGGAGAAAGAAAACAAGCCTCCGATTGCCGCCCGAATGTTTGGCGATGCCGGCCGGGATCACATGGAAAAGTACGGCACCAAGCCGGAAACATTCGCGAAGATTGCCGTGAAAAATCACCGCCACTCGGTGAACAACCCCCGCGCACAGTACCAACAGGCGTTCTCGCTGGAAGAAATTCTCGCCTCGCGTATGGTGTACGAGCCGCTTACGCTCTTACAGTGTTGCCCCACAAGCGACGGCGCTGCCGCCGCGGTGGTGGTTTCCGAGGAGTTTTTGCGAAAACATCCTCATCCCGGTGCCATCGAGATTTGCGCCATGGCCATGGCCACGGATCGCATGGAAGACTGGTCACGCGGCCGCATCGGGATGGTCGGCATGGGTATGACCGAGCGTGCTGCCCGCGCCGTATACGAGCAGAGCGGCATTGGGATCGAAGATGTGCAGGTCATCGAATTGCACGATTGCTTCAGCACGAACGAACTGATCACCTACGAAGGACTCGGCATGTGCAAGGAAGGAGAAGGGGAGAAGCTCGTCGAAGACGAGGCAACCACCTACGGTGGCAAGTGGGTGGTGAACCCTTCCGGCGGGTTGCTTTCGAAAGGGCATCCGCTTGGGGCCACAGGTTTAGCGCAATGTGCAGAGTTGGTCTGGCAGCTCCGAGGGCAGGCAGAGCGCCGACAAGTGGAGAATGCGCGCATCGGCTTGCAGCATAACCTGGGCCTCGGTGGTGCATGTGTCGTGACGATGTACAAACGCCCGTAGCTGACCCCACGCCGTCGGGGCCGATAAGGCCCCAGCGGGATACTCGTGCTGTGTCCCAGCCAAGAACGAAGTCAGTGACGGGAAGAGGCCTTGGTACCTTTTGCCCAGAGAACCGTTCGTAGCCCAGCACAGAGCAGGCACCAATGCGCGCCCGTGCGCAACGCTGCGAGGGGCCCTTCCTTGTTAGGAACCACTCGTAGCTAAGCAACTCTCAGCGGGCCGTTCCCCCATCCGAGAGCCACGCACCTAGCCTAACCCAAGAGCAGTGGCAGCGTGGTAGGTCACGAAACTGGCACTCCACGCGAGTGCGAGCATGTAGCCGAAGGCAAAGGCTGGCCAGCGCCAACTACCGGTTTCCCGTGCCATCACGACCATGGTCGAGGTGCACTGCAAAGCGAAGACAAAAAACACCAGCAGGCTCAGGGCTGTGGGCAGGGTGAAGTGGCGGCGCCCGGTGATCGGATCGACGTCGTGCCGTAACGCCTCGCGTAAGCCTTCGTAGTCGTCTGGATTTCCAACGGCGTGAATTTGCGCCAGGGTGGAAACGATGACTTCACGGGCGGCCAAGCTGGCGATGAGCCCGACCCCGATTTTCCAGTCGAATCCAAGAGGCTCGATAGCCGGCTCGATCGCGCGGCCAATGCGTCCAGCAATGCTCGCCTCGAGATTCGCTCGCGCTTGCTCTGTGGGGGCAGCGCCTGGAATCTCTGGCGCTCGGGGAAATGACAGCAGGGCCCACATCACGATGCTCACAGCCAGAATGATGGTCCCGGCGCGCTTGAGGAACGCATAGGTGCTCCCCCACACTTGGCGGATGAGCAACCGAAGCGTCG
>BEIG01000130.1 GCA_002898795.1 bacterium HR30 | reverse complement strand
GCGGAAATCTTCGCCCGCTACGGGGAAGCAGCGTTTCGTCAGTTCGAGCGCGAAGAGTTAGCCTTGGCACTTCGCGAGGACGCAGTGGTTGCGACCGGAGGCGGCGCCATTGTCGATCCGGAAAACCTCGCGCGCATGCGTGCAGCTGGGCCGATTGTGTGCCTCACGGCTTCGGTGGACGCCATATTGGCTCGCACTCGTTCCGATACGTCGCGGCCGTTGTTGCAACACGAGGACCAACGGCAGCGCATCGAAACGCTGTTGGCAGAACGAGCCTCGGCGTACGCGCAGGCCGACGTGTGCGTGGACACCACGCACCGCTCCCCGGAACAGGTGGTCGAGGCCATCCTGGTCTACCTGGGGTCCGTACTGAGCCCAAAGGAGTTGCCGGTATGACCGCCCCAGTATCGAACCGAAATGCCCGCGTTTCGGCAGCCCAGATCGTGGTTGGGTTAGGAGACCGCTCGTATCCAATCGTCATCGGCGAGGCAATTTTGGGAGAGACCGGGGTGTGGACCCGAAAACTCTGCCCGCCAGGGAAATGCGCGCTCGTGACCAACCCCGTAGTGGGGGCGCTGTACGCGGACGTTGTGACGCAGAGCCTGCGGGCTGAGGGCTTCGAGCCAGTGCGCGTCGAGGTGCCCGACGGAGAAGAACACAAAAACTTGGCTTCCCTGGCCTTGATTTACGACGCACTGGTGAACGCGGCCCTGGAACGTTCCTCGCCATTGTTGGCGCTCGGTGGTGGAGTGATCGGAGATCTCGCCGGATTTGCGGCAGCCACTTATTTGCGCGGGATCCCGTACCTCCAGTTGCCGACGACTCTGCTAGCGCAGGTGGATTCGAGCGTAGGTGGGAAAACTGGCATCGATCATCCTCGGGGAAAGAATCTCATCGGTGCCTTTTATCAACCGCGAGCTGTGTTGATCGATGTCAGCACACTGCAAACTCTTCCCCGCCGACAATTGTTGGCCGGTTTCGCCGAAGTGGTGAAGTACGGCGCTATCTTTGACGCAGACTTCTTCGCCCTGCTGGAACAGGAACTTGAACGAATTCTGAGCCTCGATGTGGCAGTGCTGGCAGGGGTAATCCGGCGCTGCTGCGAGTTGAAGGCTGGGGTGGTGGAGCGGGACGAGCGCGAAAGCGGCGAACGTGCCGTGCTGAACTTTGGCCACACCATTGGTCACGCCTTGGAAAGCGTTACGTCCTACGTGCGCTTCCTCCACGGCGAAGCCGTTGCGATCGGCATGGTGGCCGAAGCACGCGTGAGTGCTGCGCTGGGCATTTGTCCGGCAGCAGTCGTTAGCCGCTTGCGCGGACTTCTCGAGCGGGCAGGACTGCCCGTGACGCTTCCGGACGACGTCGACCGCGCGGAGCTCGCGGCCGCTATCGAACTCGACAAGAAGGTGCAAGGGGGCCAGGTGAAGTTCGTGGCTCTGGAGGACTTAGGAAAAACCCGTTTCGTTCTACTGTCCCACCGAGAGATTGTCGAGCTTGCCTACCGGGAGGAGACAGGAAAGCCATGAGGGAGGGGTCCATGCGGTGGTTAGCTTCGTTGGCTTTGGCGTTGTGTGCCACGGTGACCACAAGCGGTTGTGGTTCCAGCGGTGATGCTGTGGATGGCGAAGATTCGTTGGTGTTTCGCGTTGTCGGCTTTTCGAGCGAAGGGATTACGCAGGCGGATTCCGTACGGCCGAACAGTGCGGATGTGGACGTGATTCGTAATCTTTGTGTTTCCACCGGAGGTGGTGGCGGAGGCGGCGGCGGGCAGACACAGGTCACGTTGGAGCCGTTTACGCAGACAGTCGTCAACGCCATTATTCGCAACGAGCAAAAGTTAGACCTGCGTTTGTTCCAAGTACGGATTCGCTTCGACGATCCCCGCACTGGCCTCGGCGACGTGACGGAAAATGTGGCGGCCACCGTGGTCGGGGGACGGTGCTCCAATGCGCCCCAACGGTCCTGTGCCAGCGCCGATGATTGCCTTGTCGGTACCGTACGCGGCACTTGCAACTTCACCGAGACCACAGTGACGGGCTTGCTGCTCGCGGACTTCTTGGCCAAGGCCGCGGTGCAGCCGCGGGTGTATGGGGAAGCGCAACCACTGACGCTTACGTTTTTTGCCCGTGACTCGGTTGGCAACACATACCGCGCCACTGCTGGCTACACGGTGACATTCGACAACTTTTGTAACTGCCAGACAGGCCAGCTTTGCTGCAACTCGCTCGAGGAGTGCCTGTTAGTGCAGCAGTCCGCTCAGTGAGGCTGGAATGGTGGAACGAGGAGAGGGGCTATGAGACCCGGGAAGGCACATCGTGCTTTGGTCGCGCTCGTCATTGGTGCGCTGTGGCTGGCAAGTGGTTGCGGTGGCGGAGGTGGTGGGGGTGGTTCGTCGACATCGTCTCCTACAGCGCCGGGTTTTACCCAGGTGCCGGCAACGAGTACGCCGGTGCGCAGTGGCGCAAGCCGCAACGAGCGCACGGTTGCCAACGACGCTGGTTCGCTGACGCTGCGGGTCGAAGAGATTACCTTGCTTGGCAGCCAATCAACTGCCTTTTCCGTTTTTGCACGCGATGCGCTTGGTCGGCCGTTACCGAACGTCCCTTTGAACATCGAAACTGCTTTGAACCTAACGAGTCTCAGCGACCCGCAGGCCCGTACCGGTGCTGACGGGAGTCTCAGCGGGCGGGTGGCTGCAGCGATTGCCGGGCGATACGCGCTGACCATCAGTGGGGGGGCGGGCTCGCCACTGAGCGGCCTCAGTGTGAGCCTGACCATCTTGGTCCAAGCGCCTCCCGGTACGCCGACGCGTCCGACTCCGACTCCGATTCCTTTCACCTCCACACCGACCCACACTCCTACCCCTCGCCCCTGCGAAGACTTGGCCGCGATCATTGTCCAGACGGACACCCTTTCTATCAGTTCGCAAACGGGAGGCTCTGCGCGCATTACCGCAGTGGCCTTCAACCGCGACAACCGGCCCGTGCCGAACGCCAACATTTTATTTGATGTGCAGCCACGCGTGGCGGCGTTCCGCGAGCTTGTGCGAGCTACCGACGCCTCTGGCATGGCATCTTCCGTTTTGGATATTCCCGCAGGCACGGCTATTGGCACGCTACAAGTTCTCGCCTCTGCATGCGAGAAAACCGGGCAAGTTGGGGTCACCGTTGTTTCCGGGCGGAGCAACAAACCCGTGTCGGTCGTTGTCTTGGAGGCAGATCCATCGACAGTCGGCAACGCGGTCGACACGAACATCAACCTCAAGGCCTCGGTGTTCGACTCGGACAATCAGCCGATGAACGACATCAACGTGCTGTTCGTTACCGAGGTTGGGCAGGTGAGCCCTTTGGTGGAAGTGACTCGGCCCTACGGTTCGGAAAACGGTGTGGCAACTTCCTTGCTGCGTGTGCCGGCAGGCACCTTCGAGCAAGACTTTTTCGTTACGGCGTTGGCCGGCGGGGTGACGGGTCGCACTCGGATTACGGTAGTTCCTGGGCGAATTCCGCCTGGTGGCAAATTGCCGAACGTGCCGCCAGGGAAGCCCGCGTCGCTTCTCCTGTCGGCAAGTCCGTCGCGCATCCAGGTCGCAGGGACGGGAGGCACAGATTTGAGCTCCATTTCCGCGCGGGTAATGGATAACAATGGCCAGCCCTTGAGCGGTGTGCGCGTTTATTTCAGCGTGGTGGCCGCGGAAAGCGCTCCAGGAGCGGTGATTCTGGCGCCTACGCAGGCGACCCCGGCAGTTCCCGACTCGCAGTCCCGCTGCCCCATCGATGCTCCATTCGCTCTCTCGGATTCCGCAGGATTTGCCATCGTGCAGCTCAAGGCCGGATCGCAATCCGGGCCGGTTACGGTTCAGGCGTGTACCGACACCGTCTCGGACAATGCTGCAGTCGCGCTCACGGAGAAGCAACCTCTCGTAGCCATTTCGGCAGGCCCGGTGGCTCGGATTCGCATTTCCTTGAATCCTCGCTTCATCGACAACAACGATGGCACCTACCTTACCACCCTCAGTGCCAGCATGGTCGATGCCCAAGGCAACGCCGTGGAGGACGGAACGCCGGTGGTGTTCGAAGTCGTGCTGCGCCGCCGTTGTGTGGGTGGACCAGCCGACGGCACGTTGTGCTCCAGCGATTCTGTGTGCGCCGGCGGGAGCTGTTTGCCCGATGAGACGGATCCGTCCGCCGGCATTGTGATCACGAACGGTGCGGTCACAAACTCGTTGCCACCGTGCGACGTTTCACAATTTACCTCGCAGACCGGTATTCCTGTTGTTCCTCAGCCGGGGAACGCTGTCACCTGCCTCAAGTTCACCCCGCACATGCAAGGCGCTGAAGTATGGGTGAGAGCGCGGTCGGGTGGCGTGGTCAACGCCGTGAATGGGGAGGTCGTGACCTTGCCAGGGGCCGTTCAAAGTCTCAGTGCGGTAGTGCGACCCTTCACTATTCGGGTGGACGACGTGAACGACGGGGTGGCCGTGGTCCAGGTTACGGCGCTCGACGACTTGGGGCGCCCCGTAGAAAACGTCCGGGTCCGATTTGCCGCAAACATGGGAACCATCGACCGGTCTGCTCTCACGGATGTGAACGGGGAAGCTGTAGCGACCCTAGTTATCCCTGCGGGAACTCCCAGCGGTACCGTGACGCTACGAGTTACCGGCGGTGGAGTCATCTTGAACGCCATCGATATTCCAGTGGTCAACGTGTCTGGCACCCCCACACCAACCCCGGGTGAGGGAGACCGGGCTGGCGCCTTGGAGTTCGTTGGCTCCTCGACTTCTACGCTGGGTGTGCGCGGATCCGGCTTGCCGGAGCAGGCCACACTCACGTTCCGCGTGAAGAGTCGCAATGGGCAGCCCTTGCCGGGTGTCCAGGTGATTTTCTCCATCCCTCAAGTGTCGGGAGAAAGCGTGAGTCCGCGCCAGCAGGTGAGTGATGCCGACGGTCTGGTGCGTACCGTGGTGACCACGGGCAGGCGTGCGCTGCCACTGCAGGTAACGGCGCAAGTGTTGTCGGTGGAACCACCGCTGGTGACGCGTTCGACCCCAGTTCAAGTGCTTGGCGCACCGCCCTCGCAACGCAATTTCAGTTTGGCGCGTGAATTCAACAATATTGCCGGGCGGGTCACGTTTGGCCTGGAAAACCAGATCACTGCGTTTGTTGCCGACCGCTTTGGAAACCCGGTGCCCGCAGGTACGGTCGTCACGTTTACCACGAACGGTGGGGCGGTGGGGAACCAAACGCCAACAAATGCGTTAGGGCAAGCGACCGCTGTGTTGATCTCCCAAGCCCCATTGCCGCCTGACGGAACAGTGGCCACATTGGCTACCACGCGCGGCGAGCGCCCGTTCGTGGATACGAACAATAACGGCATCTGCGACGAGGCAGATGAACTCCTACCCCTTGCCGAGCCGTTCTTCGACGAGAACTGTGACGGGGCCCGGAACGACACTGAACGGTTTATCGACGTGAACGGAAATGGTCGCTGGGATGCCGATCAGGTGGGCAACGTGCGCACGTGTGCGGATGAAATGCTTGTTTTCGCCTCGACCTGCTCCACGTTCTCCGGACCTACGGCAGCGGTGCTCTTGCCGTTGACCCTCGATCCAATTCCGGCCGGCGGATCGCAGGAATTCACGTTAATTGTCAGCGACAACCCCGATCCTTTGGGCAACCCAGGCGTGGGCAATCCCATTGTGGGCGGTTCTCGCATAACGGTCAAATATGAAGGAGATCGCGGAAAGCTCTTCGGTCTTACCGATTTCACCATGCCCGACGCCTTCACGAACAACCGCATCGTCGACGGCTTGAGCCGCTTCCGGTTTGTTCTGATGGACTCCGATCCGCAAGCCACCCGCCCCGAGGTTGCAGCTCTTACGGTCCAAGTCGACTCACCTCCAGGGAACGAAGCCCCAGGAGGGAATGGATCACTCACATTGTCTCGCCTCGTGCAGTTCTTGCCCGTACCTACCGCGACGCCCACGTTTACACCCACGGCGACGCTGACGCCCACGGCAACGTTCACTCCTACGGCGACATTCACTCCCACGGCGACGTTCACTCCAACCGCTACCCCAACGGCGACGCCAACATCGACACCGACAGTTACCCCCACCCCGACCGTGACTCCGACTCCGACGCCGGAGGTTGCCTTCGTCCACATCGAGCAGAACGTGTTCGGTGTCACCAACAACGGCGACGGTACCTTCAGCATGGTGATCACAGCCTTGGTCGCAGATTCCCGTGGCGTGGCTGCGATGAATGGCATTCCGGTGGAATTCTCCCTGGTGACGCCAATTGCGGGCGTGTCGGTGCTGAGCCCGGCCTTGGTGGGTCAGCCACCGAATTGCCAGTTGAGCTTCCAGGTGAATGCGCAACCGGGCGATGCGTTGTCGTGCGTGAAGTACGCGGCGGCATTGCAGGGGCAGACGGTGCGGGTGCGAGCACGGGTCAGCGCACCGAGCCAGCCGCTGGGCTACGTGGAAGACGTGAGAGACGTGCTGCTGCTCGACTTGCGTCCAACGGCAACGCCAACAGCGACCCACACGTTTACCGCGACCCCGACCTTAACTCCGACGCTGACTCCAACGGCTACGGTGACCCCGACGCCGACACCGGCAGCGGCACACATCTTGATCGAGCAGAACGTGCTGGGCGTAACCAACAATGGCGACGGTACCTTCAGCATGGTCATCACGGCTCTCGTGACCGACGCCAATGGCGTAGCAGCAATGAACGGGGTTCCAGTTTACTTTAGTCTAGTCTCTCCGGTGCCCGGCGTGTCGGTGCTGAGCCCGGCCTTGGTGGGTCAGCCACCGAATTGCCAGTTGAGCTTCCAGGTGAATGCGCAACCGGGCGATGCGCTGTCGTGCGTGAAGTACGCGGCGGCATTGCAGGGGCAGACAGTGCGGGTGCGTGCCTGGGTGCCAATCCCAACTGCTCCGGGCTACATCGAGGCATTCAAGGATGTCATCTTGCTCGACTTGCGTCCGACGGCGACGCCGACGGCGACCCACACCTTCACACCAACCCTGACCCCGACATGGACTCCGACCCAGACGCCGACACGGACTTCCACCCCGACCGTCACCCCGACTCCAACACCGGAGGCCCGGTTTATCCAGATCGAACAGAACATCTTGGGTGTGACGAACAACGGTGACGGCACGTACACGATCGTAATCACGGCCTTGGTCACGGATGCCAACGGCGTGGTTGCGATGAACGGCATTCCGGTGAATTTCTCGTTGGTGACGCCAGTGGCTGGGGTGTCGGTGACGAGTCCGGCACTGATTGGCGATCCGCCGAACTGCCAGTTGAGCTTCCAGGTGAATGCGCAACCGGGTGATGCGTTGTCGTGCGTGAAGTATGTGTCGGCGTTGCAGGGGCAGACGGTGCAGATCCGGGCGCGAGTGAGCGCACCGAGTCAGCCGTCTGGGTTCATCGAAGACGTCCGCAACATTACCTTGCTCGACCTGCGTCCGACAGCGACGCCAACAGTGACCCGCACGTTCACACCGACCCTAACCCCAACACCGACCCCAAGCTCGAGCGTGACACCAACCTTTACCCCGACCCGCACGCCGACAGTTGCCCTACCGGTTGTTGCTCCTCCGGCCGGCTTCGTCTGGGCTGGTACCAACGGCAGCCCGAGTTGTAACGGCTCGCAGTTGACGTTCACGGTAACCGGTGGAGCACCTCCGTTCACGATCGTGCCCTCGGGTGGCAACTTGTGTCTGAGCACGAGCACGGTGTTCACGTCTGGCGGAAGCTTCACCGTGACCGGAGGCAATCAGTTGGGCTCGTTTACGCTCACGGTGACGGACAATGTCGGACAAAGCGTCAATGCAGCGCTCAACGTGGGTGCTCCGGATGCCCAACAAATCGCCATTAGCTTGCCGGCGCCTGTAGCCAACAACAACGGCGATGGTACCTTCACGGCGGTGGTGAGCGCGCTTGTTACCGATACGTTCGGGAATCCAATCCCCGATGGAGTGCCAGTGGAGTTTAGTTTGCCCACACCCATAGCCGGCGTGTCGGTTACCAGTCCGGGTCTCACGAACAGAGAAGCCCCGTGCAATACAGGTAGCTTGACCATCTTCCCGCAGCCGGGCGACGCGTTGGCCTGCGTGAAGTACTTGAGCACCTTGGTCGGCAGCAACATCCAAGTGCGTGCGCGCGTGCGCAACGCGTCGAACACGATCATCAGCACAACCCAAACGATCACGCTGCCTTAGTAAGGAACCGCCTTTGGCCTGCGTGGAGAGCTGTCAACGAACCTCCACGCAGGCCAACCGCGGTGGGATCGAGGATGCGTTTGTGGCGCTGGAAGGCTTAAGGACGGTGTCGAACGAAATCGTGCCGGGCGGCGTACCGTTCCACGGCGAGTTCTACGAGATGGCGAACAAGGTCGGGTAATGGAATGCCGCTGGCTTCCCAGAGCCGTGGATACATGCTGATGCTGGTGAACCCGGGAATGGTATTCACTTCATTGACGAACACTGTGTCCGGCTCGAGCAGAAAGAAATCCACCCGCGCCATTCCGGCGCACTGCAGCAAACGAAACACCTGACAGGCCAGTTCGCGCACGCGCACGGCGAGTGGCTCGGCAACGGGCGCTGGTATGAGGAGCTCGGCTCCGTTCGGGTCGAGGTATTTCGCTTCGTAGGAGTAAAACTCGTGTCGTGGCCGGACCTCGCCCAGTACCGACGCCTTGGGCGCTTTGTTTCCGAGCACCGCACACTCGATCTCCCGCACACGATACCCTTTCTCCAGGATAACTTTGGTGTCGAACTGAAATGCGTGTTCCACAGCGCGTGCGAGTTCGCGCTCGTCATGAGCTTTGCCGACGCCTACAGACGATCCGAGACTCGCCGGTTTTACGAAAACCGGGTAGCCGGTATTGCGAGCCCAAGCTCCCACCTGCCCCTGAATTCCCTGCCATTCCGATTGGTGCACAACCGTATAGGGCACGATCGGCAGATCCGCGGCTTCAAGCAGCCGTTTTTGGATTTCTTTATCCATACCGAGAGCCGAGCCCAGCACTCCGGAACCGACGTAAGGCACGTTGAGCAGTTCCAATGTACCTTGCACGCAGCCGTCCTCGCCGAAGGGTCCGTGAAGGACCGGAAAAACGACGTCGATGGCCAGGGGGGA
>BEIG01000129.1 GCA_002898795.1 bacterium HR30 | reverse complement strand
TTTGCTGCCGAGCAACGGCAACTTTGGGCATACTTTGGTACCGCTGTTTTGCTCTCTCTCCTCCCCTTCCTATTATTTGCTGGGATTGTCCTATGGGTCCGGTTAGAAGGCCGAAGAGCTGGGCAAAGTGCCAACTCTCAGCCGGAAGCCGAGCCAAGCAGTATGGCCCAGAGCATTTCGCCGTCGTGATCTCTGACACGGCGGGCTGGACTCCCTCGCTGGCGACTAGCGTGAATGACCACGCTGGTCTTGGTTGGCGCGGAGGCGACTCACATTGCGATTGTGCTCCTCGATGGAGCGGCCAAAGGCGTGAGTGCCGTCACCGCGAGCGACGAAGTATAGGTAGTCGACGGGAGCGGGGTTAACTGCAGCTTCGAGCGACGCGCGCCCCGGGTTGCAGATCGGGCCCGGTGGTAGGCCGAAATGTCGGTAGGTGTTGTAGGGGTGGTCTGCTTGCAAGTCTGCTGGGCCGGGCGGGCCATCGCGCCTCGAGCCGTACATGGCGGTCGGGTCGGCTTGCAGCTTCATCCCTTGACGAAGCCGGTTGTGAAATACGGCGGAAACTAAAGGCCGTTCTTCGGGAACTGCGGTTTCTTTCTCGATGATCGAGGCCAGGGTAACCATCTCGTGGACACTGAGCCCCACACGTTGCCGAGCTTCGTGCAGGTCGCGCGTTTGTTCGAGGAAGCGATCGATCATGTTGCCAACGATGGCTTCGGCTTCTTCGCTCCAGGCAAAGTAGTAAGTGTCGGGAAACAAGTAGCCCTCGAGCCCGGTGGGTGGAGAACCAACGCGGGTACGTAGCCGCTCGCTTTCCAGTGCGCAACGAAATACGTCGGCTCCGCCAAATCCTCGCTCGGAAAATCGCCGGGCCACGTCAGCGAGGGAGTCGCCTTCGCGTATGGTGAATTGCTGCCTCCCCAGACGGCCCGACTCGAGCTCTGCCAGTAGCTCGCGCGGGGAGAGAAGCCCTCGAAATAAGTAGTCGCCCGGGCGTAACCTGCGTTCGCTTCCCAGCGCTCTGGCCCAAAGGGTGAAATTCCCCGTCCCAGAGAGAAAGCCTCCTTTGGCTAACTGGTTCGCCACCGTGCTCAGCGTGTCACCCGGTTCAACTCGGACGAAAAAGCCTTCGGGAGGTAACGTCCGCTGAAAGTGGATGTCCCACCAAGACCACAGCCCCACAAACAAGGCGCCGGCGCCGAGTAACAGCACAGTTTTCACGCTGATGGTGGGCTTCATGGAATTTTTTGGGATCAGTCCGATCCGACGGATCCGACTGATCCGACGGATCCAGGCGATCCCCCTAAGCAGCGGGCAACCTCGTCGAGGGTTTGACCGTTACGCACCAACTGATACTTCTCCCAAAACAAGTTGTCGATTTTCTTGAGCGCAGGCTTTGTTCGCTCGTTACGGTAGCGCGTAAGATGCCCCGGTCCGCCATTGTACACGGCATACGTGGCCCGTGCCAAGTTGTCGATTCCGCCCGGCTTGCGGTGCTCGCCCCGCGCAATGGCGTAGTCTTGTAAATAATGCAGCGAAATCTCCGTGCCCGCGCGGGCGTTGTACGCGATGTCCCAACGAATGCCGCGCAAGTCGTAAACACCACGCCACACCCGTTCATTGACCTGCATCAGCCCCGAAGATCCCACCGCCGAGCGGATATAGGTAATGCGCCCCTTTTGCCGCAGGAATTGGCGCCAGCAGCTTTCCTGCCAGGCCGTCGCGAGTACGATGCTGCGAAACACATCCTGGTACTCTGCCTCCAAGTTCGTTGCACCGAGGGCAGCTTCGGTGCTTTGCTGCAGTAGCTTGTGCACGCGCGGTAAATAATCGGCTAGTCGTTCCGGCGTGGCTAGCCATTGCTCTAAGGTCGAAGCAGGCGGTGCCTCTCCGCTGGCCCACGCCGCTCGGGGCCCAAACCACTGCCACCATCGCGATTCTTCGGGTGGCATACCGCTTAAATCCGGAGGGGGCAGAGGCGGACCAAAACCCAGCAACGTGCGAAGCTCCGGATCCACCGCGGTGTCGAACTGCAGCGGATCCTGAGGGTCCGCCGGCGCCAAGATCCGTGCAAGCCGCCGCAGCCCGTCAGCGCTGATGTCTACGCCTACAGCCGGCCCAGCTTCTTGCATTGCCACGAGGGCGTCGCCGGCACTAATGAAGCTCAGGTAGCGGAGCGCCTCTTGCCCTTTCTGTCGGATGGCAATCTCTCTCAGCACTGGGGCCAGCCGCTCCCAGGTGCGTAGGAATAAGCCAGGTACTGGATCGGGCGCTCCGGGCTCACTCGGGGCCAAGGCTTCCAACAGATCGTAGCGGCCCTCGAGCAGAACGTCAGCCAGCGGCTGGCGCAGGTCGCGGATGAGAGAGTCGGCCCAAACGAACTTGATGGTGTAGGTGAGGAATGCATCCCACTGGTCCAATGCTCGTTGCCAACGCTCCAGCTCCTCCGGTGTCAGGGTTGGTTCCGGGGCAGGGGTGGGTTGTTCCACCAAAGGTACGGAAAAGGCCAAGTTGGCCCGCACACCTTGGGGCACAACGTCGACTGCTTCGAACCGAAGCGAAGCCAACATGCGTTCGATCTGTTCGCGCTCCTGGCGCGGTAAATAAAGCGGCAGAACCTCGCGCAACTCGTCCATCGCCCGGCCAAGCCGGATTTCTACCGTTTCGAAGCGAGGGTGAGCTTGGTCCTTGACCAAACCCCAGATCCGATTGGAAAAGAATGGCTTCCTTCCACTCGCGTCGAACAAAGCGGAATCGACCACACGGAACTTCACCGTACGCCCATCTTCCGACAGTTCCGGCTCCTCGTAGACTTCGAGCATGCCATCCCAATCGATGGGCGCGAGGCACTGCTGGCCTACCGGTGTGCCTACGCGAGCCTCAGCACGGCTACGCACACGCAAGCGGCTGCCTTGTACGTCCACCGCTGGCTCCCGAAGTTTGAGAAAACGACAACCGCTGCCATCGTCCCAAATGACTGCCTTTCCGGTTGCCGTTGTAAAAAGCTGAGCCACGAGTGCCTCGCGGACCAAAGCCGGCGGCAACTGGATGGGAACGCGTACGATCTTTTCCGCCGCCAATGCAATCGTGGCACCGACGCTACCACTGATGGCCAGCGCGGTCGCCAACAGAAACCGAGACCAGTGACTCCAACCCATTGGGCCAAGGGTAACGCCCGCACAAACAAAACAGAAGTTCCCGCTTCCCTTGAAATACCCAATGCGACAAGAGAAAGTGGTGGGAACTCTCTTGAACGAAGGAGTTAGAAGATGAAAGAAGCCGCTATTGTTGCTGTTGCTCGGACGGGGCTCGCGAAGTCGTTTCGTGGGTCCTTTAATAAGACCCGACCCGACGACATGGCCGCGCACTGCGTGCGCGAGGCGCTCAAAAAGGTGCCACAACTCGACGTCCGCGAAATTGACGACGTGGTGATGGGCACCGGCTTTCCCGAAGGACCCCAAGGCTTCAACGTTGGGCGAAACGTGGCGATCATGGCAGGGTTGCCCGTGGATATTCCCGGTTGCACGGTAAGCCGCTTTTGTTCCTCGGGGCTCAATGCCGTGATGGTGGCTGCCCACATGATTCAGCTCGAAGGTGCCGATGCTGTGGTTGCTGGCGGGCTCGAGTCCATCACCATGTTGCAAAACGACTTCAATAAGAAAGACCTGTTCAACCCCTGGCTGCTCGACCACAAGCGGGAGATTTACATGCCTATGGGGCTCACGGCCGAAGTGGTTGCAGAGCGCTACAAGGTGAGCCGCGAGGCGCAAGACCAGTATGCCTTACTCTCGCAGCAACGTACCGCGGCAGCACAAAAGGCTGGCAAGTTCAAAGACGAAATCGTGCCCATGACTGTGCAAATGGAAGTGGTGGACAAAGCCACGGGCGAACGCTCGATGAAAACGGTGACTGTGGATCGCGACGAGTGTAACCGACCCGACACCACCCTCGAAGCCCTCGCCAAATTGCCTCCCGCGTTTAAAGAAGGTGGCACGGTTACCGCGGGCAACGCCTCTCAGTTTGCCGATGGCGCAGCCGTGGTGGTGATGATGTCCACCGATCGGGCCAAGCAGCTTGGCATCGAGCCGTTGGGCTTTTTCCGGGGTTGCGTGTTTGCGGGCTGTGAACCTGACGAGATGGGCATTGGACCGGTGTTCGCCGTTCCTAAGCTGCTGAAACGCCATGGGATGAAGCTCGACGACATCGACATCATCGAGCTGAACGAAGCTTTCGCCTCCCAGGTGGTGTATTGCCGCGATCGCTTAGGCATCGATCCCGAGAAGCTGAATCCTAACGGCGGTGCGATTTCGATTGGCCACCCCTATGGGATGACCGGTGCGCGTTTGGCTGGCCACATTCTTTTAGAGCTACGCCGACAGAAAAAACGTTGGGGGATTGTAACGATGTGTATTGGCGGCGGCATGGGTGCGGCCGGCCTGTTCGAAGCCAACGTGTAATCCACTCCGGGATCACGGCATGCCGTGTTGCCAACCACGGCATGCCGTGCCCTCACATTTCGGGTGCGGGCTCGAAATTCCAGGATCCACGTTGGTAAACCCATGCTGGTGGACGGCGCAAATCCCAAACAAGACCCGCCCATTCCATAAGCTTCAGTCCGTAGTGGGTAAGGTCCACCTCCCACCAAAAAAAGCCCTGGCGCTCCGATCCGGGAAATCGGTGATGGTTGTTGTGCCAGCCCTCGCCAAGCGTGAGCAGCGCAAGCCAGAAGCTGTTGCGACTCGTGTCGCGGGTTTCGAATCGGCGCCAGCCAAACACGTGGGCGAGAGAGTTTACGCAAAACGTCACGTGCCACGACAGTACCGTGCTGACAAAAAAGCCCCACACCAGAAGCTGCCAACCTGAAGTACCGATGCTCGGCGCTGCGTACTCCAGCCCCTTACCCAGGAGGAATAACAACGCTGCAAACGTGACTGGCGGGACCAAGTGATAGCGGTTCAGCCAACGAAGCTCCGGGAAACGGGCAAAGTCGCGAATGGCTTTCCAACGAGTGGCCTCGTACTTTGGCGACAGGATCCAACCTACGTGCGCCCACCAAAACCCTTTCACTGTCGGTGGGTGGATATCCTCTTCGGTGTCGGCGTAACGATGATGGTGGCGGTGCAACGCCGACCACCACAGGGGTCCCTTTTGCACTGCGGTAGTGCCAAGCAATGCGAACAAGAATTGCACGGGGCGGCTGGTCTTGAACGAACGGTGCGAAAAGTACCGATGGTACCCCGCCGTAACTGCAAACACCCGGATGGCATAGCTTGCGGCGCAAACCGCAAGCGCCAACCACGACCACCCCACCCACAGTACCGCTACGCAAGCGGCGTGTACAGCGAGGAAAGGCAAGCTCGAGACGACTACTTTCCACATTGGTACATGCACATCCGTGTTGCCTTGACCTTCCATGAGTTGTTCCTGTTTTCGAGCGTTTGTGTTCACACCCCTGGTCCTTTCCTTGCACGAAGCCTGAGGCTCCTAATTGATCTTCGGCTCACGCCGAGGCGTGACCCCGCCTCCGTCCAAGCCCAACTCACGACTACGGGGCCACGACGAGACAACTCCTTGTGTAACGGCCCTTCGCCCTCGACACAAGCGTTCATCGGAGAGGAACTCGATGTAGCCCACCGGAGCAGACGAGAATCGGAGCGGAAGGCGATGCCGCTTCCTTCTCACCTCATGGGGCTAAACAGCGGTCATCCCACACGAGGCACCGGTTCATTCCACATCGATGATGACCTCGTCCTCACCACGGCGCTCGTAGGCGTCGGTAGCGAGTACGCGGGCTTTGTAACTACCTGGTTTCGTGTATGTGTGCGTGACTTTGGCGCCACGCGCGCGGGAGGAGCCGTCGCCAAAATCCCACTCGAACTTTGCTTCGCGTGCTTCATCGCCTTCGTACACCTCTGCAGAGAAGTCCACGGTGAGGGGTGCTTCGCCTCGGTCGGGCTCGGCAGTGGCTGCGACGGTGAGCGGACCCATGTGAGGCGGCGGAGGCAAATGGCGGTGCGAGGCGCAGTGCACACCCACGACCACGAACAGTACTGCCAGGGAAGCGCGACGCATGAGGTTGTGAATAGGGTGGAGATTCATTGGATCAGTCTGATCAGTCCGATCGGTCCGATCCGGCGGATCAGTGTGGTTGGCCGGAGGAGGCGGGTTGCTTCGGTGGACCTACTGGTACTTGCCGCAACATCTGCATCAATGCAGCTGCTACCGCCTTGGAGCGTTCCGCATCGCTAATGGTTACCACCCCCGATTTCGGGGCGAAGGTTACCTCGATAGCCTGCTTGCGCCATACCAGCATGGCTTGATTGACCGCGGTGGGGTTACCGTAGCGGCTCGTGAGGTAGCGATGCACGGCTTCGGCATCGCTGGGGCAATGCACCTGCAAGCGGTAGAGTTGAGGGTCGGCTCCAGTAAAAGAAAATTCCAGTTCGCAGCCCTTGAAGTCCCCGAAAACCTGATCCGTGAGCCTGTAGCTCACGAACGGAACAGTGGCGTCACCCCCGTTGGCCGTAACCGGCTTTGCGGTAGGGTAAGCACTGCGGAAGGCGGCAAGCGGCATGCCGAAATCGGTGTCGCCCCACAAGGATGCCAATGCCGTGTGCATGGGGTACGTGACGAGCAGTGTTGCGCACGCGGGGAGAAAGCCGAGTGACAATAGCCAGCTTTGCCGTCTCGAAGTGCTCTGCATGGGCTCGTCTTCTAACGAAGGCAGGGCGCCAGGCCAAATGCTCACCTGGCGCCCTGCGGGTCTTCCCTACATGCGCGCGGACACCAACAGCGCTTACTGGCAAACCAATTCCACGGTGAGCGTCCCGTCAAGCGATGTGCTCGACGATCCCAAGGTAATGGGCAGATCCGCAAGGGCCAAACCCGTGACCAGCTTGAGCCCACTCAAGTTCCCCCCAGTGTACTTGGCACAAGCATTCGCGGGCTTTGCGCCGGTGACAGAGGCCGTGGACACGATGATGTTCATGCCAGAAGTATCGCAGGTACCACTGCCAGAAGGGCAATCGGCGTTGGTAAGGCAGGGCGGGTTGCTGCCGCCGGTGCATTGGCCAGGGTACTGGATCAAATCCTCCAGCGTCACCTGGACGTTCCCTGTGGTGAGAGGCCCGGTGAAAGAAGCCAAGGGACCGGCTGTGTCGTCATCCGTGCATGGAATACCATCAGCGCCCGACTGGCCGGACTGAAGTAACTTGAACTGCATGGTCACGAAATCGACGCAGTCTCCAGTGGTGCTAGTACCAACCGGCGTAATGGTGGGCTCGTCGGAGTGCTGATTGCTGTTCGGGAACAGGTTGTCGGAAACAAACTCCGTGTCTGGGACCCCGCATTCGTCCGTAGTACCGCTGCCGGGCAAGCAGCTCGCGTTGGTACTTGCGTCACAGCGGCCAATGCGGTCCTGACACACAGAGGCGTCCACGTTTACCCCTAGCCCGCTGCAATCGCACCATCCTTGGGAGGTAAGCACGTCCACGCATACTGCGGAAACGAGTCCGCTCAATGCTGAAGGAATCGTCCCGGCCCTGATGCTGCGGGCCGCGGAGTTAATGAGGTACAGCGTATTGGGATTGGTACCGAACTCCGCCCCGAGCCCGAGTTGATTCGTTGTGGTAGTTCCGGCCCGACAGACGGAGGTCGACAGGGTTCCCAGTAAGGGGATGGGAGGTAAAGGAGGTGAAGAAAAGAGAGCTGGCACCTGAAGATTCGCATTGGAGGTGCCATCCAGTTGGCACACTGCAGTAAAGCACTGCACACCGAAGCGACACAGGTTGGGGCGGTAGCCGGGGCTGCTAGAGTTCGTGCAATCCGTCTGGGGCTTGGCGGGGTTCGCCGAGGTGGCTTCGATGGCCTCTTTCAGTAGCGCCATCAAATCGGGCGTTTGCGCCATGAGTTGCTTGATCACTGCATCTTCGATGGCAAACATGAGCCAGTCGGTCAGAAATTTTAGCCGGCAGTTCGTATCGGCTTTGCCATCCGAGTCGAAGTCGCACGTACCGCTAACTGGAGGCGCAGTAGCGAGACTCACTCCGTTTCCGCCGCCCGACAACTGATGTCCCATTCCTTCCAGCAGTCGCAAGTCGCTGTCGGTACACTCGTTTGTGGAGCTTGACTTCTCCAAAGTGGCGCGGAATAGGTCGAACTTCGACTTGTTCGGCTTTGCGTTCGCGGCATCGTACACCGTAGCCAGTTGTTTCTCGCAAAACGCGGCCGCATTGGCGAGGCAAGCTTTTCCCGTGCTGCAGTCGGTTCCGCCCTTGACGACGCCCGCGGCCTTCTCCTTGCGGATTGCGTCAGCGCATTTCTGCAAGGCCCCGTAAATGAATTTCTGCAGCTTCGCGCCTTCGCCCTGAATGCGCTTCTGGCACTTGTCGATGGCCGCATAACTCGTGCCCGAACCGGCAAGCAAAGCTACGCCGGCTGCCATCACCACCAGTTTCCTCATTGTGTTCCCTCCCTCGTCGAATCTTGTTCCGTGCCGCTCACAGGCCTGGCACGGCCCACTTGCGACCTCTCCCTGACTCCTGCGAGCGCTCGGAACCATACGAAGAGTTGGACAGGTTTGTCAAGACAGAACGTTTACCCACACAATTTTCGCCTGGTAGACCCTGTGACTGGCTCGCCCGAGGGAAAGGCCTAGTGCGGCAGCCACGGTACGCGGGGTAGAGCAGCGGCGGAGGACGCCAGCTCGCGGGTCGGACGGCTTGTGCGCACGCATGCCCCGGATGCGGCCTGAGCGGCGTTTTGCCAGATGGCCGTTACCTCCACGGATTGGCTGCGTGGCAGGGGCGGCCGGTTTTGGCAATGTAGTCCTGGTGATACTCCTCTGCCGGCCAAAAAGTTTTTGCCGGTTCCACCAGCGTAACAATTTTGCGTCCACCGTAACGCCCGCTCCTTTCGAGTTCGGCGATGTACGCGAGAGCCTCCTCCCGTTGTGCCTCGTTGACGAACCAAATGCCCGACCGGTACTGCTCCCCAATGTCCGGGCCTTGCCGGTTCCACTGGGTGGGATCGTGCATGGCGAAGAATGCCTCGAGCAGGCGACGGTACGTGATCCGGCGTGGGTCGTAAATCACCTTGACCGTCTCGGCATGCCCCGTCGTGCCCGAGCACACCTGCTCGTACGTGGGGTGATCCACGTGTCCTTGCATGTACCCAGAGACCGCGTCGATCACACCCGGCCCTTGCTGG
>BEIG01000128.1 GCA_002898795.1 bacterium HR30 | reverse complement strand
GACCGCAGCTCCGCTCATCATCATCGAAAGACCTGCACGAACGCGCGGGCGTTGTGCTCCACGAGGCGAACATACCCACCCGGGAGAGCACCGGAACCAAAGGGATCGATCGTTACCAATGGAATTCCGGCCTCTCGGGCGACTTGCGCAGCCGTTATGGAAAACGCATAAGGCTCGACCACGACCGCACGCGCTTGGCTACGGCGCACCTCCCGCACTAGTTCCGTCATCTCTTTGGCCGAAAGCTCGCGCCCGGGTACTGGCTCGATGGTGGCTGCCTCTACCAGCCCATAGCGGCGCGCAAAGTATCGCCACGCGGAGTGCACCGCAACGTATGCTCGGCCGCGCACCGGGGCCAGTTGAGTTTGCAACCGCGCATCGAGCCGCGATAACTCCTGTCGCCAGCGCTCGGCGCGCGAACGGTACTCCATCGCTCGATCGGGCGCGATCTGCTCCAAAGCCTCCACCAGCGCAGGTAAGGCATGGTCGCGCACCAATACCGGGTCCAGCCAAAAGTGCGGATCACGTCCCCCTTCTTCCCGCAAAGGCAATAAGGGAACGTGTTCGCTGAGCGTCACCAGCCTTGGCGGGTTACGGCTCACGCGCGCCAGCTTCTCGATCCAGTCGTCCAATCCAGCACCAACCTGCACTAATAAGCTCGCCCGTTGAAGCACCCGCACCTGCGCGGGCAGCGGCTCGAAGGTGTGTGGATTGGCACCTGCCGGAAGCACCACGACAATTTCCGCTTCATCGCTCGTGAACTCGGCCAGCCACGCGCCTAGGGGGAAGATGGTGGCGGCCAACACTCGGCTCTCCCCCACAACGCGAACCGGGTTTGCAACCAAGAAGAGAAACCAAAGCAGGCATCCAAAGCGCATCCGACTCATCGTCGCGAACAACGAGGCAGGCGTCAAATGGTTGCGGCGCCAAAAACGGCTTGGCTATAGCCCTGGGGCGATGCGGAAAATCATCCTTTGGGCGCTCGTTGGCGCTTTGCTGGTGACGGCAGCGCAAGCGGGCGAAAAAAAGCCATTTAAGGTGGCATTGCTGAGTCCAGGACCCATAAGCGATGCCGGCTGGAATGCCCTGGCCTACGAAGGTCTGCTAGCCATACGGGATCAACTCGGAGCGGAGATTGCCCAGATCCAGACGAAAACCCCTGCGGAGTTCGAAGAGGGATTTCGCGACTTCGCCCGCCGCGGCTACCATTTGATATTCGGCCACGGCTTCGAGTTTCAAGAAGCCGCTGCCGCTGTGGCCCCGGACTTCCCCGACACCGTGTTTATCACGACCTCGGGAAACACGGTTCGCAAGAATGTGGCACCGATACGCTTTTTACTGGAGGAGGCCACCTACCTCGAGGGAATTCTAGCTGCCTTGTTGTCAAAGTCGGGCAAAGCCGGAGCAGTCGGTGGCATCGAAATTCCCTCGGTAAAGAGCACCATTGTCGCCTTTGAGGCCGGAGCGAAGTCTGTGCGACCCGACTTCCAGGTGGTCACGGTTTACATTGGCAACTGGGAGGACGTCGGTAGTGCCAAGGCCGCAAGCCTCGCTTTGGTGCAACAAGGAGCCGACTTCTTGTTCCATAATGCCGACGCTGCGGGTCTCGGGGTGTTTCAAGCGGCTCAGGAAAAGAAGGTGTTCGCATTTGGAGCGAACAAAAATCAGAACGACGTTGCCCCGGACGTGGTGCTCGCGAGCGCCACGATCGATATTCCCCGGGCTTTTGTGCAAGTGGCCCGGGAAGTCCAGGAAGGAAAATTCGTGGGGCGGATCGAGCGCAAGGGTATGAAAGACGGTGTGGTCGACCTGGTGTTGAACCCCCGGCTCGAGCCGGCGATTCCCGCCGAAGTGAAAAAGCGTCTGGACGAGGCCCGCGCTGCGATTGTGGCTGGAAGGGTGCAAGTCCCCACCGTTGAATTTTAGCGAGACAATGCCCCCAGCATCCGACGATGCGGTTTCGTCCACCCGGGCTCGGGCTACCGAGGCACCGCTTCTTGCGGTTCGGGGAATCAGCAAACGGTACGGAAGAGTTTGCGCCCTCGATCGGGTGGATCTGGACTTTCATGGCGGCGAGGTGCACGCCATTATCGGCGAAAACGGCGCGGGCAAAACTACCTTAATGCGCATCCTCGCGGGTGAAGAAACCGCGGACAGCGGCGATGTCCTCCTCGAAGGGCAAGCTGTTGCTTTACGCTCTCCCAACGATGCTCGCCGCCTTGGCATTGCCATGGTGCACCAACACTTTGCCCTAGCCGACTCCATGACGGTAGTGGAAAACCTCGCCCTCACACTGACGCAGCCTGGGGAGTGGCGTTTGAGCAGAAAAGCCATTGCCGAACGGGTGGAACACTGGGCGCAGGCAACCGGACTGCAACTGCCTCCGTTAGCCTCGCCAGTAGGCGAGCTCTCAGTCGGCGCACGCCAACGTTTAGAGATTCTCCGGGCTTTGATTCGAGCCTCGCGGGTGCTGATTCTCGACGAGCCCACTGCCGTGCTGACACCGCAGGAAACCGAACAGCTCTTTGCCCTAGTGCGGCGCTTGCGCTCCGATGGGCGTGTGGTGCTGTTCATTTCCCATAAGCTTGCGGAAGTGCGGGATCTGGCCGATAGGGTCACCGTGCTAAGGCAAGGGCGTGTCGTTGCACACGCCAAGGCCCCGCTTACAGACCTGCACGAGCTCGCCGAGGCCATGGTGGGGGAGCCACAGGTGGAATGGTCGAAACCCCCGGCCCAAGTGGGCGAAGAATGTTTACGCCTCGACGGCGTGAGCACCGATGCCGACGCGTTCGGTACCCCGCTCCGCTCCGTGAGCTTTACGGTTCGTGCCGGAGAAGTGTTCGGGATCGCTGGGGTAGACGGCAACGGACAGCAGGAGCTGTTCGAGGTGCTTGCCGGTGTGCGCCCGCCAAAGAGCGGAACGTTATGGATCCGCGGGAAAAGCGTATCTCCCCGGAGCCCCGCAGAATTGCTCGACGCCGGAGTAGGTCTCGTTCCCCCTGACCGCCGGCGCGAAGGGCTGGTGCTGGAAATGAGCGTGCTCGAAAATTTCCTGCTGCACCGCGGTACGTTACGTCGCTTCACTCGCAGCTGGGGGATTCTCGACTGGCTCCAGGCACGCAGTTACGCTCGTACGCTCGTTGAGCACTACAGTGTGCGCGTGCCTGACCTCGACTCGGCTGCGGCAACGCTCTCGGGCGGAAACCAGCAACGGCTAATTCTCGCGCGCGAACTGGAGGCACGGCCGCAAATCCTGGTCGCAGCGCACCCCACCCGCGGGCTGGACTTTGCCGCTACGCAATTCGTGTATCGCACCCTGGCTGGAGCTGCTCAGAACGGCGCAGCGGTGGTGCTCATTTCCACGGACCTCGAAGATATTCTCACCCTGAGCGACCGAGTTGCTGTGCTGTATCGCGGCCAACTGAGCCCAACTCTGATCCCACCCATCGACCCCTTGCGTCTCGGAGCATTGATGAGCGGCCTGGAACAGGGCACAGCCATTTAGCATGCGCCAGCGGATCGCCGAACTTGTCCCTTCTCTTCTGGCTGTCGCCTTGGCCCTCGCGGTCAGCGCTGCCGTGGTGTGGCTCACGGGCAGTAGTCCCCTGGTGGCTTTTGCCGCGCTGCTCGAAGGCGCTGTGGGCAGCCGCGATAGCTTGGCAGAGGTGGCCGTCAAAGCCTGCCCGCTCATCCTCACTGGCCTTGCCGTGGCACTCTCCTTTCGCGCTGGCACGTGGAACATCGGCGCGGAGGGCCAGCTCCTTGTTGGAGCACTGGCCATGGCGGCTGTCGCGCAGGTTGGCGGGTCCATGGTGCCGCGACCGCTTGCCCTCGTGCTCGGCCTCGGAGCGGCTGCCGCGGGCGGAGCATTGTGGGCTGCGATTGCTGCGGCTTTGAAGCTGCGCCGCGGCGTCAACGAAGTGATTGCCACGATCATGCTCAACTTCATTGCCGCCGCGCTGGTGAGCTACCTGGTGCAAGGGCCGCTCATGGAGCAAGGCGGCCGATACCCGCAAACCGACGCACTCCCACCCGAGTTCGTTCTTCCGCGACTGGCCCCGTATCGGCTGCATCTTGGCGTCGCACTCGCATTGTTAGCCGCTCTGGTGGCCCAGTTTGGCTTGTTTCGGACGCGGCACGGCTTCGAACTTCGCGCCGCCGGCCTCAATGCAGTAGCGGCGCGCCTTGCAGGCATTCCGGTAGAGCGCCGGCTTTTTTGGGCCTTCGTGCTCAGCGGCGCCTTTGCGGGCTTGGCCGGAGGAATCGAGCTCAGTGCCATCACTCGCCGCTTGTACGAGCGGTTTTCTCCGGGGTGGGGGTACACTGCCATCGCGGTCGGACTCCTCGGGCGCCTCTCGCCAATCGGCGTCGTGCTCGCCGCGCTGTTCTTTGGCGCCCTCGATGCCGGATCGAACACCATGCAACGCACCGCAGGAGTTTCGGCTGTCGTGGTTTACGTGGTCCATGGCTGCGTGATCTTGTTCCTTGCGGCGCTGGAACGCTGGCAGCGAAACAGGTCGCAAGGGACTTGAACGAGCGGGCGAGCGGTTCAACTCGGCCGACGACGAGCCTTGGAACGATTGGCCGGGGTTCGATCCAGATATGTTTCGAGGCCTTGTGCCAGTTCCGCAAGGTTCGGCTCGATCAGACGAATGATGAACTTCTCCACCTGTGGGGCAATGCGACGCGCGAGGAACGCAGGCACACCCGGAAGCCTTTCCGGATGCACTTCCAAAAAACCACTCACGCGCACGCGGCTCGTGTTGTTTGGGTCCTTGGAATCGGGGAGAAAAAAATTCGTCCCGTGGCACTGGTATAGTCCCCGAGCCGCGCGGTACACCGGTTCTTGCCGCCATTCCACCTTGTACTCTGCCGGTACCCACAAGGCGTAATCCAGCCACTGCAGCAACTCGGCGGAAAGAAAACGACGCGCAACGCTGGGCACCTGTTCTGCCCTCGCTTCCCACCGCCGTACGATTTCCCACGTGCCGTCGCGGTGCTTCTTCTTCGTTAGCGTTTCGATCGAGGCAATATTCGGCAGAAACGGCACGATTTCTTCCATCCGCTCGATCATGGTTTCGAGCAACAGCGCTGCCGGATAGTGCACTTTCGTTTCTCGGCAAAATTCCATGCGTCACCCTGCGACGGCAAAACCTCGAGTTACGCCTCCAAGGATCCTGACTCCTGATGCCAAAAGTCCTAGCCCAGGTCCAGGAGCTGCGTATTCTGGTACGCGCAGAACTTGCAGTGCTGTGGTTATGCCCCCCGGATGGCAGACGATCTTTCCGCCCCATGCGCCTCTCCCCAAAGCGCCGTAGGAACGCGCCGCAGTACGCCCACGGTTGCCCCAGGAACGCACGTCGCCAACGAACGGCGCTGCCCCAAAACGCCGTATGGGCGCACGGCACTGCGCCCGCTGTCGCCTTGCAAGCGTTCGCCTCTGACCGCCCACTACCCGCAACCCGTTTCCTCGTGGCGCTGTACAAAGTTCGGTTCACCCTCTGCACGAAAACGTACGGCTTTCCCCACTGCCACCTGGCAATTTTGTTCCAACACACCTGGCACGCGAGTTGCCCCGCACCACCTCGCACTTTGATTCCAGGAGGTTGTGGATGCGGTTGTTTGCGCGGGGAAAGTGGCTGAAAGATCAGAAGCGGTGGAGCGTCTTGATCCCACTACCCGAAACATCGGCCGGGGAAAACAGCGAAGACACGGAGTCACGAAAGGAACCTTTGCGGAAGAACAGCCCGAGCATCGTGCGATTTCGGCGGCGCCCGCGGCGTTGAGCGGTTTCCGCCAAACTCACGAATGCACCTTGCCGCAAGGTGCGCACGACCGGCTACCGTGGCCTCGCCCCCGCCTCGTCGAGGGTTGGGGGGCCGACTTGACTCGGGCTTGAATCCAACCCAGCCTCTGCCCAGTGCCAGCTTGGAGCCTCACGGGAAGATTCATCGGCTTTCGTATCTTGCCGTTGTTGCTCTTGCTGGCTGCTGGAAAGGCTACTGCGGAAGGAACCAGTGCCAAGGTCTACGTCGCTCTAGGTTTTCACGCGAACTTTTATCACTCTTGGCGGGGCGACACGCCGGACGAAGCTGGTTTTGGCACCGACATCCGGGTAGTGCGCGGCATTTTAGCCATCCTCGATCGCGCTAACGCCCAGGGTCTCGAGGCCCGCGGTTACTGGGAATTCGACAACTTGTTCACGCTCGAGTCGATCCTGCCCCGGTATGCCCCGGACATCATCGAGAACATTCGCCGTCGGGTCGAAGCTGGCTTGGATGAAGTGATTCTGGCGCCGTACAACAACGGTATGTTCAGCGCCATGACCGCAGAGGAAATGCGCGCCACTCTTAAGTGGGCCGTGCGCAATCCATGGGGCTCTGGGGTGGCCGATGTGTTCCCGCGGTATGCCCCAATTCTGCGGCCGCAGGAATACATGTTGACGACCGGCACAATCCCGCTCCTTCAAAGCGAAGGAATCGAGGCCATCGTGCTCGCCTACTCCAACTACCCGTTTACGGCCTTCTCCAATTTCACTCCTGCGCTGCCCACGGAGCAACGCTTCAATCCCCTGTGGCTGCAAACGGAACCAAACGGCCCACGCATCGTTCTTCTGCCGGCAGTAAGCCTTGGGGATATTGTGAACTTCGGTAGCTTCGAGCAGTGGCTCCTCGATTTGCGTCGCTGGCAACTAGCCAAGCCCGAAGCAGGCGACCTGCTGCTCCACATCAATTTCGACGCTGATGCGGAAACGTGGCTACCCATGCAACGACCACGCTGGCTGCAGTGGCTGCCCAACACCGGTGGCCTCGAAGAGTACATCGATGCGGTCAACCGCTACGACTGGGCGAAGTTCACTACACTGAGCGAGTACCTAAGCACTCATCCCCCGCTGGGCAGTGTGGTCATTCGTCAGGATATGGCCGACGGAGCGTGGGACGGGCAGTACTCCTGGGCAGAAAAATTTCCCAGCCAGCAGCTTTGGACCAAACTGGAACAATCGCGCTTGGCGGAACGCCGTGCCCTCGTTCTTGCAAGCGACATCGACCCAGGAGAACGCGCACGCGTGCAGGCCCTGTTATTCCAAGGGCGCGATAGCGCATTCTTCGAGCGCGTGCGTGCGCTTTCGACAACTCACTTCGGCATGAGCACCCCGCTGGTGAACGAAGAACGCCAGGCCGTTGCCGAGTCCATCGTGGGCCGCGCACTCGCTCGTGCGGAGGAAGCGGAACGGATTGCGGCACAAGCCGCAAAACTACGCCATGCGCCGGCCCCGACGTGCGATTATGCCTTGCTCGTTGTCGACGCTCGCGCCCAAGGTGCCGCAGCCGAGGCAATGATCATCGTACCGGTGTGGTGGCACGAACGACCTCGCTCGGTCGAGGTCACGACCAGCAAGGGGCAGCGGCTGCGCGCTGCTGTCTTCGACCTAAAAGAAGTCGCCACAGCAAAAGGGAACGGCGTTCAGGGCGAACTCTGGTTCCGAATTTCTCTTGCAGCGCAACAACGGAAGCACGTGTGCGTGCGTCTCACCGGCGAGCCGACCGACCGTACTGCAGATCTACCAACCGCCGCAGGAGCTACGCCAGCGGAAAAGTCATTTTCTTTGCTGTGGAACGGCCAAGGGAAGCTTGTGTCCCTAAAATTCGCAGGTGAGGAGTTCGCCCACGAAGAGTTCCTTTCCCCCTTTGTCACCTACCGCGAGGCGGACCGCCCTCGCATCTTTCGAGCTACCTGGGAAGCGCAACCCAGCGCAGCGGGTGTGGGTGACCTGAAGGCAGAGCGACGCCATTTTCGCGGTACCATTTCCTTTCCCACCGACGAGGGGAACGCACGGGTGGCGATCGCGATCACTTGGACAGTGTTCCCCGAAATCGCGTGGGCCATTGCCGATGTCGACGTGCACTACCCCTACACCCCGAAGCGCGACGTACTGCACACACTGCAACAAAAGTTGCGCCGCTACATCGACCTCCGCTGGATCGAAGTGGCCCCGTTCGAGATCCAGCCGTCGCTTTCGGCAAGCCGCGATGCGCCGCTGCGTGTGTGGAAACACAATTGGCTGGGCGTCACTTCCTCTTACGACTTGAACTACGCGGCAATCAACCCAGCCAATGCCTCGCTCGATTCGTTCAATCACCAGGTCACGGCCGGTTGGGTAGCGGTCAGTGATCGCACCAAGGGTATCCTGTTGGCTCAAAGTGCCGAGGTGTGGGCCTCCCCGGCGTTCGCCCCAATGCGCCTCCTCGACGAAAACGGCAAACAGCGACTACGGATCAATCCGTTCGGCTCCTACCATGGACGGCAGATGAGCTACACGCATCTCGGCGGCTCTGGGCTCGCGCAAGAAATTGCCGAGCAAAAGGGGGCGCAGTTCCGGCCCAACGGGCCGAGTTTTAACGGACAGCGGCAGCGCTTCCGGCTCTTACTGGCTCCGTACCTGGGTGACGAGCCCCCGCCCCAACTGCAACATGCCGCTGATGCCTTCTTCTATCCGCCTGCGGTCGTGTACCTCCACTCGCCCGCAGGTGCCGAGGTGGTACTCGCGCGCGACATGCGAGCGTGGATCGAACGGCGCGCTGGTCGCTCTTCGGAAAGTGGCGAAGAGGTGCCAGCGGCCCCACGTGCATTTTTGGTGAATCCCACCGACGGTGCGGCTCATTTAGTGTGGGACCCTCCCGCTTCAGGAGCAGTTGCCCTTTACGAAGTGGCGTGGCGACGCTTGGGTTCGAGCGAATGGGTGCAACAAACCCTCGAAGCGACGCGCTCCAGCGTATCGGACCTCGAAAATGGGGTCGAGTACGAATTCCGGGTACGGGCCATCGCCCCCGGCCATCGTCCCGGCGCGTGGACCCCGCCGCAACGCGCCGTCGTCGGCGCCGTAGAAACCGTAGGGTTTGCAGACGAGGCCCGGGGGCTCAGCCGAGCTTTACTGGCTCGTGTGCTTTTCCATTCGGTTCGCGCTGCGTGGCGTACGTGGTGGGCTCGGGCGTGGATCCATTGAGCTCCCGTGCAACTCCTGGGCAAAACCCGATCATGGCGAAGATGCTTTTCCCCTCACCGAGCACGGTTTACGATCGGACCTTGTAAGTTGGGCGCTCACTCCGCGTACCCAAGCGCAGATCGAAGAACGCCCTCGCTTGGTTCGTCCACTGGTAGGCCGCTCGGCACACGGGATGGCATGAAATCTTCCAGGCGGAACGCCGCCGGGTCGGTCAGCGCT
>BEIG01000127.1 GCA_002898795.1 bacterium HR30 | reverse complement strand
CCTGGGATGGGAGCTGGTTCGCCCTGCGCCGGGAAATTGAATCCCTCGTTGCCTCCGTGACCCCCCCTCGTCTCGTGATCTACCAGGGGATTAAGACGCCCGACGAAGATCCGCTTGCTGAGGTCCGATATGCGGGCACTGAGTGGAAGATACGGCTTTCCACGCTCGTCCGCGAGGCCCTGAAGGGCGAACTTGCACCTGCCCGAATAGAGGAAATCGCCCGCCAAGCTCGCACGATCGCCGAGGCCGAAGGGGCGTTGACGACAGGGGACATCGTCGAAGTGCGCCTACAGGCGGCCTTGGGCTCTGCGGACCCCATCCAGCTCGCCCTGAGGATTCTTGCGGACCCCTCCGACGAAATCTTGGAGGGGCAGGGTCTCTGGGAAGATGCGTGGCGTTTTCTGCAGCGTGCCTTCGGGGGAGAACCTCAGGGAACAGGAGATGCCCTGCGGCACGCCGTCTTCCGGCATTTGATTCTTGTCGAGCTACAGGAAGCGCTGGGGGCGTCGCATGTCAGCCTGGGGCTCCAGTCCAGACCGGCCGACCGAGACCAGCGGCGCCGGGCGCGGAGCCTCCTCGCGCAGTGGCGCCAGAACCGGGATCCGGACCGCCTTCGGGCTTACCGGGACCTGGCCGTGCGCGCTGAGGCCGATCTCGGGCTCAAAGAGGCGGTAGCGTGGGATGAGCAGCTTGCCGAGTTGGACACGGTTCCTGTACTCGAGAGTCTCGCACTGGGTCGAGTGTTACAACTCCTTGAGGAGGGGCAGCTTGACGACGCCAAGCGATTGGCTCGCGCCCGTCGGTCGCAAAGCCTGTGGGTGGCCACGAGCGTTCCCGAAGCTGAACAGTGGCAGCCGTGCTGGCAGGCTGTCGAGGCTTTAGTACACCTGAAATCGGAGTTGTCTTCCGCTTCTATCCCGCACCACGTTTCAGCGGGACAGATCCTCCAGTGGTATGTGCAGGAGGGATGGCGAGTGGATCAGGCCCATCGCAAGTTGGAGGCGGCGCTCACGGAACTTCGCGAGTACGGACCGCTGGACGAGGCTATTCGATCAGCGCGTATAGCTTACGAGGGCTGGCTGGAGAACCTGCTAGAGCGGTTCACGGGGGCTGTAGAACGGGATGGTCTCGGCGAGGAGCTACCCCGGCAGTCCGAGATCTACAGGAACCATGTCGCGCGGGGCGACACGGTGACTGCATATATCTGGGTTGATGCGTTGCGTTACGAGCTGGCCAAAGAACTCGCGGACGCCTTCCGGGGAACCCACGCTCAGGTCGATCTGACGGCTGCTCTTGCGACCCCACCGACCATCACGCCGGTAGGCATGGCCAGTCTCTTGCCGCGTGCGGAGCAGGGTGTGCGCCTGGCGCTGTCTCCGGCAGGGAGTGTAGAGGTCGTTGTTGACGGCATTCGGGTGCACACCGTTCAGGACCGCGTGGGTTTGGTGCGCGCGGCCCAAGGCGAGGTCGCGGAGTTCTCACTGACGGAGCTTTTGGAGCGCGGTGAGAAGGACATCCGCGACCGCATCGGCTCTAAACGGCTAGTCGTCGTCCGGTCCCAAGAGATCGATGAAGCCTTCGAATCAGACCACACCGCAGCTGCCTGGCAGTATGTCAAGGAGATTCGGAATCTCCTCGTCCGGGCTACCGCCAGATTGGCGGCTGCCGGTGTGGAGCGCTTTGTCATTGCCGCCGATCACGGCTTCCTTGTTCTTTCTCGTCCCCTTGGGTCTGAGCGTACCATCGAATCCCCTGGTGGAGAAGGCGAGTTGCACCGTCGGTGCTGGGTGGGACGTGGGGGTAGCGTCTCACCCAGCGCCCTGCGCCTCCCATTGGCTGACCTTGGAGTGGCAGGGGACTTAGACCTTGTGGTACCGAGGGGTTTGGCCATGTTTGCTGCCGCTGGTGCTCGCCGGTTTCTTCATGGTGGTCTCTCGCCGCAGGAGCTTGTAGTGCCGGTGGTTACGGCCCGGGCCCACGTGGCCGGTGCTTCTGGGGGCAGTAAGATTGAGGTGAGCATCGCCGGCGACCGAATTACGACGGGAGTTTTCTCGGCGAGTATTCGGTTGGGAGCGGACCTGTTTACGACGGAGTTGCGCGTACGGATCAGCGCGCGAAGCGGAAGCGGGGAGGAAGTAGCGAGGGTTGTGGCGGGAGAAGGGTACGACGAGGAGTCCGGGTTGGTCCAACTTCGAGGCGGGAAAACGCGGGTGGTTACCTTCCGCGTTACGTCGCCGCTCAGCAAAGGAGAGCGGGTGACGTTGCACGTATACGACACCGACACTGACCGGCTGCTGGCGAACTCTCGGCCAGCAGAAGTGGTTACAGCAGTAGGGGTGGAGTGATGGCTACTTTCGACTCCTTGGATACGCTGGATCGGAAAGCCAACGAGATTTTCCCGGGAAAGGTGGTGCGTAAGGATCTCGTACGCCGGGTAAAGGTCGGGGCCAACGTTCCGATCTATGTTTTGGAGTACTTGCTGGGCAAGTATTGTGCGTCGGATGATCCCGAGGCTGTGGAGACTGGCCTGCGCGTGGTCAACGAGACCCTGGTGGAGAACTTTGTCCGGCCGGACGAAGCGCAGCGAGCACAGGCAAAGCTCAAGCAGGTTGGGGCGCATCGGTTCATCGACAAAATCAAAGTGCGCCTAGTCGCCAGCGAAGACAAGTTCTGGGCAGAACTAGCGAACTTCGGTGAGCGGTACGTGCACGTGCCTGAGGAGCTGGTGTACAAGTACGGCCGTCTGCTGGAAGGTGGGGTCTGGTGCCAGGTTGATCTGCGTTACGACCCGCAGGAAGAGGTCTCTGGGCAAAAGCGCCCGTTTTTCATTACGTCGCTCAAGCCTATTCAAGTAGCGTCGTTCGAGTTCCCGGAATATGTGCGCGGCCGTTCTGCCTTCACTACCGAGGAATGGATTAATCTCCTAGTGAGGAGCATGGGACTTGAGCCTACCCATTTTGACCGGCGGCTCAAACTCCTTTTCTTGGCGCGGTTGATCCCCATGGTCGAACGGAACTTTAACTTCGTAGAGCTGGGACCGCGCGGAACTGGTAAGTCCTTCGTTTATCGGGAGCTTTCACCGAACAGTATTCTCATCTCAGGCGGGAAGACGACGGTAGCCCAGATGTTTTGGAACCTGTCTACGAACAAGATCGGGCTGGTGGGGCTGTGGGATGTCGTGGCTTTTGATGAGGTGGCCGGTATTCACTTCACCGATCCCACGGGTGTCCAAATCCTAAAGGACTACATGGAATCCGGTTCGTTCTCCCGCGGCCGCGAGGAAATTCCCGCTGAGGCGTCGCTGGTGTTCGTGGGAAACCTGGATCAACCAGTGGAGGTGCTCGCTCGCACCAGCCATCTTTTTCAACCCCTCCCCGAAGTCCTTCAGGACATGGCCTTTATCGACCGTCTCCACTTCTACCTCCCTGGGTGGGAGACTCCAAAAATGGAGATGCGGTTTTTTACGGGCCACTACGGCTTCGTTGTCGACTACCTAGCTGAAGCGTTTCGCGAGCTGCGCAAGAGGAGCTATGCAGATCTCATCGATCGCCACTGGGAGTTCGGCGACCATCTCAACGCTCGGGACGTGAAGGCGGTGCGAAAAACGGTTTCCGGGTTCGTTAAGCTGCTTCATCCGGCAGGAGACCCGAGCTACCACGAACTCGAAGAGCTTTTGCAACTGGCGCTGGAAGGGCGTCGCCGGGTTAAGGAGCAACTCAAGAAGATGGGTGCGTTCGAGTACGCTAGGACTTCATTTTCCTACATCGACCGCCAGAGCCGAGATCAGCAGTTTGTGGGCGTGCCCGAAGAAGGCGGCCGTGATCTCATTTCGCCGGATCCCCTGCCTCCCGGGACGGTGTACACAGCGGCGTTGACAGATGGGGATAAGGTGGCCATTCACCGGATCGAGGTCAGCAAGTTCTCAGGCTCTGGCAAGTTGAAGATTACCGGAAGCCCCGGCAAGGCAATGCGTGATTCGATCCAGACGGCTTTCGACTATGTAAAAGCCCGTGCCAAGGAGTTGGGCATCGAACAGGATCTGCGGTCCTACGACTTTCACGTCCAGGTTGTGGACCTCACCGCTGCCAAGGAAGGAGCCGAGGCGGGTGTAGCCTTTTTCGTTGCGCTGTACTCACTATTGCGGAACCAGTCCGTGCAAGCTGGGCTCGTCGTGCTAGGGCAGATGACGATCCATGGGAACATTCTGCCCCTGCAGAGCATCGTCGAGCCGCTGCAGGCAGTTATGGACAACGGGGCGAAGCGCGTGCTGATGCCGGTGGAGAACAAACGACACCTGCTGGAAGTGCCGGGCGACATCTTGGGTGCCGTCGATCCAATCTTTTATCCCGATCCGTTAACGGCGGCACTGAAGGCTTGTGGCCTTCACTAAGCTTGAAGAAAACACAAACTTGAGGACTATTGGGTTTTCAGGGGGCAAAATGGCTCGTTCGATCGCGGACAAACAGAGAACGTGTGTCGAGGGCGAGGAGCTCCTTGTTCTCCGATAGTCGAAAAACTCGGAAGCTGGGCGAGGGACTATGCAGGCGCTGGCTTTTTGGCGGGGTGAACCATCATCCAGAACTGGCCGCTGGGATGTTGAATCCCGGCGCAGAGCTCTGAAAGAGCCGGCCGCGCGATGTGCACGAGTGGCAAAGGGACGGATGTTCTAAAGGGGCCGCTCACGGGATTGGCCGCCGTGCGCGAGATGAAAACTTCATGGTGTGGGCGTGAGCGGGCCGCCACAGGTTCTGCACACGGCGGCGGGGGCCAGCTGAACGAGGTGCGGCGGCTGCAGAACCGACAAGTGTATCTTCTGGGGGTTATCTTAATCCACTTGATCCATAGAAAATGCCACGCGGGAGGGAGTGAGCGAGCAGTGGGTGGATGAGCCTGGTGGTAGCTTTCAACCTGGCGACCGAAAGTTGGGCGAGGGCCTCGGTGCAGAACCAGGGTCTATCGTGGTGGTCTTCTGAGCCCCCGAAATGGCGGAGAGGAAGATGGGCCGAATTGAGCGGCTGGTTATCGCCGAGGTGCGCCACGGAATGCGGCTCTTTCTGATGAAAGAGGGTTGCGGGTATCCTGGGTTGCTGAAAGAACAAGCGTTGGGTGGTGGTCATGCTTCTCTGAGGGCCCGGGCCTAGGTTGATTGGGAGTGCTCGTCACGGATAGGGCGTCCTGTTTATCAAGGCCGGGTCGTTACTCGAATTGGGGGGGAGGACGACGAAGAGCAGCATGCCATGACGGAAAGCAGAGCTTCGCCTCAGGGATTCCTAGGTATCGGCTGCCAAGGCAAGGAGAATCCGAGCAGAAGGCTCTGACTTCGGCTCTGCCTCTGCTCTGCAGGAATGCCTAATGGCGGTACAAGTGCGGCTGCCATTGCGTTTCGGGTTTCAAAGCATCGTAGGGACGCGCTTGCCGGAGACAATCGGCTGCATCGTCTTGGCGATTCATCGCTGCGGCAGTGCGTCAAAGCAGCAAAGAGGTCACCGAGCTGGAAAGGTTCGGGGGCCTCGACAACGGCGAAAGAGGGGCGCGATCCCTTTTCGCGCGGGAGTCCACGTCCATGCAGGCACCTAGTTGGTGATAAGCGGTAGAACTCTGCCGAGGCTTTACGTGGGAAGTGGGCCCCAGATTTTGCTTGGCCCCGACACGGTGCAACGCAACGGAGCCGAGCACAACAGCCACACGTCCGTGCGCCTGCGCAACCGCGGAGCGCCATCAATGTGCTGGCCGTCGTTGCGTTTGGAGTCATAGTACGGGATCCGCCTGGCGCGGTCACGTGTTGGATTTAGAGGGTGAGCGTGAGCGCGTCGTGCGACTACCGAAGCGCAAGTCCCATCGTCGGGTGTGACAGCACCGTCACAGTTTTGCACGCGAGTGTGGCGGCTCGCCGTGTTGATCAAGCGGGGGCTTTTTTCTGATGTTCTCTCCATTGGTGCAACGAGCTTCCAGGTGATGAGCGCAACTTACGAAGCTCGGGGTTGCGAGGGTTTGGGAACCTGGCTCACAAAGAACTTTCCCTTTGCGCGTCAACATCGGTCCGGGCGGTAGGGTGGCTATGAGTTGATTTGGGGCATGATCTGTTCGGCGGAGAAAGCTTTGCGGAGCAGCTGTTGCGCTTTTAGCCAACGCTTGTGCCGCCGACGCCGTGGATGGGCACTGGTGTAAACGCGAAGCAATGACGGAGGGCGAACCGAGGGCGCGCTGCAAGTGGGGTTGCGTGGGTAGGTGAGCCGCGGGATGCGGGCGAAACAAGCGAGGAGAATGCGGGTCGTGGCGCGGCAACAAGCAGTAAACGGTCAACGCCGTATTCAGTGACTTGACAATATTGTTCTGTATATTGCACACTAAGACATGAGGCGCTGGTTCGCAATTTGTGCGGTACTGGTCCTGCCGGCAGCTTCGCACTCCCAGCTCGTGTGTAGTGCCAGCGACATCGCCTTGCGGGAATCTTCGTGCTCGCCGACTGGGGTGTGCACGATCAGGGGTACGCACGTCGTGGGCGATCAGTGTGTGTTGGATTTTGGGTCGCGTCCGGTTGTTTTCGAGGGAACAGCGCGGCTCGTCGTGGGTTCTGGCAGCGTGAGGGTGATCGCCGGAAGTCTCTTATTGCGGAGCGGGGCGCTGCTCGACGCGCGGGGCCAAGGTACGCAGGCTCCAACGAACCGGGGAGGGGCAATTCGGCTAGAGATCGCGGGGCCTGTGGTCATAGAGGGCGGGTCGCCACGGGCGCGGATCGATGCTTCGGGCAACTCGTCTGGTGGTTGGATTGACATCGTTGCCGCTGGTACGGTGGAGATCGCAGGACGGGTTCTTGCGAGTCATTTGACGGCCAGTGCCAATGGGGGGCGCGTTGACATCGAGAGCGAAAAGGCGATTCGCGTGTTGTCGACCGCCGAGCTCTCGGCAACTGGCGGGGTTGACTCCCAACGTGGCGGGGGAACGATTGAGTTGGATGCTGCAGCGGACGTCTCCGTAGGGGCGGAAATCGTAGTCAGCGGCAGCGAAGGAGGTCGGGTCGTGTTGGACGCGGGTGGCACGGTAACCGTGGGCTGGGTGCGTGCCAATGCAACGGGAGCTGGTGGTGCAGGGGGGTCAATTGCTTTGACAGGCTACCGCGGGGTGTCCATCCTTGGCGGGCTCCGGGCCCAGGGAAATAACGTCGGTTACTCCGAAGGGGGCGACGGCGGGACCGTGGAGATCACCGTGCCATACGGTGACTTGCTGGTTGCCGGGTCCATCTTAGCCGAAGGTGGCGAACCGGATGCCCTTGGAGGAGACATCACAGCCGAGGTTGCCGGATCGGTGAGAGTGTCCGCACCTCTCTCTGTTCGGGCTCACGGTGCGTACGGCATTGGGGGGAGCGTTGGGCTTCTTGCCGGTGGACAGATTTTGAGCGAGGCGTTGATCGATGTTAGTGGAGGATCGGAGGGGGGAGACGTCACCCTCGCGGGGAGCCAAGGTGTTACGGTAAACGGTGGGGTCGATGGCCGTGGCCGCGCGGCTGGGGGGACCGGAGGGGAGGTGGTGATCATAGCGGGAGATGGAACCGATGAGAGGACCACGAGGGGCAATGTCACGGTCTCGAACACGGTCGACGTTTCCGGTGGAGGGTGCGATCGCGATGGGAACTGTGGAGCCGGAGGATCGGTAAAGCTGGTTGCCTGCGTAGCGCAGGTTAACCCAGCCGGGCGCGTGCTGGCGCGCGGTGGGGGACTCGGTGGGGCAGTGGCAGTCGTGGGCCATGGTGCCACAAACATCGATGGTACGATTAACTGCCAGCGTTCGACAGCAAGCGGAGTGGATGGTTCGGTGACACTGTCGCATCTGAACGGAATTCCGCCGCGCATTCGTGCTGGTGGTGTTTTGCCCCTGCCCGTGTTGAAGGCGTTTGCGTCATGTGAGGGCCCCAGCTCTACGGACTGTCTCGTGCCTTGCACGGAGTGCGGGGATGGTCAGGTCCGTTACCCGGAGGAATGCGACGACGGTAACCGACTCGGTTGTGACGGCTGCTCCACCCTGTGCCGGATGGAATCATGCGATCCGGCGGCCGACTGCGTCGAGTGTTTGCCCGAGTTGAGTTGTCCCCCAGCGCCGAAAAACCCTTGCGAGCCGCCGAGCTCTCCCACCGTGTCACCCAGCCCATCTCCAGAAGCTGCAGTTACCCCCACGGCAACTTCCTCAGCGACGGTCGCAGCTCCATCGCCCACGAGCACTCTAACGCCATCGGCTACGCCAACGGCAACCTTCACACCGACGCGCACATCCACGGCTACACCCACCCACACAGGAACCCCCACGTGGACACGCACACCGACGAACACGCCAACAGTGACCCCAACTCCGCGCACGCGAGTGGACGTCGTGCTGGAGCCGCTTCGGCCTCTCCGGATAAACCTGAAGGACCGCACGCCGCTGGCTATGGACGTGCCCATCCGGATCCGGCAGGTCAAATCGACGAGTGAACCAAGTGGCCCCCTTGGCCTAGGGATCCTGGCGTCGGACTGTTCCCCAGAATCAATCACTGCGCAAGTGGATGTGGATTTGGAAACTCCGGGCAATCAGGATCGCATAGAGTTCCCGACGGGCAGGACTGTTTACGCGAGCCTTCAGGTTGTTGCTGACCCATCCCGCCTCGGTTCGGTAGGGGTGGGTCTATCGCCTTACCGCTGCCACCTTTTGCTGAGCGCTGCCGTGCAAATGGAGAGCAATCAAGATCCAACGCCATGGAATAACGCCGCGGTGGTGGAGCTCAACGTAACGAATACCGCCGAACCGTGGGTCGAACAGAAGCACCAGTCAGTTGTCCTTGCCGCGCGGCCGAAGCGCCTGCGGTTCCGGCGCGGGCAGGAGGTTTTGAGCGGACATGTCCGCGTCGCTGTTGCGAATGCCGATCGGCTCGACATAGCCGGCCATGCCATTACGTTGGTGGCCGCAGACGGTGATTGCCCGAGCGGCACCGCCGGCTTACCGGTGTTCCATCGACCAGGTGTGTTGCCGGTGAATAAAGCCGTAGTCCCGAACCGTGGCCGGCGCTTTGCCAAGCTCCCGATTAGCTTGCGTAGAGAAACGCTCGAACTGGGGCCTACTCGCAGCCCTTACCGTTGCACGTTAATTCTCGAAGCGATTGGGCCATCGGGAGACCAGAATCCCACCGATAACGTTACGGTTCTAACGCTGGACATTTACTCAGAGTGAGTGGCGGGCTTCTGCTCTACTGGCGCGTGCTTAAGATCGCCGCTTCGGGATCTCTGCTTCTGCGTCGGCCGTTGCGGTAACCTCGTTGCGATGGTTCACGCATTCCAATGCAAAGCGGACGTACCCTTTGCCGTCGCGCTCGTACTTATCGGTCACCTTTCCTTTCACCCAAGTTACATCCCCCATGAAGTTGAACCGATGGTAGCGGGCGTCGATCTTTGTGATGAAGGCGTTATCTCCGATCCAGTTGGTCACTCCTTGGATCAGCCAGGAACAGCGTTCCGGCCCCAGGTCGTAGGCCCCCGGTAAGCCGAGTAGGCGTTGGGTAAAGGCGTTGTCCCAATGCACTCGTTGGGGCGGTTCCGGAACGCCTTGCTCGTTGGGAATCATTAACGCGGGATGCTTCTCGTAAAGTTGCGCGGCAACTTTGTTCCCAACGAGGTAGATGCCGAAGTAAGACTCGAAGGCAATTTCTGCAGTGGGCGTCAGTGGCCCCTTGATCAA
>BEIG01000126.1 GCA_002898795.1 bacterium HR30 | reverse complement strand
GGGCAAGCTCCGGTGCTTCTGGGTCGATCGTGGCCAAGGCGTGAGCACCGCGTACTGCCTGAACTACCGGTAGCGGTATGAGACCTCGAGCTGCTTCTTGAAACCAGGTAGCCATCTCGATCAAGGAGAGTCCCGACCCGCCCCACTTTACAGGCACAGCAAGGCCAAACCAGCCCAAGTGGGCACACCGCTGCCAACTACGGAGGTCGACGCCAGCCGGAAGCCGATCCCACTCGCGTAACTGTTCTGGGGTGATTTGCTCCCGCGACCAGCGACGTACAGACTCGGCGATGGCTTGTTGCTCCGGTGTCGGACTTAGATCCATTCGTCGTTCACCTTGATCACTTCCGTGGCAGACCGTAGCCTAACATGGCGATGATATTCCGTTGCACCTCATTGGTGCCCCCACCGAAAGCCAGCAACGGCGCCGTTCGGTATAACCACTGCAGCCGCCCATGCAGGGGTGCCGTCGGTTCATCGGGATGGAGTTGACCAGCCAAACCCAGAATTTCGATGCCAGTGTCCGCCAATCGCTGCGCAAGCTCGCTGACGAACACTTTGGCCATGGAGGATTCGGCGGCCGGTACGCGCCCTTGCTCGAGAGCCCAGGCGGTTTCGAGCCCGAGCATCCGCGCGGCTTCGATGTCGACTGCCAGACGAGCGATTCGCTCGCGGATCCAGGGAATGTCCCGAAGAGCTTTGCCGTTGAAGGATTGCTCGCGCACGAACGCCACCAGCTCGCGAAAGTAACGCCGCACCATTCCCACAGAGCCGATACTGAGCCGCTCGAAATTCAACGCCATGGCGGCATAGTAAAAGCCCATGCCGCGCTCGCCGATGAGGTAGTCGCGCGGCACCCGTACATTGTCCAGAAACAAAGCGTTGGTGCGCAAACCAGGCCACACGTAAATGGGTTGCACCGTCACTCCGGGTGCATCCATCGGTACGATCAAAATGGAAATCCCTTTGTGTTTGGGTGCCTCTGGTTCCGTGCGCACCGCAAGCCAGTTGTGGGTGGCTGTATGGGCCATCGTGTTCCACATCTTTTGGCCGTTTACGACCCAGTGGTCGCCCTCCAGCACCGCGCGTGTGCGCAGGGCCGCTAGATCGGTTCCAGCCTCGGGCTCGGAGTAGCCAAGAGCAAATTCTACCTCGGCATTTTGGATCTTCGGTAGCCAGTATTTCTTTTGTTCCTCGGTTCCCACACGCATAATCGTTGGCGCCACCGAAGTGACCGTGAGAGGCAACATCGGGGCGCCTGCGCTTTCCATTTCGTCCACAAAGATCCACTGATCGATCGCAGAGCGCCCTAGACCCCCATATTCCGGAGGCCAGGCAAGACCCCACCAACCCCGATCTCGCAGAGCGAGAATAAAGCGGCGCGCCAGAGGTCCTTGCCCTTCGTTGCCCGATTCTCTGAGCTCGGCCAGCAATTCTTCGGTTAGGTGTTCGCGCAAAAATGCGCGGACTTCCTCTCGCCAAGCCTGCTGTTCTGGAGTGAAGTCGTAACGCATAAACGGTGGCGCATTTTTGGACACACCACGATTTCGCGGTTGAAGCAACGGGAGGGAGCGACGTCACCTGTTGAACCCGGGAAGCATTCCGCAGTAGAGGGAAAGGTGATGACGACACGACGGCGTAAATTTTGGGGCTGGGGGTGGGAAGACGAGGGTCTCGACCGAGCCGAGCAAGAGCGACTTGCGGCGTTACTCGCGGCGCGGTTCGATCTTGGGGAGCTTCGCGTGGGGGAGCCACCCCGACTCGAGGAGATCGAGCTTCGCGCACCGCGTGTCAGGATCCCCGCCTCGCTGGAAAGGTTCTGCACTGCAGATCCACACGAGCGTCTGAGCCACAGTTACGGAAAGTCGTTTCGGGATTTGGTTCGCGCTTGGCGGCGTCAGTACGACAACCCGGTCGACGTGGTTGCGTTGCCCCGCACGGAGGAGGAGCTCGAAGCAGTTTTGGCCTGGTGTCACGATCACACTCTTGCAGCCATTCCCTACGGAGGCGGGTCGAGCGTCGTGGGCGGAGTGGAGCCGCCGCGAGAGAGCCACTGCTCCGCCTGTGTGTCCATCGATTTGCGTCGCCTCGATCGGGTGCTGCAAGTGGACCGCACTTCCCGTGCAGCGTACATTCAAGCCGGGGTTTACGGTCCCGCTCTCGAGGAGCAACTGAAGCCTTATGGCCTAACCCTGCGCCACTTTCCCCAGTCCTTTGAGTTCTCCACCTTAGGTGGATGGATCGCCACGCGATCTGGCGGGCATTACGCCACTTTATACACGCACATCGACGAGTTCGTGGAGGCGCTGCGCGTGCTGACACCCAAGGGATGGGTGGAAACTCGCCGCTTGCCTGCATCTGGAGCGGGGCCGAGCCCCGAGCGTTTGTGGATCGGTTCGGAAGGAACCTTGGGGATCATCACCGCAGCGTGGATGCGACTACAAGATCGGCCCCGGTTTCGCGCCGCTGTGTCGGTACGGTTCCCAGACTTTTTCCGCGGTGCCGAAGCCGTGCGAGCAATTGCTCAGGCTGGTCTTTATCCTTCCAACCTGCGGCTGCTCGATCCGGCCGAGGCACTTACCGCCGGTGCGGGGGATGGCTCTTCGGCTGTTTTGGTGCTTGCGTTCGAGTCGGCGGACCACCCGCTCGACCCCTGGATGGCGCGAGCTTTAGAGTGCTGCCGGGACTACGGTGGGGTTTACGACGAGGGAGCTTGGCGTACCCGTGAAGACTCTGGAGCTGGCCGCGAAGGAGCTGCTGGCGCGTGGCGGCAAGCGTTTTTACGGGGACCGTACTTGCGTGATGCCCTAGTTGGAATGGGGATGATCAGCGAGACGTTTGAAACTGCAGTGACCTGGGATCGTTTCGAAAAGCTGCACGCGGCTGTTCTCGAGACGGTGGGGAGGGCGCTGCGAGAATTGTGTGGTGCCGGCCAAATTAGTTGCCGCTTCACCCATGTGTACCCGGATGGCCCGGCTCCGTATTATACCATCATCGCCCCCGGACGCGGCGGTGACTTGCTCTCCCTTTGGGATGCGATTAAAGCCGCAGCTTCGGAAACTGTTTTAGCCAATGGGGGCACAATTACACACCACCACGCGGTAGGACGCGATCATCGACCGTGGTACGATCGAGAACGACCACTTGGCTTCGCCCAGGTGCTGGCAGCAGCCAAAAAGGCGCTGGATCCCCGAAACATTCTGAATCCCGGGGTGCTGATCGATGCCTGAGTGGTTGGCGGAAGGGACGAAATCATGAGAGAGGTAGAGAGGCGGAAATCGAAAGCAAAATCTGGGCGGCAAAAAGGGCAAGATGGGGGCGCTCCCTCGCTAGTGTTCGAGAGGGCTGACCTCGAACGGATCGTAGCCGACTTGGCGTGCACGATCGCGCCGGCGGACGTGGTTTCCTTGATGGAGCACGAGGCGGAATTACGCGCGCGTGTTGCCGCGCTCGACCCGCGGTTTGCATTGCTCAAGCGACAGTTGACATTGCTGCTCGACTGTCTGCGCGATCACTTGGCTGGCCGCATCCAACAGGTGCCCTATTCGACGATAGCCCACGCGGCCGCGGCGGTGTTGTACTTCGGCAATGAACTGGACTTGCTGCCGGATTTTCTGCCCCGCTTGGGCCGCCTCGACGATGCTGCAATCGTGGCCATTGCGTGCGAGCGTGTGGCCGAGGGCTTGCGTCGTTACGCTCGCGCTACGGGACGAAGTTGGCGTGGGATCGTTCCGCTTCAGCCGCGTAGGGCCACTGCCGGGCCCTGTTGAGGCGCCCGTCCAGGTGGCGACGGCGGCGCAAGACACGTTAGCGCATCGACGGGCATCCCAGTAAAGCGTTTCCCACCGCGACGAGAATTTCATCGATCGTTACCTGCTCGTCACCGTTGAGGTCGCCCGCTGCGCATTGGTCGACCACGGCCAATTCCAGAGCGATTCGGACGAGCAGGAGGATCTCGTCGATGGTCACCACGCGGTCGTGCGAGCAATCCCCGGGGCAGGAGACGACGGCACTGGCGGTCGGGGTGCGTGTTACCGATTGCGAGGTTGCGGTGGGTGTAGGCGTGGGAAATGCCGTTGGTGCTGTCGTGGTGCTTGGGCTTGGCGTGGTGGGTCTAGGTGTGGGCGTGTCGTCGGCGCACGCTTGATCTTCTTCCACATAACAGGTGGAAGGTTCCACAAACATAACGCGGCGGTTGGCCTCGAGCTGGTGCCGGCGTTGCAACCTTCCGCTGGGCCACCGAACCTCGAGGAGGCTTACGGCTGTGGCCGGGCCGAGACCGAAGTGCAACACTCCTTCGCCGTTTTGCGCAAAGTAAGTGCTGCTGGCCGAAACTTCCTGCACTTGCGCTCTTGCCGAGCCTGTGATGAGCGTGACCAGCGCGCCGATGCCAAAGCGATTCGACTCGACGCCACGTAGGGTAACCTGCAACCACGCATTGGAGTTCCCACCGTCGTTGCGAAACAAGAGTGGCGGAACCCCGTGGTCGTGGGTGAGCAAAAGGTCCAGGTCGCCGTCACGGTCATAGTCAAACGCCACCAAGCCCTGTCCGGCGCCGCGATCGAAAAACCCAACCTCGGCCGCTACCTCCTGGAACCGGCCTTCACCGCTGTTGCGCCAAAGGCGAGCAGGATCGGTGAAAAACGGGGTGAGATCGACCGGACCAAATTCCCGTGACGCGTACTCCTCGGCATCGCCCGGAACGATGCCGTTGGCCAAGGCAATGTCTTGGTCGCCATCGTTGTCGTAATCGAGAGCGGCAACACCCCACCCCCACATCCCGTCGCGCACGCCGGCCGCGTCGGTGATATCTTCGAAGACACGGTTACCTGCATACCGGTAGAGGCGGTTCCCAGTCCCGCGGTCCGTGCGCCCGAGGTAAATGGACGAGACGAACCAGTCGAGCCAGCCGTCTCCATCGAAGTCGGCGGTCACCGCACCCATCCCGTACTCGTCGGTGCCGACACGGGCCGATGCTGTGCCGTCGACGAAGGCCCCGTCGCCAATGTTCCAAAAGAGGCGGCTTTGGCCGAAGTCAGACGCAATCGCCAGATCAGGCAAACCGTCACGGTCGAAATCGACAAACCGGGGGGTGAAAGGGAAAATACCCGGTTGCGTTCCTTGAACTCCATCCACGCCCACCCCGGCCACGAGGGTAACATCCTCGAAGTACCCGGGGGCCGCCGCTCCACGGTTACGAAAAAGGTGACTCACCGGAGGGGGGACCGGAGGAGTGAACAGCGGAGACCAAACTTCGGTAACGAACAGATCAAGGTAGCCGTCGAGGTTGTAGTCGCCAAACGAAGCGCTGCGCCCGAGTGCGGCGCTGTCCACCTGGACACCCCGTATTTCCGCTTCTTCCGTAAAGCGGCAAGCACCGTCGTTGATGAATAGCCAATGGCGCGCCTGCGCGTAGCCGGTCACAAAGAGGTCGAGGTCGCCGTCGTTGTCGATATCCCCAAAGGCTGCACCGCGACCGGCAAAGAAGTCTTGTTGCGCGAGATCAGCAAGGCGCGACTGCTCCGTGAAGTCTTCGAAGGAGCCGTCTCCACGGTTGCGGTAGAGCGCATGTTCCACTTGTGCGGGAAAGTAGATGTCTGGCCAGTCATCCCCGTCACAGTCACCCACAGCCGCTCCGGCAGTGAATAGGAGATCACTCCCTCGTTGCGAAATCGGCAGCGCTTCGCGACCAATTTCAGTAAACACGACCTCAGCGCCAGCGGCGGCGACAAGCACGGCCACTGCCGCTCCTAGAATGAGCCCGATTCCCACCAGCCTGGCGGCCTCAGTCCGCATTCGAAAAGATCATACGCCGCCAAAGCACGGGCTAGCAATGACCGGTGGCCCGTTGCATGGGCAATTCCTCTCGGCAGGTAACCTCGTCGAGCGGAAGACTGCTCGCGCGGTTTCCATTTGGGTGCACGCGCACCCGCGCTTCCGCAGTTTGCCTACAGCGAGTGCGGGAGCTCGCCAACTAGCGCGCGCTGGCGCAAATAGTGATCGGCCAGTACAAGGCAAGCCATGGCTTCTACCATGGGCACGGCCCGGGGCAGCACGCACGGATCATGGCGTCCTTTGCCCTCCACTTTCGCTGGGCGGCCTTCACGGTCGACCGTATCCTGTGCCCTCGCGATCGTTGCGGTGGGTTTGAAGGCGACACGGAAGTAAATATCTTCACCGTTACTAATTCCTCCCTGAACCCCACCGGAACGGTTGGTAGCAGTGCGAACGCGACCGCTGGCATCGGTGACGAAAGGATCGTTGTGCTCGAAGCCCGTCAGCCGCGTGCCGGCAAAGCCGCTGCCAATTTCGAAGCCTTTTGAGGCCGGCAGAGACAACATTGCCTTGGCCAGGTCCGCTTCCAGGCGGTCGAAAACTGGTTCACCCAATCCGGGGGGCACATGGCGGCACACGCATTCGATCACTCCCCCCAGGGAGTTGCCGTCGCGCCGAGCCGCTTCAATCCGTTCGACCATTTGCGCAGCGATCGTTGCATCCGGGCACCGAACCGGGGTCGACTCCACTTGCTCGAGGGTGACGGTGGACAGATCGACCGTGGCTTCGATCGTGTGGACACTGCGTACCCACGCCAGCACCTCGACACCCGCCAGTTCGCGCAGCAGCTTCCGAGCAATGGCTCCAGCGGCGACCCGCCCAACGGTTTCGCGAGCGGAAGCCCGGCCACCACCTTGCCAGTTGCGGATTCCGTACTTGGCCTCGTAAGTGAAGTCCGCGTGCGAGGGCCGGTAGAGGTCCTTGAATGGCTCGTAGGCCGATGGGCGAGCGTCGGTGTTTCGAACCAACACGGCAATCGGGGTTCCCAGTGTCAGTCCTTCGAATACTCCCGACAAAATTTCTGCCTGGTCCGCCTCTTGCCGGGCCGTGGTGAGCCGGCTTTGACCAGGCCGGCGGCGGTCGAGGTCGCGCTGAATATCTTCCACGCTCAGCGGCAACTTGGGTGGACAGCCATCTACAACCACGCCAACAGCGCCACCGTGCGATTCGCCAAACGTGCTGATGCGGAACAAGTGCCCGAAAATGGAACCCATCTGACTGCTTGCACCTTAGGGGAGACCACCATGGGCCTCAAGCGGGAGCACTTAACACTCGTCCGTTTCTCCAAGCCGCTTGCCTGCCAGGGCTCTTTGCCGAGCACGATCAATAACCTCGCGAGGCACTGGATCAGTCCGTTGCATCCCCCAGCGCAACACTCCTGGCAGGACCAATCGCAGGAAACGTGCGGTCATGAGCATGGGATTTCGTTGCGGTACCGTCACTTCGTAACGCCGTCGATCGATGCAATCGAAAATCGCCTTCACAACGATTTCTGGGGGATATTTTTTCCCCTGGTACGAAGGGGGCTCGTCCTCTTTCAGCCAAATCTCCGTGTCGATGGGTCCAGGGTGAACCAAGGCAACGTGGATGTTCGAGCCCTCGAGATCGTGCCAAAGGCCTTCGCTAAATGCGCTCATGGCCGCTTTCGACGCTGCGTACAGCGACTCGCGTGGCGGCGTGAGCTTGGCCGCAAACGAAGAAACGTTGACAATCGTACCCTCGCCTTGCCGCAACATCACCGGAATCGCGGCCAAGGTGGTCCACACGCAAGAGAGGAAGTTAACCTGCAGGACACGTTCCGCCTCGTCCGCTCGAGTATGGTAGATGTGCTTGTGCTTCGAAACGGCCGCGTTGTTTACCAGCACGTCGAGTCGCCCTAGGCGGTCGACGGTGGTGGTAACGATGCTTTCCGCAAACTCCCGAAGACCCACGTCCCCAGACAGATAAAAAGAATTCGGTGAGTGCGCGCGGCACTGAGCAATGACTTGTTCCAGCAGTGCTTCCCGGCGCGCCACTGCTACCACCTGAGCGCCGCGTTCCGCGAACATCCGCGCCGCTACCGCACCAATTCCAGACGATGCTCCGGTAATCAAGACGACTTTGCCGTCGTAGTTCCCGGCCATAGAGTCCGTACTTTCCCCAAGCTTGTCTCGCTTCCTTGCGCCCTTATCCTAAGAGGGTTGTTGGCTACAAGACCCGAGAGCATTTCGTGGGACAAAGGCTTGAACGTTTTGCCGCATCAGCTTGAACTTCTCGGCTAGCTCTTGCCCCTCGATGAATCACTGCTGGGGAGCAGCAGCAGTTACGGGTGATAGTTCAGGACCCTAACGCCAGCAGATAGCGCAGAAGCGTGCGAACCCCGAACCCGGTGGCACCGCGCGGGTGGCAGGGAAACGGTTTATCCGTACTGGCCGTGCTAGAGAAATCGATATGCGCCCAAGGCACATTGCCCGTAAACTCGCGCAAGAACAACCCGCCGATAATCGTACCGGCACCGCCCTCGCCAACATTTCTCAAGTCTGCCACCGTGCTCTGCAATTCGCTGCGGTAATCTTCTACCAGCGGCAATTCCCAGAGATTTTCCCCTGAAGCCTTTGCAGCGGCAATGAGTTGGCTGACGAGTTGGGAATCGGTGCCCATGATGGCGGCGTATCGGTTGCCTAGGGCAGTGCGCACCGCCCCGGTGAGCGTGGCGAGGTCGATGAGGAAGTCGGGCTTCCGTTCGACTGCGTACGACAAAGCATCGGCCAAGACCAGGCGACCCTCCGCGTCGGTGTTCAGCACCTCGATCGTCTTGCCATTACGGGCGGTGAGGACATCGCCCGGGCGCAAGGCGCGTCCGCTCGGCATGTTCTCTGCCGCTGCTACATAGCCGCGCACCTCGACGTTAATCCCCAGATGGCGCACCGCGGACATCACTGCCAACACCGTGGCCGCGCCGGCCATGTCGCGCTTCATGGAGGCCATGCCCTCGGCCGTCTTCAAATTGAGGCCACCGCTGTCGAATGTGATGCCCTTGCCTGCAATGGCCACGATTTGTTTCGCCCGCGGCGGCCGGTAGACGAGTTCGATGAAGCGCGGAGGCTGCTCGCTTCCCTGTGCGACTCCGAGGATGCACTGCATCCGCGCGCGGCGCAGAGCGCCCACGTCAAAGACGCGCCCGCTCAAATCCTGATCTCGAGCAATTCGTTTTGCCTCGTTGGCGAGATACGCAGGAGTGACGACCGCCGCTGGGCGGTTGACCAGATCGCGGGCGTAGCAGGTGGCTTGGGCTAAGTGTTGAGCGCGATCGAGTGCGGACCGCACCTCGGCACTGGCCTTGGCGAGCAACACCAAGCGCGGTACCGTTGCTTTGGTTTGCCCGTTGCCCGCCTTCAGTTCGTCGAAGCGATACAGACTCAGGAGCCATCCCTCGACAACCCGTTCCAAGATCGTGGCCTCGGCATAGGCGGGAAGAGGCACGTAACCAACTTGGGTGGCTTGTAACTCTTGAGCACGGCTGGCGGCTGCTTGTGCCACGCGGTACCAGGTGTTCACAGCATCGCCTTTCCCCAACCCCACCAGCAAAATGTGGCGATAGGGCAGGCGACCGTGCGTTTGAAACAAAGCCTGCTCGTTTTCCTGGCCCTTGAAGCCTTGTTGGCGAACTTCCGGCACCAGCGCACCATGCAAGTGCTTGTCAAGCTCGGCCACGACGCCGGTTTTCCAGTCGGCCATCGTGGGGATGACCAACAGGTCCACGGCGAGCTTGTCCACGCTAACGGCAGATGTGGTGACTTTCATCCCTTCACCTCGTCGACCGACCCCGCTGCGTCTTGGCTGTGGCGGCGAAGATAGTCCAAAAGTAGCTCCCGCTCGTCGCGGGTGAGCGGCGGCAGACCACGGCGCACCATTTCTCCTTGCATCAGGG
>BEIG01000125.1 GCA_002898795.1 bacterium HR30 | reverse complement strand
CAAGTCAGCGTCTGTGTTCAACTTGATTCATGCCGACGGCTTGGTCCGAATACCAGCTCACGTAGAAGGACTCGAGGCCGGTGCGGACGTCGAGGTCTTACTGCTTTGATTTAACTGCGAGACTGAGCGCTGTTCACGATTGGGAGCAGAGCTTCTCCCGCAGCCACGACTGCAGAATCGCGTTGACTCTCTCGGGAGCCTCTTGCTGCACCCAGTGTGAGACGCCTGGGAGGTAATGCAATCGCAAGTCTTGCACGAAGCGCTCGGTTCCGTAGGTGGTCTCCTTTCCAAGCGCGTCGTCTGCTTCTCCCCAGATCATTAGGGTGGGGACGTCGATTCTCGGATATCCCAGCGCTCGTTGCCTTTGCGCGCCGCCTCGGAGAAGGGCGCGATAATAGTTGACCATTGCGGTTAACGCCCCAGGAACCGCGGCGTAGTTCCGGTACACCTCGAGAACTTCTGGGGAAAACCTGGCTGGATTACGGCTCATCCGGACAAAGGCTGCCTTGATCGGCCAGTAGTCGAATGCGGCGAGGGCTTGTTCGGGAAGCCACGGGAGTTGGAAAAAGAGCACATACCAGGAACGCAAGAGCTGTTTCCCCCAGATTGCCTGCTCCATCACCGCGGGATGAGGCACGTTGAGGATCACCAGTCCCTCCAGCGGACGCAGTCGCCGCATGGCAAAGTACCAGGCGATTACAGCACCCCAATCGTGGCCGATCAGCACCGTGCGCCTACATCCACTGGCATCGATCAGCCCAGCAATGTCGTGCAGCAGGTGCTCCAGTGCATAGTCTTGCACACGCGGTGGCCGTGCACTTCCACCATACCCCCGCAAATCGGGGGCCCAAACGCGGAATCCCAGTTCGGCCAGGAGCGGGAGTTGGTAACGCCAGGAGTACCAACACTCGGGGAAGCCGTGGAGACACAAGGCAAGGCGATCTGCCGATCCAAGTTCGGCCACATGAAACTCGAGGTTGTTTGCACACACCGAAAGATGGCGTGCACCGGCAACTTCGCCCGCGTACCATGGCACCTTTACCCTCATGGTTCCACCGTGTAGTGGGAAGGCAACCATGATGCTAGCGGCGGAAGCGGCCCGCAGTGGTGTCCAGCGGCGCGGTAGGACCTTGAGACAGTTATTTGCTCCGAGATGCCTCCAGCTACCGCATCTTGCTGCGGTCAAATTCCTGGTTTTCCTGGCAGCCGGCGTTGGCGGCTTGATGGGGCTCGTGCCGGAAAGGGCCTTGGGTGGGCCTGTGGTCCCAGTTCCACTGGCGTCGTTGTGGCAGGTGGCTGACGCGGCAGTGGTCGCACGCACGCAAACAAAGAGCAGTGAGAAGACCGCCTCGGGCACGATCCACACGCGCTTCACCTTTGTAGTGCTGGACGAACTCTTGCCCGCGCCAGTTCCGCAACCCTTGGTCATCGAACTTCCGGGGGGTGAAGCAGAGGGCTGGGTAGAAGTTGTTTCCAACACCCCGACGTTTCTCGTGGGTCAAGTGTACTTGCTGCTTCTCAGGCAGGTTCCAGGTCGTGGGTGGCAACCGGTGCAGCTCGATTTGGGGGTGTTCTCGCTGTCCTCCAGCGAGGATGGGCGCATGTCGACGAGCCCGCAAGTGTTCGTAACCGGCTCCGCGGGCATAGAGGGCGGCAGCCGCTGGACGTGGGATGCGTTCTGGCGTCTAGCGCGAGAGGCGCGGCCGGTTGCCCGTGCGCCTAGGTTGCGCCGGGAGTGGTTGGCGCCCAGCGTCTCCGCACCGTTTCAATTCGGTCGTCCGCTGGCCCGGTTATTCGAAAGCGACCTGGGCGAGGCGGTACCTTTTGCCGTCGATCCTCGTGGGGACGCTATCCTAGGGGCGGATGCCTCGCGCTCGGCAGTGTCACAAGGACTTGCCGCGTGGAGCACGGTGGAGGGCTCCTCTCTCCGATTGATCGACGGCGGCGACGCCGTGAGCCTCGACGTTGCTTGTCCTGATCCCCAAGGACAGTCGTTCAAGGTGCGCTTTCGAGACCCGGATGATGCCATTCCGCCCCCGGTCGATTGTCGGGGGATACTTGCTCTGACAAGCTACCGCGCCAATACCCGCGAAACGAAGGTGCTCGGGGCGCAAGAGTTTGCACGCATTCGCTGTGCCACCGTTTCCTTTGCCGATGACTGGGAACAATGTCCGAACTGGAACCCGTGCAACCTTGCCGAGGTTGCCACCCATGAGCTAGGCCACGCCATCGGCCTGGGGCACTCCTCCGAACGGGTCCCCGAACCGAATAGCCGGTTGCGCGATGCGACAATGTACGCGCAAGCACATTTTGACGGACGTTGCGCAGCTTTACGCGACGACGACATAGATGCCGTTCGGTTTCTCTACCCTGTGCCCGCGCCGCTTTCGATTCTTGGTGGCGTGGTGTTGGGTGCTGCGGTGGCGGACACACCATACGTACACCGTTTCGAGCTAGCTTTGGCGGTTCCTCCGGCAAGGTGGCGTTTAAGTCGCTCGGATTACTGCGGACTACAAGTTGATCAGCAAGGAGTGTTGTCTGGCACACTCCCAGGTTGTCTTTGCTGGAGTCGAGGTGTGGGCGCCCCGCCAACGCCAGCGCCGACGCCATATCTCTTTGTCACTGCGGAAGACGCCAGTTGTCGGTCCCATAGTCGGTTTTTCACGATTCCGATCGAGCTTCCGGATGGTACTACTGGGCCATTGCCTAGCTGCACACCCACGAGCGGATTGCCGGGGGCAGTTTCTCCAACGCCCACTCCGACTTTTACCATCGCGTGTGTGTTACCAGAGCGGACGCCGCCTAGTGCTACGCCAGTTGGAACGGCGGCCCAAACACCGATCGTCACCCCCACGCCAACGGTCACGCCCGTGGACAGTTGGAGCCTTACACCGACCCCCTCGCCCCGAGGCCAACCAACTTCGACCCCGACACCGGAGGTTACACCCGCTCTCTCCCCTTCTGCTTCTGCTACCGAGTCGCCAGCGTGTGTGGGCGACTGCGACCGATCTGGGGTGGTGACGGTGGACGAGATCGTCCGTATGGTGAACATTGCCCTGGGGATTTTCCCCACAACATACTGCGTTGCTGGCGACCGTGATGGCAACGGGGGCATCACCATTGATGAGATCATCGATGCTGTAAGACGCGTGCTCGAAGGTTGCTGACTTCCGTGCGCGATTCCCTTGGCAGAGCCGCAGCTCTTTGCGATGAGCCAGTCTCACGGTATGTCGCGAGTGCGCTTTTTGGAAAAGAGGAGCCTGCGCGAAGCACTAGAGGTTTTCGTCGAACGGGCGGAGATCGTTCCTAAGGCTGAGCGGGTTACGGTAGAGGCAAGTCTCGGCCGCGTCCTCGCAGAGCCAGTGTTTGCCAAGATCTCGGTGCCCCACTATCACGCCGCCGCCATGGACGGGATTGCGGTCCGGGCGGAGGATACGTTTGGCACCAGTGAAAGCCATCCGATTCGCCTTGAGCTCGGCGCAGAAAAGCGAGGCTTTAGTTTCGTGGATACTGGGCAGCCACTGCCGCCCTGGGCGGATGCGGTGGTTATGATCGAGCAGGTGGTGGAAGTTGGTCCGGGCGAAGTCGAAATTCGCCAAGCCGCCACTCCCTGGCAGCATGTGCGCCTGGTGGGTGAAGACATTGTCGCGAGTGAACTGCTCCTTCCCCGCGGGCACCGAATCCGCCCATGTGACGTGGGGGCTCTTTTAGCCGCAGGTCACCTCGATGTTCCGGTGGTGCGGAAGCCGCGGGTAGCAATTATCCCCACGGGGTCAGAACTCATTGAACCAGGAGCACCGCTGTTTCCCGGTGCGATCATCGAGTTCAATTCTCGCATGATTTCGGCCTTTCTTGTGGAGTGGGGCGCCGACCCGCATCGCTATGCCCCAGTGGCAGACGATCGAGAAGCGTTGCGGTCGGTACTACAGGAAAGTCTCAAGGATCACGACATCGTTGTCTTCATCGCGGGCTCGTCGGCTGGTGAGCGGGACCACACTGTGGAAACTTTGCGCGAGGCCGGTGAGGTTTTAGTGCATGGGATCGACATCATGCCAGGGAAACCGGCGATCTGTGCCCGCGTGGCATCGAAACCAGTCCTGGGCTTGCCTGGGTACCCGGTGTCCGCTGCAATCGTTGCGCTGCAAGTGTTGCGCCCCCTGGTGTTTCGACATCTCGGAGTGGCGGCCCCTCCTCTACCGCATGTGAACGCGATCTCACCCAGAAAGATTCCATCCAAATTGGGGATCGAAGAGTTCGTGCGGGTAACCCTTGGGGTCGTTGGTCGGAAAGTCGTAGCTCTTCCCCTGCCGCGAGGTGCGGGGGCCATCAGCACGTTGGTGCGGGCCGACGGCTTTTTACGGATTCCGACGGACAGTGAAGGAGTACAAGCGGGGGAGAAAGTCCGGGTGGAGCTCCTCAGAGACTGGGCCGAAATCGAGAACACCATTCTCGTCACTGGCAGTCACGACTTGGCGCTCGGCTTTCTCGAGGATGCCCTCAAGCGCGTTCATCCGGAATTGCGGCTCGCCTGCTCGAACGTCGGAAGCTTAGCCGGGCTAACCGCGTTAGCCCGAGGAGAAACTCATGTGGCGGGAACTCATTTGCTGGACCCGTCCAGCGGCACGTATAACCTCGCCGATGTCGACCGTGTAATTGGCCGGAAATCCGTTGTGGTCGTACGCATGGCCGTGCGGGAACAAGGCTTAATCCTCGCACGGGGAAACCCAAAGCAGATCCGCGGCGTGCGGGATCTGGTTCGGCCGGATGTCCGGTTTGTGAACCGCCAGCCCGGCGCAGGTACACGGGTACTGTTGGATGTCTTGTTGCGCAAGGAAGGCTTGGATCCTGGGAACATTCGGGGTTACGAACGCGAGGAATTCTCGCACATGGCGGTGGCGGTCAGCGTGGCGAGCGGATTGGCAGACTGCGCGATGGGGTTGAGAACAGCGGCTGCAGCGCTGGGCTTGGACTTTGTGCCGCTTGAGCGCGAAGAGTACGACCTGGTATTTCGCCGCGATTTTTACCGCAGCGAACGTGGTCGATGGGTAATCGAAGCCCTGCGTTCCGAAACGTTCCGGCAGCTTGCTGGCCAGCTCGATGGCTACGATGCCAGCATGGCGGGCACGCTGAAGCCCTGGAGCTGATGTGCGAACGAAGCTGCGCGAAGTGCAAAATTAAGGGTCGGACTGCGCTCGCATCTCCGTAGAGGAATTTGTGGTTGCCGAGGAGAAATCTGCCTCCCAGCATGCGGACTCATTCACGAGCTGAATTTTTATCGGCATATTTGCGGGCAACGTGGGTGGGAACAAATTTCCGGTGCCCCCTCTTAAGACGATACTGGCCCGGCCATCTGTACCGCCATTGAGTTGAAGGCGCGTTATCCCTGTTGGCGATCCGCTACGGTTCGCGTAGCGGAAACCTGTGCGTGTCCGGGTCCAACAGGCTCTCCCACGGTAACAAAGCCCCCCGGCGGGGATGTTCCTTTGCCAAGCCAAGGTTGGCTGGTCAGACTGATTATCGTAAAGGCAAACGTCAAAGTCGGTTGCACCCCGGGGATCGCCAAACAGCGTTCGGTCTGTCGCTTGTCCACGGTTCCAACGCCAGGTTAGGCGAGGTGAACGACCGAGAGGGCGCCCGATACGCAGAGTGCTCGCCCCCGGCGTGGTGACGCGTTTGCAGCCTTGGCGCGGGCTAACGCCACCGACGCAAACTCCGCTGATACACTGATCCGGATTGGTGCAACGGTTCCCATCAGAGCAGGCGGTTCCGTCAGCTCGCGCTGTGCCCACGCAAGATTCTGCCACGCATTGATCTTGCTCTGTGCAGTCGTTTCCATCGTCACACGGAGTGCCATCTGCTGCCCCCGCGCACGAGGCACCAATCATCGTAATGGTGAGCTGATAGCTGCCGGTCCCCCCGTAGGCATAAACCATTGCGGACCACGGGCCGCTTGCTGGGGAAGCAAACCCGCATACCCCAATTGGGCTTGCACCTTCATCTTTGCAATCGTAGCTCGAGCGTGTAACACCTGGGCGGGCAAGGACGTATAAATCAAAGTCCAGAGTTGCGGTGGAGGTAACCCGCAGCTCGGTAGTTTGAGGCGGAACGTGGAAGTCGTAAACCACCGCATCCCCTCCATCAAGGGAGGCGCTGTATGTGAGAGCGGTTACCTCAGGGTCTCCCACTTGAGGCCCGGCGCCGCAGGCCGTAGCGTTCAAATCCGAGCCTGCCTGAACAGCAATCCAATCGTAGTAGTTGTAGACGTTCGCATCGTAGCTATCGTCCGGCGGGGTGCAGGTATCGCTACTACCCCCCGACGTGACACCGGCTAGGAGGGCGCCGGATCCGAAGTCGACAAACAAAGGTCCACCCGAGTCTCCGAAACAGGTGTTGGAATTTGTAGTCGGCGGGCCAAGGGGCGCTCGAAATGCCCAGCACACAGAAGTTTGTGAAGATATGCCATTCGTGCACTCCGCCGTGACAACGTTGCCGTAGCGTTTTAAGCCGTAGTCATTGTTCCCTGCACGGGTCAGCCCGTACCCCACGATCACACCCCTTGTCCCGACGGGAGGGCTCATCACGCTGTTAATGCGCGAGGGGCGAACGTTGCCCGCAGGCGTGGCCAACCGAACGACGGCGACATCTCCTTTCGGGAAGTCAAAGTCACTTCGAACGGCAATGCTTTGAACGGGCAGCACGCCGACATGGGGCAGGTAGACAAAGTATTGGTTGGGATTTGGTGCTCTACGTTTACCCAGTTGACAGTCCGTACCCACCGTGTCGCACACACAGTGCCCGGCGGTAAGGAAGGTTTGGCAGCCGATTAGAGTTCCAGTGCAAACGCCCTCGGCGCTTGGTGCGGACCCCGTGGGGCTGTACAGGAGTGCTCCCACCGTTGGGTAGTCACCGGTGGGAAGGCCGTTGACAATTGGGCTATTGCCGCTGCTGGCCGTGGCCGCATAGGCTTGGGTAGTCGACAGCGCCCCAAAAACGATCAGCGCGGCCAGGTGTTGGCACTTGTGCCAGCACGGCTGCATTTTTGCCATCGACCGTTCCTCCCTTCTCCTCGGGTCCCATCTCCCCGACCACGTGCCGTTACGCTGCGTGGGTGGCTGGCCTTTTCCCCTCGTCCGCACGGGCCTCCACCAGAGCTTCCTTCAATGCACGGGGTAGTCGAACAATACTTTCTACAATTTGCACTTCAGGGATCCGCTCCGCCAATGCTTGCTCCGGAGCTGGAGCGGTGCTTGTGCGCCGGAAACTTTGAAAGGCCCTGAGCACTGCCGGTGCCATCGGCGCCACTTTCGTGCCACGGATCGCAAAAATCCGGTAGCTCGGTGCCGCAAGCGCGAGATAGGCGGCACCGTAAGTTCCTCCGCCGAGCACGCTTACGATGGTGTGCCCGGAAAGTTTGGCCGCCACGTAGGCACGCAAACACTCCGCAAGCACTCGTGGGAGGCCGATCCGCTCCTGCTGCAAATCGACGACGTGGCCCTGGCAAAAAACGAAGTTCAAAATGGTTGCGTATGTGCCGGTGGGCAGTTCGAAGCAGCGAAGAAGCTTCTTAACAATCGCGTGGGCTTCAGCGATGCCAATGCCTTCGCGCTCATCACGTGCTGGGCCGACGACGATTCCTAATGCGGGCTCACCCGCTAGGGTTCCCCAAGCTGCTTGCACGAGGCCGGCCTGGGAGATCGGTTCCTGGGGCTGCCACTGGTGCCGAAACGAATACGAGAGCAAATCGCGGCGCCGGCGCTTGGGCTGCGCAATCTTTCCACCGCTGCCGATCCATGACAGGTACTGTTGTCCCAGCCACTGTGCCGCTTGCTCTAGTCGTTCTCGCGGCCGTGGACGAACTAGCCGCGTGAGCTCGCGGTACGAGCGAAGGATCGCATCCCGCACCGCGGCGACATCGTCGGGCACCACCTCGTCTACTGTCCCTCGACGCCAACGCTCCGAAGCTGACGTGGCCGAAAGCCCCTCAGTTTCGCTCACGCCTTGCTGTACTGCGGGAAACAACTTCGGACCCGTCAAGCCCCAGTGACTGCCTTCAACCATCAGCAGTCGATCGGGTAACGCAGCCATGACGGACGGTGCACCGAAGCAACCGCGAGGTCCGGAAATTAGCGCGACCATGGGCGATCCGCGCAGCGACCATTCCGCCAACAGGACGCCGGCCGCCGACGTCGCTGCCAAGGCACGTGGGCCCTCCTCTACCCGCACGCCACCGGTGTCCAACCCCAGAAAAAGCGGCGGTTCACTACCGTTGGGGTTGGCCCCGAGCGACTTTTCTAGAAAACCGGTGACCGCAGCCGCCTCTTCCACTCCGATCGTTCCGCCACGAACATGCCCGTCTAGAAACACAAAAAGGACTTCGCGGCCCTCAATCCATCCTTTGCCCAATAAAAGAGGGCTCTGCTCCTTGGCCCACGCAGCCTCGAAACGGCCTTGATCGCACAGCGCCAAGGCACGCTCGTGGCCCCGAAGGAGGGAAAAACGTTGGCTCATGCCCGGCGTGACCCTAGTCCTCCCTTTCTAGCCCTGGCTCCGGTCTGCGGAAGGAGCCGTATGCCCTGGCTGAAATTAAACAACTGCACGGCCCCACTATGATCCCTTGGCAGGTCGTGCGCAAGCGGAAATTGGGTTGTACGACGGGAAAACCCCTTCTCCAGTCGTACACGGGGCCAGTTCGGCTGGTGTCTGGCGCTCGCGGTAGGAGAGTTCCTATCGCTGTCTGGATGCGCCGCTACGTTCCCTCGCTCCAAGAGGAAAGATACGCTCGCTGCTCTGGAGTGAGCCGGTCGATTTTGATCCCCATGCTGTCGAGTTTCAGCGAAGCGACAACCTCTTCGACGTGCTTTGGAACTGGGTGGACGCGCACCTCGAGTCCGCCATTGCGGCTCACACGTGCGACCCATTCAGCGCATAGTGCCTGGGTTGCGAAGCTCATGTCCATGACCGTCGCCGGGTGACCCTCGGCCGCAGCGAGATTGACGAGCCTGCCTTCGCCAATCACGTACACCCAGCGACCGTTCCGCAACAAATATCCATCGACGTTTGGACGCACGTCCTTTTGCACGCGCTGGGATAGCTTGCGCAGCGCTTTTAAGTCGATTTCGATATCGAAGTGGCCCGAATTGGCCAGGATGGCCCCGTCTTTCAGCGACAGAAAGTGTTCTTCCCGTAAAACGTGCTTGTCACCCGTGAGGGTGATGAAAATGTCGCCAATTTTTGTCGCGTCCTTCATGGGCATCACAGTGAACCCATCCATGGCTGCCTCCAGCGCTCGGATCGGGTCAACCTCAGTGATGACCACGCGGGCTCCCATGCCGCGGGCGCGCGCAGCTACGCCTTTTCCGCACCACCCGTATCCAGCGATCACTAACGTGCGTCCGGCCAGGAGAACATTTGTAGCGCGTAGAATTCCATCGATGGTGGATTGGCCGGTGCCGTAACGGTTATCGAAGAGGTGTTTTGTGTCTGCGTCGTTAACGGCTATCACCGGAATCTTGAGCGCGCCGTCACGCTCCATGGCCCGTAGGCGAATCACCCCCGTGGTGGTTTCCTCCATGCTGGCGCGCACTTGCGCGGCCTGAGCGGCAAATTCCGTGTGTAATAAGGTGACTAGGTCTGCCCCGTCGTCCATCGTAATGTCTGGCCTGCGCTCGAGCACAGCGCGTAGGTGGTTGTAGTAGGTCTTGTTATCTTCCCCCCTCACCGCGTACACCGGGATCTCTTCGTATTTGACTAGCGCAGCGGCCACATCGTCCTGCGTC
>BEIG01000124.1 GCA_002898795.1 bacterium HR30 | reverse complement strand
TTGTTTGTCAATGCAACCAGATTCGAGCGACCACCAAGTCACGCGACCTGGGCCCCTGCTTGAGCCGTTGCCCTTTGGCGGTCGCGACCTGCACCCTCACGCTGCCACGCGGCGCGGGCGTGCGCAAAGTAGCGGATTTGCGGGGGCAACCACGGCAGAGCAAGGGCTGTAGCGGCTACCAAAGACCGCATCGCATATTCGTTCCACAAAGACCACGAGAAGCGGTAACGTGTTCGCAACACCTCGGGGAGCAAGCCAATGGCCAACAACCGAGCTGGCGGCATCACCGTTCGAAGCCACAAGGGACGCTCTGGCTCTAAAATCGCCTTGGCAATCGCCCTACTCTCTGCGCTGACTGCAAGCTCGTCGCTCCAGAGCATCCGCTGGAAATAAGCTTGAAAATCCGACCAGGTTGCTGGAATGATCTCTCTAGGTATTCCGAGTACCCGTGCGACTACTTTCGATTCCTCATAGTACCGCTCGGCTTCGTCCCGCTCGAGTGGCCGCACGAACATCTCGAACACCCGATAAGCGGTGTCCACCAGAGTCGCATGCACCCAAAGCATCAGTGCCGGGTCAGAAGCGCTGTATTCGGTGCCGGGTGGAAACGGACCAGCTTGAGACCGAAGCCGCCCGCGCACGCGCTCGTGCCGGCGTTCGATTTCTTTCACGGCTTGGATGGCAGCCCGCGCGGGCGCAAAGGTGATTGTCAACATGAGGTCGAGTGTGCGGGTCAGGCGGTCGAGCGGCCGTTCACGAAAGTTGCTGTGCTCCGCCACTCCTGCGGCCACGAGGGGATGAGCCACCTGCATGAGCAAAGCGCAGCCGCCTCCCGCAAGCAGCACTGCCTCCCGGTTCACTTCCCACGTAACGGTGCCAGGGCCGAGCAAGCTGCGGTCGAGGTCAACCGCACCTCTACCCAATGCGTAACGTAATCGCGCTCTGTCCTTATTCGACACCTTGTAGTTCGCGCCCGTGCTGGACACCGTCCGTCCTCCTCCCTGGCCTTCCCTAATCCAACCAACGTCACGTTGTCCACTCTAAAAGTTGCTCACGATGAGCTAGCTTGCCCCCATTTCCGGAGGACCGCGGGGTATTTCCCAACAGCCGCAGAGCAAAGCCTCTGAAAAACTTGTCTTCTGCGCTAAGGCGAGGTGCCGCCTTTCCCAGGACGAAACCCGGCACGGTCGTGTTGTTTCCTTGCAACGATGCTCCAGCCCTTGCTACGCAGCGGCCCGCACACGCGAGAAAACTACGCCGTACTTCCGGATGTGTGGACGCTTCCATGACAGCGGTAGAACAACGAGAAGTGGAGTCTTTGGCCATAGAAGCCGCCCGTGCAGCCGGAGCACGCATCCGAAAAGCTTGGCTCGAAGCCCGGCAGGTCGAGTACAAGGGGCCGGTCGATTTAGTGACCAGTACTGACAGAGAAGCCGAAGCGTTGATTGTTTCCCGAATTCGGACCAGCTTTCCGAATCACGCGGTGGTGGCGGAGGAGGCATGTGCGGGTAGTCCTCTTCGTCCGCCTTCAGCGACGGAACCTGCGTGGTATGTTGACCCGTTGGACGGTACCGTCAACTTCGTCCATGGCATTCCGCACTTCGCCGTCTCGATCGCCTTCGGATACGGCACCACGATCGAGGTGGGGGTTGTGTACGATCCCATGCGCGACGAGCTCTTCTCTGCGCGGCGTGGTGGCGGTGCGTTCCTGAACGAAACTAGAATCTTCGTCTCTACGACGAATACCTTTCATCGCGCCCTTTTTGCCACGGGTTTACCGTACGACCGGCAAGAGCGTGCAGACTATTACATTTCCTTCCTGCGCGACTTCGTTGCGTCGGCACAGGATATTCGCCGCTTCGGATCCGCTGCGCTCGACCTGTGTTGGGTAGCTGCTGGCCGTTACGACGGCTTCTGGGAGTGGCGCCTCCACCCCTGGGACGTGGCCGCCGGTAGTTTGATCGTGAACGAAGCTGGCGGCATGGTCAGTACCTTTAGAGGGCAACCGCTAGACTTGTTTGGCGACCAAATCGTGGCCACGAACCTGGCGCTACATGCACAAACGTGCATTCGCTTGATCAACCGCCTCGGTGCTACGCACAATGCGCCGACCTGAGCCTCAACGTTGCCGCTCGAAGGAAAGCTGCGCTTGGGACTCGAAAGTTCTCAGCCCAGGCAGTCCGTCGATGCTGTGACGGTTGTGGCGGCACTGGTAATCCCGCAAACCATCGCTCCCCTTTCGCTCTGCCCAGTCAATCAATTCGCGCCGCTCGCCTACGAAGCGGTACAACGGAACTCCGTAGCCGCAGGACTGCGACACCCGCTCAATCCGCACACGGATGATGGCGCGCGCCCCTGGCAACTGCGGAAAGCGTTCCCGTAACGAGGAAAACTCTGGGTCGCCCGGCTCGAGCACCTCGCCGCGCCCGTAAAGGCGCACGATCTTTGGATCACCTTCGAATGCACAAAACATCAAGGTAATCCGGCCGTTTTCTCTCACGTGGGCAATCGTTTCCACACCGCTGCCGGTGAGATCGAGGTAAGCCACGGTTTGCGGATCTAGCACCCGCAGAGAGTCGAGCCCCTTGGGGGAAAGGTTCACGTGGCCCTCGGACCCTAGGGGAGCGGTGGCAACGAAAAACACGTGCTGCTGCAAAATAAACTGTTCGATCTCGTCAGTGATCCGAGCCGTCATGAGCGCACCCCTTCGCACAACATCGTGTCCGAAGCATGGTCACCATGTCGCACTCCCGAACCAAATTGGCTCGCTTCCAAGCAGGTGCTCTAGATCGATCACGGCCCCGGGGCTGGCATCGGGGATATACGTCCCATCGCTCAGCAGGAAGGCGAATGCCTGTCGGAGCGCCTCGGGTACCGTGCCGGTGACACCATGGCCATCGAATTCTCCCTGCCCGTAATCCGTCATCACGAAGCGCCAAATCCCACTACAACCCGTAACACTCCGGCAACCACGAGTGAGGTTCAAATCTGGAAGTCGCATTGCAAGGGCCAGGTCTTCAGTCGTACGGTTCGGCACGATCGGATCAATAATTCCTTCGTGCATCAGAACACGTTTTGGAGGAGCCCCTGGCAGACGACGATCCGGGGCAATGACGTAGGGTGCGTAGTTGATGGGATCGGCCGGGTCCAACGCCCATTGTGCGGTGTGTTGGAAACGACGCAAAAACGGAGCAAAGTAAGGGCTGTCCGGCGTAATCCCAATGAAGATTCCCATCAACGGCTCGATCAGTTGCCGAATTTCGCGGGAGGCAAGGATGTTCGGCAAGCCCCCACCCGGCACGCTCAACATCCCAACGAGCACCTTCGACTCCACCGCCAGGAACATCGTTCCCATAATGCCACCCAACGAGCCACCCAAGTAATGGATGCGCTCGGGGTCGATTTGATCAAACGGGGCGATTCCGGCCGCGTGCGCATTCTCGATCATTCGTGCGAGTTGGAAAAAGTCGGCGATGGTTTGCCGGAAATACTCTCGCGTGGTGGCAATGTTCTGAAGATTGAAGAAGTTAGCCACGCTTCCTCGTCGCCCGTGCTGCAGCGCCGAGATGGCGATGCCAACGATGGGCACGTTCAAACTCGTGCGAGCAATTTGGGTGACGTCGCGGCCAGACCCGCCCAGCCCGTGACCAAAGATGACAACTGGATAGCCGCTCGGCGGCGGGGGTGCTTTCGGCAGCACCATATAAAAGTCCACCTTGTTCGTACTCGGTGTCACCTCGCCAGAAATCCTTGCCGGATCGAAGGCACCGTTGGGCCTCTCGCGGAAATCGAAAGACTCGAAGTAGCCAACAGCCACGGCGGCAACGTTCGAGGTCGTTCGGCTTCCCACGAGACTAGCGTACTCGTCACTCCCCTCGGGGAAGATGCCGGTTCGCAAGTCGCCCAAGGAACGGTCCAACACCGGCAAAGCCGGGCCGAACTGGCCAGCGTCGAGGCGCTGGCGAATCTGCACCAAATCATCAACGGTGCTTTGCGTCGTAAATAACTCCGTCAGTAACAAACGCTCACGGCGCAGCCCGAAGCGTTGCTCTAAAAACTCCCAAACACCCACTAGCCGTTGGCGCCACTCGCGTGCAGCCTCATCCAAATTTTCGCCCGCTACGAGCCGACGGAAGTCATCGCTCGGCTGCACACGAAAGCCGTTAACGTCAACCAAGTCGTCCGTGACCACCAACGCGTAGGTCGTCTTTGGATCCAGAGGAACAACCGGAGCAATTTCCAGTGCCATGTCAGGTGCGTAAAACGAGGCGGTCGTGGCCACTGGAGCATCAGCCAAATCCTCGTACTTCAGCAACCAGATGCCGCGGGGGTGCACTCCCGCATCGACCACCACGGGCCGGTCAAAGGGAACACGAATTGGGGCAAACGTGGAGAACCCGTCCAACACCCGGAGCTGACGCGACACCTCCACCGTGAAAGCTCGCGCTGCGTTGAACGAAGGGGTATCGGGCAGTGAGATCCCGAGGTACCCAGGGGGGACGTCAGGTCGGCCGTCGGGACCGAGCAGCCGATCGCTCGGGAAAGGGTTCAGCGGGTTTCGCGCGTCCAACGAGAACAGCAATCGCGCTGGCCGGATTGCAGTTGCCGTAGCGGTCGGGGTCGGAGAAGCTGTGCGGGTAAACGTCGCCGTTGTGGTCCACGTGGCGGTGGGGGTCGGTGTTTCGACAGGGGTGGACGAGGGGGTAAACGATGGGGTAAATGTCGGCGATTCGACAAGCAGCGGCGTCACCGTGGGCGTAGCTGCGCGTGGCGTCCACGACGGAGTGGCCGTGGGTTCAGGCAACGGTCCGATCTCGTTGCTGCCGCAACTGGCCACGGCTAGCAACAAAAACGCACGAAGTACCACAAGCGCCCGCTCGTGAAAGGTAAACTCTTGTCTTGACATGGCGCTGCCCGCTACTTCGTTCCGGGCAGCGAGTCAAGCAAACGCCGACAATCGGTTGTTCCTCTTGCGCAACCGGTCAGGGCGTCAGTTCCACCACACCGGGACGTACTTCTACAGGCAAGCGATTCCCGCGCGGGTCGGAGGCGGTCACTGCGTCGAGGTAAACTTCGCAGCGCTCACCCGCCTGCCCCACCGCGTGGAATGTACAACAACCCAAGCGCGTCACTTCTACAGGCATGGGGCTCGGATCTGTCAGGTTCACGAGCAGCACTCGCAATCTCCCCGGTGCCAGAGCGCGAGACGCAAAAATTGAGCGCCGAGTTGCCGGCTCGATCTGACAGGTCACCTCGTCGCCCCTGACAACTTCTGGGGCGAGACACTGTGGATCCCAAAGCAGATCCGCCTGCAAGCCCGAAATAGTGCCGGTGTTGACATCCAAATTGAGGCACAGATTCACCTTATCGTTCGGCGATACGCCTGCGGTGCTCTCACTTTGCACCGAGAGCACGAGCGGCTGTGGTTTCGCGGGGTCTACCGCCGGCGGCCACCAGGGATCAGGACCGTTGTCGGTTTCCTCGAATGTGCCTGTGGTGGCACTTGCGGCTGTCGGGGCGTCTTCCCTTCCGCCACCTAGGCAGCCCGAGCACACTATGGCGAGACACAATGCTCCCGAACGAAAGACTTTACTGCACCGCATGACCTTACCCTAATGCACAGCTTTTACTACACCATTTTCCGGCAGGAAAGCAACGAAACCAGCAACCGCTGATTTGCCACGCCCGCCGGCGCGGAAGGATAGTGTTCTGCCCCTCCGTGCGAACGCCAGCTCAGGCGTTCGTCAAGCGGTCACGGACGGAAAAGATGATATATGAACCTCGTTCACCGAGGTCCGGAGTCCCTGTGCTGGCAATCGTCGCGGCGCGAGCAATCGGGCGTTGCTACTGGAGGATCAATCCAGGAACTTGGCGTAACGGTCGAGCAAGGGAAGCACCTTCTCTCGGTTTGCCGGCGGCAGGCCAAAAATCACTCGGTCGACCTCGGCGGCACGGAAGGCGTCGACGACCTTCGGGTCTGCCGGCGCAGAAAACACACTGATGGAAATCGTTTTCGGGTCACGACCCTTTTGTTCTGCGATCTGACGCAGTTCCGCGATTTGCGAAATCACTGCCGTACCGCCCATCCCAAGCGGGAGCCAACCATCACAATAATCCACCACGCGATGCAACACCTGCTTCGAGTGGCCGCCCAGCAAAATCGGCGGATAAGGTTTCTGCACTGGCTTTGGCCAAGACCACATACGGTCGAATTTCACGAACTCGCCGTGGAATTCCGGCTCGTCTTCGGTCCAAATTTTCTTCAACGCCGCAACCTGTTCTCGAAGCTTTCTCCAGCGAGTGCGAAAGTCGGTGCCGTGATCGGCCATTTCCTCCACGTTCCAACCGCCGCCAATGCCAAAAATAAATCGGCCGCCGGACAAGAAGTCCAGGGACGCAACTTCTTTGGCCAAAGTGATCGTATCGCGCTGGATTACAAGGCAAATGCCAGTGCCGATCTTGAGCCGGCGCGTTACCGCCGCGGCCATGGAAAGGGCCACGAACGGATCGTGCGTATGCCAATATTCCTGCGGAAGCGGACCCCCACCTGGCCACGGAGTACGACGGCTCGTCGGGATGTGGGTGTGCTCGGGAAAAAACAGCGACTCGAACCCGCGATCTTCTGCTTCCCGAGCCAATTCGTCGGGCCGAATGGCGTAGTCAGTGGCGAACATCATGAGGCCATAATTCATCGCCAACCTCCCGTGCTGTGTTTTTCTTCGAGTATACCCTCGGCTTGCTCCCCACTCAGTGTGCCGTGGGGCTCTTCCGTCCCTTTGGCTTCTTGTGCGGTGTTTTCACCGCAGCGGCTGCTGTAGGTGTTCCCGCCGCTGGGGTTTTCTTTACTTCCGGGCTCGGTGTTGCGGCCTTAGGCGGCGTTTCGGCCACGGCAGGCTTCGTCGGGCCAGTAGGCGCCGGTGTCGGCCTCTTCTCCTTGGGCGTTCCTACCGGGGTAGCCTGGGCGGGTGTTTCGGGAGTCGCCGCGAGCGCCTCGGGCGTTGCGCCGCCCTCCGTACCAACCGCCGCCGGAGCACCTTGCACCGCAGCAGGCATCGCTGGAACAGGGGCAGCAGCCGGCACCGGCGGCACTCCTCCGGGCGCACCTCCCACCGCAGCCGGTGCTGGAGCCACCGCGCGGCCACCCTCTCCAGGCGCCCCTGCGCCCCCAGCGGTTGCACCGCCGCTGCCGCCACCCTGCACAACACCTGGGACCATCGCCCCCCCCGGGGCTACGCCCCCCGTACCCATTCCAGGCTCGTCTCTCCCGCGGGCCACGGTGATGCTTCCGCCAACACCCGTAAATCGAAGACGTTGGCCTCGCGGGTCCGAGAGGACGACGTTCGCGGGGGTCACCCCACACGTCCTGCCGCCAGCTGCCGCGGACACGCGGAACTGGCAGCAAAAGAGCTGGTTGACCGTAGCCGGCATAGGTGAGGTGTCGTGCAGGCTCACCATCAGAGCGCGCATCCGGTCGCTGGCCAGTACTCGCGTTTGAAACGTCGACCGGCCAGTCTCCGGATTCATCACGCACGCGGCCTGGTCACCAGACGATCGATCGATCGATAAACAAGACGAATCCCAAGTGAGGTCCACTTGCAGCCCCGACACTGTCCCGTCATTGCCATCCAAAAAAACACACACGTCCGGCGTGTCCCCCGGTAGCGCCTGGGCACCCTGCACGCGCAAGGTCAGGCCCCAGGCCGAACCCTGCATCGCACCCCAAAGAACCACCAGCCCGAAAACCAGCGTATACTTTTTCATCTGCGACTCCTCTTCCTTGCGCGGGGATCTCCCAATGGCAACCCTGCCGCGGCTCGCGTGGATCCACACATGTCATCACAGCTCGCTGTAGCGGAACAAGCGCATTCCAATCACAAAGGACACGCCTCCATAAGCGACCAAAATCGCGAGCTTCGGAGCCACCTCGAGCAGCGTACGATCGCGCAGCATGACATCGTGAATGGCAAACATCGACCAGGTGGTCATCAAACCATGAGCGATCACCTGCATCCACTTTGGCTGTTCGTAAAATGGCCACCAACAACCACCCAGAGCGGCCAAGATAAACACGGCCGAAAGCGCCACGGGGATGATTTGTTCCCGTGTGCGAGCCAAAGCTGCGATGATCATGCTGAAACAGGCCATGGCAAAGACGATGCACACGGCAACCACCACCATTGCCACAGGCGAACTTCCCAGGCTCAAGCCATATACCAAGTGTCCGAACCCCAGCAAAATAAGCAGTTGGATCGTTCCAACGATCAACCGGGCCGCCAACTTGCCCCCAAGGACTGTAAACTGTGACACAGGGGCCACGGCCAAGCGGCGGGTCGTTCCCCACACTTCCTCGTCTCGGAGCCCAAACGCCACGCTAAAAATCAGGCTCAACAACACGAACATAACACTGAAGCCCGGGATGTTTTGTTCGAGCGAGGTGAACTTGAGCCTCTTTCCCGTAAGGCTCCGCTCTTCCAGCGTGAGCAATTCCTCCTCGAAAGGATCGCCCAAAGAGGCGGCTTCACGGTCGGCCAGGAGAAAAATCACCCGAATCGCTTGGAGCTCGGCCCATTGAGCCGGGTCGGTCAGGAGTTCGATCTTACTCGGCTTGTTCGTCAAATAACGCTTACTCAAGCCGCTCGGCAACACAAGCATGGCCGGGGCCTTGTTCTCCACGGCAACCAGTCGCTCGGCCGTAGCGCGGTCGACCTCCCGAACGTCTAGGTGCTGTCGAAACACCTTGATTAGAGCATTTGCAACCGGGCCCTGATCCTCGTTAACGATCGGGAACAAAATACTCTGCGTACCAATTTCCGACTGGGTTTCGGCTACGACGAGAATGATGATGATCGGTACGACCAAAAGCGAAACTAAGGCTGAGCGGTCGCGCACGATTAACCGCAAGTCTTTCAGCATCACGCGCAAAAGCTTCACAGTTCGTCCTCGCCTCCAGCTCCACCGGACCCGTACTTCCGCCGCATCCGCGAGAGCAAATCCGCTGGACTTTCCTTCTCCAAGAGCCGGGCCAGTTGGCGACGGAAGTTAGCGGTCAAACTCAAGTCTTCGATTTTAATGTCCGTGGCTTGCCACGCACCATTTTCCCACTTCATCTGATAGGTCACGAGGAATTCGTCCCGTGGCGTAATGATCTTCGTTTCCACACGCGCGCGGGTCCCGTCGACCTCCTCGCCGACGTAGGCAAAGTCAGGTTTTTCGAACAACAACAACTTTTGCACGTACGTTCGCTGAAACAGCTCGCGAAACAACTCGAGAAATTCGCGCCGTTGTGCGGGGGAAAACTTCTCCCACGATTCGCCCAGGGCTTCGCGGCCCATGGCATCCGTGTCCAAAAATCCCTTGAGCAACCGGGAGAGACCCGCCAACTTCTCGTTGTGGGTTTGGGGGCTATCCACAATGCGGCGCGCCTCCTCCAACACCTCCCGGGTTCGCTCGAGTGGGGAGGAAAGCGCCACACTGAGGCTAGCCACAACTCCCAGGGAGAGGGCAACCCCACCGACCGTGCAGCACCGCATCAATCGCGCAACTCCTTGCCCGTAAGTTGCAAGAATAAATTTTCCAAGCTCAAGGGGGCGATCTCGATCGTCACCCGGTCCGCATAGCGGGCCAGGCAGCTGTGTAGCGGACCGAGCACCTGCACCGCCCGGCTCACAAACAGCCGGGCTCCACTATCGAGGTGCTCCACGCGGCACACTCCTGGCATCTCGTGCAAAGCGTGCCAATCGAACATCTGGGGTAGGCCGCGAACATCGATCACCTCTGAGCATCCCGCGTCGCTGAGTAACTGCATCAATGGCCCCATGGCGATGATTTTCCCTTCGTCCATGATGCCGATGCGATCGCACAGACGCTCCGCCTCTTCCATGTAGTGCGTCGTGTAAAGGATCGCGGTACCGTTATCCCGCAACGTGCGCACGATCGAGAAAATCTTCTCCCGCGAATGCGGATCAACGCCCACCGTGGGCTCATCCAGTAAAACCAATTTGGGATCGTGTACCAGGCTCACCGCTAAGTTGAGCCGACGCTTCATACCACCAGAAAATTCTTGCACCGGCTCGTTCTGCCGATTCTCCAGACCAACGAGCTCCAGGAGTT
>BEIG01000123.1 GCA_002898795.1 bacterium HR30 | reverse complement strand
CAATTCGCCGATTGCAGATGTACTTGTGGCTGGCGAAACGCTCGATGACCTCGTCGATCGAGCTAAATGGTTGCGATGGGTGAGTCATGTTAGGTCGTTGGTAACACAGCGCCCTGCTCCACTCAATGAAACGTCTTATGAGGGGGCTCGCGGCCACCGCCTAGATTTGGCGCGAGCACCCGTTGCCGACTATAGTCGTCATTGTGTGCACCCTTGCGGCATTTGTGGCGTGTCATGCCGAGGCTCCGTTGGTGGTTGCGGCCAACCGGGATGAGTTCTTCTCCCGGCCCACCGCAGGCCCCGCTTGGCTGGAGTCTCCCCGATCCGTGTGGCTCGGAGTCGATTTGCGTGCGGGAGGAACATGGCTGGGGGCCAATGAGTACGGCGTGGTTGCCGGAGTCCTCAACCGCCGGGCAGCAACCCCTCCAGATCCAAGTCGCCGGTCGCGCGGAGTTTTGGTTGCCGATGTGCTTCGGTGTAAATCAGCTGAAGAGGCGATGGGGCTGGTCGAGAGTTTTGCTCCCGGCGCGTTTAATCCGTGCACGCTCTTGGTTGCCGATTTGTTGCAAGTGGTATTGCTGGCAAACGAACCAGACCGTTGGCGCTGTCGGGAGCTCGGTCCTGGATTGCACGTGGTGACCAATCGCGAAACCGAATCGCTGGAGTGCCCGCGACACGAGCGCACGGTGAGGCTTCTTTCGCCCGTTGTCCCGGCCTTGGAGGCAGGCGAATTGGAACGAGCGTTGACGATGATTCGGCAAGCTCTTAGTGACCACGGCGACAACTCGACTGCCGCTAACGATCCTTTGTCTGTTCCCTGCGTGCACACTCCTGAGTACGGAACTCGATCGTCCGCGCTATTGATTTTGGAGCCTTTGGCGGGACGGATTCGATTGTTCCATGCGCCGGATGCCCCTTGTCGAGCGCGATGGGAGGAGCTCCCTTCTCTCTTCCTCGCATCCGAGCGCTAGACTTCTGGCTGGTTCGTGATAGGGTTCCGCACCGTCATGGTTGGTGCCAGCATAGCCAGGCGGAGGTGGGTGGTGCTTGGGGTCATTTGCCTCTGCCTTGGGGGATGTGGCAGGTTTGGACGAACCGCGGCTCTGCGTGGCGAAGCTCAGGATGCGGGTCAAGATGTGCCCCCTCAGGTTGCAGCACGTCTGGCCGAGTTGGAAGAGCAGTTGCGGCAGCGCGAGCAGGAACTGGCGGCAACGCGCGCGGAGCTGGCAAGACTGCAGCAGCGAGCTATGGGAAAGACCGCAGGAACCTCGCAACCACCGCCAAACTTGGAGCCAGCGGAAAGCGACCAGGAACAAACACAAGATGGTGCGGCGGCACTTGCTGCCCAGCTTGCACGAGAACGACAAGAGCGACAAGCGTTGCTGGAAGAACTCGAACGGTTGCGACAGGAAGTGAGCTCCCCATTTAGTGAAAGCCACGTGCCGGAAGCCGACTACCTAGCCCTCAAGCAAGAGCTCATGGAATTACGGCGCGTGGTTCAGCAACAAGAACAACAACAGCGCGACTTGATGCTGAAACTCGCCGCGCTTCCATCTCAACCACCCGGTGACAAAGGTGGTGGTCCCGATCGAGGAACTACCCCGGAACACGTACGGCTCGCAAAAGAAACGCAACAAGAGCTTGCACTGAGCCAGCAGCGGATTGCCCAGCTCGCGGCAGCCCTGGAAGAAGCCAAGAAGCAAGGTGACCGTGCGGCTGCTTTGGCTGCGGAAAACGATTCTTTACGTTCCCAGCTTGCTGAGGAGCGCAGACGGGCGGAGGCACTGGAGGCCAAACTCAAAGTGGCGGCGCGGGTAACTGACTTAATCTTTCGCATGCGAACACAGGAGCGCGAGGGCTCCCACAAGGGATCGCCTCGATAGGGTTATTCCTCAGTTTTTTCCTCAGCGAACCAAAGCTGGGCCAATCGCGGTGGCCTCCATGCATGGAGGCGTAGGCCGCGCAGGCGGTCGCTGGACAGAAGCATCGTGCGTGGATGGTACAGCAGAACCCACGGGGCATCGTCGAGGATGCGCTGCTCGGCGAGCAAGTAGAGCTCAGTCCTCTGCGCGGGTTCGGTCGTCGATGCCGCTTGTTCCAGCAGCGCGTCAACGACCGGATTCGAATAGTACGTGTGATTATTGGCCCCGATTTGCCGCGAGTGAAACAGGACCTCGAGGAAATTGCTGGGATCGGGGAAATCGGCCTCCCAACCCAACAAAAACATGTCGATATTGGGATTGTGGCGAACGGCATCCAAAAACGGACCCCACGCAACTGGCTTGAGGCGTACACGCACCCCCACCCTCTCCCAGTCCTGTTGGAGCGACTGGGCAACCCTTATTGCCGTCTCGTCGTTCCGAAGCCAAAGCGTAGCCTGGAACCCACCTCCCAGTCCGGCGGCTTGCAAGAGTTTCAGCGCTCGTGGCGGGTCAAACGGATACGGCTCGGGGCGTTGCGGGTAGCCCGGCATGGTGGGCGGCACGATTCCTTGCGGAGGTGAAGCTCGATGGTGCAGAATCGCGATCAACTTACGCCGGTCGATGGCGTAGTTCATCGCCTGACGCACGCGCACGTCGGTGAAGGGAGGACGCGCGCAATTTAAACCCACGTATTGGGTCCGTAGCGTGTCCGCAGTCCGTAGGAGCCTCGAAAGCTTTGGATCCCGCAAAACGATCGGGATCTCCGCTGGGGGAATGATCGCGAGGTCTAGAAGCCCCGCCCGATAGCGCATCCACGCGAGGTCCTCCGGAACACCAACAAAGCGGACGATACCCGGCAACCGCGGCTGGACGGCTCCCCGGTAGTACGGGTTTGGCTTAAGAACCAGTCGCTGCCCTGCCACTCGTTCGGCTAGGAGGAATGGCCCGGTTCCAACCGGGCGAAAATCAAAGTTCTCCCCCTCGCGGACGATGATCTCTGGGGGTACTGCTGAAGCAAACGGTAGTGCCATTTTGTGCAGGAATAAGGGATCGGGCTGCTCGACCTCGACGACCAGTGTTTTGTTGTCCAGCGTCACGAGTCCGGCCACTTCGCAGCCGGGTTTGTCGCAGGTTCGGGCGCCGCGAACGGAAAGAAAAAAGTCGCGCCCGGGGGAACCTGTTTCCGGTGCCAGCACGCGGGTAATGGCAAAGCGAACGTCTTCAGCGGTCACCTGCCGACCGTGGGAGAACATGGCGTCGTCCCGAAGGCGAAATACGAAGCGGGTTCCGTTGGCCTCCGCTTTCCACTGTTGCGCCAACTCACCGATGATTTGTCCCTCGTCGTTGTAGTCCACAAGGGTTTCGAAAATCAGGTCTTCGAATTGCCAAGACGCTGTGTCGTAACCTCGAGCTGGATCGAGGGTCGGTACGTCATCCTTGTCCGCAACCCGAAGATATGGCCGGTACGGATCGCCCTGGTCAGGGCCCTGACAAGCGGTCAAACTGATGAGCAGCAAAAGCCACCGCCAGGTCATCTCGCGTACCGGCCTTACCTTCTTCGCTGGGTGCATCCGTGCGCGATGAGCTGAAAGGCTGCCACGGCGTACGTGAGCATCAGCCCTGGAAACAGCATCAGCCAGGGAGCAATCCGATAATAAGCTTGGCTCTCGCTGAGCATCCGTCCCCAACTTGGGGCGGGTGGTGGTACGCCCAAGCCGATAAAGCTGAGACCCGCATCCACGAGCAAAGCATGGCTCGCCGTGATTGCGGCCAACGTTAATAGTGTAGGCCAGAGTAACGGCAGAATGTGTCGTAACAAGATGCGCGTGCGACTGGCGCCAAGCCCCAGGGCAGCGGCGACATGGGTGGATTGCGCAATCGACATGACTTCCGCGCGCACGGTTCTGGCCGTGGTCGTCCAACCAACGGCGACGATTACAAAGAGTAACACCGTGCTGCTTGGCTCGAAGAGCGCCGCTACGCCGATGGCGAGAAGGAGCATGGGAAAAGATAGAACCACGTCTGTGCTGCGCATGAGCACTTCATCGAGGAAGCCTCCGAAGTAGCCCGCAAGCAAGCCAATCCAGGTACCAGTCACGACACTTCCAATGGCTGCGCACGCGGCGATGAACAAAGAAAGTCGCGCCCCGTAGATTAAGCGACTGCACACATCTCGACCCAACTCGTCTGTACCGCAGGGATACCGAAGCTGTGGAGGCCAAGGTTCACCAAAGGATGGCGCTGCCGGCTGAACGGGATCGGGGAGCGGCAACAGCGGTGCTCCAATGGCAACGAGGGCCAGGGCCAGGATCATGGCGAAGCCAACCCTCGCGCTCCACGCCACCGCTGCCCTACCCTTCCCTGTTAACTGTCCGCACGTACGCGGGGGTCCACCCAAGCGTACGAAGCATCGACGCAAAAATTGACCACCACGACCACAACCGCCGCAAATAGCACCGTACCCATCAACATGGGCAGGTCTTGATTGAAGACGGCTTCGACCGCAAGGCGGCCCAATCCGGGCCAGTTGAAAACGGTTTCCGTAAGGGTCACCCCGCCCAGGAGCCCTGCCAAGTCCAGACCTAAGAGAGTGAACACGGTTAAAAGCGCGTGTCGTAGAGCATGCCGCACGACGATGCGCGAGCGCGGAAGGCCCTTAGCCTTGGCCGTTCGGATGAAGTCCTCTCCCATGACCTCCGACAGCCGGGTCATCACGATTCGAGCGTAGCTCGCTGCCAGTCCGAGCCCGAGTGCACAGGCCGGAAGCACGACACCCGAGGAGCTGAACCCGCCGAGAGGGAACACGGGGAGGCGATAGGCAAACAGATAAAGTAGAATGAGGCCTAGCCAAAAGGTGGGCATCGCCAGACCAAGGAAAGACAGAGTGAACACCAACCGCGACGATTGTGGCCAAAGGCTCGGTAGGCAACCCAGTCCTACGCCAAGTGCGGCGCCCAGGGTCCACGCCGTCACGGCAAGGAACGCGGTTGCTGGCAAGCGATCGAGTAGCGCGCTGACCACGGGCTCGCGGGTGATGTACGACCGCCCAAGGTCGCCTCGGGCTACCCTACTTACGTACCGCGCGTATTGCAGGAGGATGGGCTGATCGAGGCCAAGCTCCTTTCGGATCTGCTGAAGAGTCTCTGGCGAGGCCTTCGGCCCCGCGATGGCCGCTGCGGGATCTCCGGGTAACAACTGCGTCAACGCGAAGGTGAGGAAACTGACGCCGAGCAAAACCACCAACGCCGTCACACCCTTCAGCACGACATAACGGAGCATCGTCGAGCGTCCTCTCCTTCTCCGATAAAGCTAAATTGAGGGCAATACGGGAGCGGGTCGAAAGCGCAAGAGTGCGGCCCCAAATGTGGGCAAACACGGAAGCTCGCGGCAAGAAGAGCTTGTTTCCGGTGTTGGAGTTTGACACAGAGGGAGCAATCAACGAAAAGCATATTTTCGGAGACGTTGCGTGGTGTAAGAGGCTAGCGGTCTTGGCGGCAATTGGTTCGAAACGGAGAAAGCGCCGTCGCGGACAACGGCTCGAGTTGTTCACTACCGGCCAGGCTGGCCGGGTTTTGGGAATCCCCTCAGCGCGCGTGCGACGCCTGGTCACACTGTGCAATCTACACGTCCACCGTCGCGGGCGCAGGTATCTACTGGCATTTCGCGACATTGCGTTGCTTCGCCAGGTCATTCGTCTGAGCAATCAGACCCGAACGGCCCGTGAGCTGCGAACGGTCATCGAGGCGTGGAAGAATCAGGGGTGGGATTGGAAGATGGAGGGCACCGCGCGCCTTCGATCGGACACCTTGGGTCTCGTCTTGGAGGAAGGCAGTGCCTATCGAGAGTACACGGGCGGACAACTGCTCCTACCCTTCCCTAACCTGGTCGAACGGAGACGCCGCGAGGGCGCTGTCGTAAAAACGCTGGACGATTTCCGCGAACCTCGTGCGCAAGCGTGCGCAGAAGAAGAGGAGGATTCAGCCGAGAGGTGGTATTCGCTAGCGATTGCCCGCGAAGAAGCTGGCGACTTCGAGGGCGCGCGGCAAGCATACCTGGCGGCATTGCGCTTCGATCCGAACTTATCCGACGCGTGTGTCAACCTGGGCCGCCTCGCACACTATGAAGGATTCGTGGAGCGTGCGGCAGAATGGTACCGTCGTGCTATGGCAATTGCACCGGACGACCCAATTGCCCATTACAACCTGGCTATTGCTCTGGAGGATTTGGGGAACCTTCCCGCAGCGGTGGCCGAATATCAGCGGGCACTAGAATGCGATTGGGAGTTTCCCGAAGCGCACTTCAACTTAAGCCGCCTCTTGCGCGCTCTCGGTCAACAGCTTGCTGCAATGCGACACCTAAGGGTGTACCGCCAGTTGACCGGGTCGTATCGCTAGACGGGGACGCGGAGGGACCTGGAGCCCGCAAGCGGCGCTCATTCGTAGTGGCAAACAGCGCACGCCTCTTCTCGATGTCCAATCAGGGGCGGGTCGTTGTTTGGATCGGCGTCTTTATAGAGGGCGACACGCTGAGCGGCGGTCGCCAAGCGCTGCTCAGCGATATGCCGAAATCGCCACGGTTTCCCGTTGCCTAACGATGAGAAGTCTGCGAGCGCAAGTCGGTAAAAGCCTTGAGCGCGGCTCAAGTCTCCGGCCTTGGCAAACAAATCTCCAAACAGCACCAAAGAGCCTTCGATGTTGTGGGGAGCTTTGCCAGCGTTGCCGCAAATCGTGGGCTGGGTGAACGGTGAGCAAGCAGCATTGAGGGGGTCGCCAACGTACTGCATCGCTTCAGCGAACAGTGGACTGTCTGGTGGGACGACGAAGGCGACAGTCCCGATGAAATCGAAGGTGTTAAACTCGGGATAGAGAGCAATCGCGGCGCGAAGTTGTTCGAGTCCCAGCTCCTGGAGCCTCGCATTCTTCTCGACAACGCCTCGCATGTACGTTGCGGCAGCACGAAAACCAGGGATTCGACGGTCATCGGGTACGAGCTCCACTGCGCGATCGAGGGCTCTCTGAGCCCGGAGGATTTCCTCCCGCTCGAACTGAGTAGCGTTGTGATAGTCAATCACACTTTGGGCAAATCGGAACATGTGCATCATGCCAAGCTGAAAATGTGCGATTCCGTTGTCCGCGTCGAGTTGCACCAGCCGGCTGAGAACATCGACGGCTTCTTGTGCCCGGTCGCTGCGTCCCAAGAGTGTGTCGTAGAAGGCTTCCTCCCCCAGACGCGCGAGTTCCGCCTTGTTGTAACTGCCCGTCGCCTGCTCGCCGTCAGTCCCGCAAGCGGAAAGAACCGCTAAAAACACTACAACAATCGCCCCAACCGAATTGTACATACGCCTTTGGATAAGGCGAAGCTGGCGACGAAACAATAGCTTTTTGTTGCGGTGGCCTCTGGGCGTGGAGCAAACTTAGTGCGGGAACTACCCAGGTAGCCAAGCACCAACCGATCTTCACAACGTCAGGGCTTACCCCCGCGCAACAAGCTCGTAGCTTCTTCGCGCCCGAGCGCGCGAGTGACGCGACGCTTAATACGCCACGAGCCCTCCTGCCGGGAGAAATCCCAACGATTGAAGCTCAGGCGCCACAGGGTCACTCTGTCATCGTCTTCTAAGACGTAAAGACGTGAATAGCCGCGAGCAGTGGCACGGTCACCCTGCACGCTGATGACCACCGGTCCGATGGTATGAGCACTCGCCACCATCATGGGGTTATCCCGTTGGCCAATGATCGTGGCAACGATTTCGTCCCTTCCTTCAATCCGCAGCTCATCGAGTTCGTAGACCGCATCCGCGGTAAACATGGACAACAGGGACTCCGCATCGCCGCGGTCGGCAGCAAAGCCATACTCGGTGAGCAAATTGTGCAAAGCGAAGGTATCCTCGAGCGTCTGCAAGCGCTCTTCTAGTTTCTCGGGATCGTTCATGATCACGCTACTCCCTTGGCCCTTGGTCCTCGGGCTGCCACACAGGCAAGACCACGACCTCGTTGAGTCGCTCGAATGCCACCCGGACCGGCATCCCAAAGTAAACCTCTTCGGGGCGGCAGCGCACTAAGTAGCTGACCAAACGTGCCCCTTCTTCCGTTTCCACAATGGCGAGGATCAACGGTAGCCGATGGTGAAAGGCGGCCAAGAAGGGCTCGTAAGCAACGACGTAGGAGAAGACCGTTCCCCGTCCCGATGCTTCGAACCACTCCAACTCGGCCTCGCGCCAGTAAAGGGGCTTGGGTGGCCAGTGGAGACGGCGACTGGCCTTCTCGCGTTGCAGCATGAGCCGGCCTTCCCGTGCGCCCTCCCAAAATGGTCGCATGACCGGGTCCTCAAGGTCAGGGAGCGGATAATCTGGGTGAAGTGGATGCTTGCTCTCTAGAAAAACCGGGCTACGATCGGCCAACAGTCGTTTCCTCCTTTGTCGCCTTGCGTACCCGAAATGCTATCTCCCCATTTGCTCCGTGCCTCTGCCCTGCTCCCTCCCAATGCGCGGTTTGGCTTCCCCCAGCGTCGTCTGCGCCCGCACTTCTTTGTTGTTCCTCTGAGGCGAAGCGAATCACCGTTGGGCGAGGACGGCGGGGAATGGGTCTGAGTGTGTCCCGGAGAGTTCGTCGGATAACTTCGAGCTCACGCTCGGCCGGGCGGCACTCCAAAACCACGCGAATGCCAGGGTCGTGAGGTCCGCGCTCAAGGTGAAAACCGAAAACAATACCCAGCCTCCGTAAAGTGGGCAGCAATGCTTGTTCAATCTCTCGAACGCGTTCGCTCGGAAGCTGCTGCCCGTCGGTCTGAAAGTGGGTGTGGATGAAACTCTGCCACTCGTCGATGATGCGCATAGAGCACGTTTGCACTTCCAGCTTCCTAGTCGCCTACCACTTTGCGGGCGAAAAATTCTTTAAAGCCTTTTGCCTCCAAACAAAAGTGGGTCGTCGAGTTACGGAGCAAACACCGAGTCCAGGAAAAGCCACGCGACCCCGTGGATGACCGACAACCTGGGCGGGTGAAACGCGTTTCTCCGTTCGAGTAGCGAAAGTCGCAGCCGGCAACAGCGGATCGCCCGCATCAGGTGCGCAGTGCCAGTGCAAGTAGGGCGGCCAACACGGCCACGACCCACCAAGCACGCCGAACCCCGCCCGTTGCGGTGTAGGGATTCCACGAACGGACAGGTCGCCCGATGACGAACGGAGAACCAGCGCTTCTTGCGCGTGGAGTTCGCCTTTTTCCTTTTCCCTCGCGCAGCGTCCGGTCCATGATTGCACCCCGGTTTGGAGACACAGCTCACGAAGGTAGTTGCTCCTTTCGACTCTCATATGCCGCGATCGAAAGGGCGAGGCAACCACTCGTAACCCCATCCAATGCTGGGGGTGGACGACCGGTTTTTCCGCCCGCTGCGGGCCCATCTAGCGGGAGAAAGGGAGCCCCTCAGTCCGGACTTCGTAAAATCATGGCACTCGTTGCTACCCCAGCAGCTCCTGTAACTAACACGGCCCGACAGTCTGGCACTTGATTCCAAGAGGTACCGCGAATTTGCCGGACCCCCTCGAGAATCAGGTTGAAACCGTGGACATAAGCCTCCGACAGCCCGCCACCGGATGTCAGGACGGGCAATTCTCCACCGATCTCTATCCGCCCACCCTCGGTAAACGGGCCGCCCTCTCCTCGCCGGCAAAAGCCGTAGTCTTCTAAACCCATAATCACGAGCGGCGTGAACGCATCGTACAGTTGGGCGCAGTCGATGTCCTTTGGGGTCAACTCTGCGCGCTCCCACAGCAGGCGGGCACAGAACACTGCGGTGGTCTCCATATCTTTCGTGTTGTTGTAGTTGGCCAGATGGACGGGATTGGGACCACTAGCCTGGGCAACGGAATGCACGAGGGCCGGTTTTTGCCGCAGGTCCCGGGCGCGCTCTGTGGAAGTCACGACGCATGCCAGAGCGCCGTCTGTTTCCAGGCAACAATCGTACAGGCAAAGAGGGTAACTGATCATGCGGCTGCTGAGATAGGTCGGTAAGTCCAAGGGCCGGCCACGCATCATGGCAAAAGGGTTCTTCTGCGCGTGCTTCCGCGCCGCAATGGCAACATTGGCAAAGTGCTCTCGCTTGGTGCCATAAAGATACATGTGGCGGTGAGCGTACAGTCCAATGATGTCGACAGGGCGGATCAGTCCCCAGGGTAGGTATAGCGACTTGTCATCGCGGGCGACGCCCCGCTCTTGAGCCCAGGGCCGAGAGGTCTTGGCTCCACGGTTGCGGGCTCGATGGCAAACGACCACCGATGCCAGGCCCGTTGCGATTGCCGCGGCAGCGTGCATGATGGTTGCGGCAGAAGCCCCACCTCCGTAGGA
>BEIG01000122.1 GCA_002898795.1 bacterium HR30 | reverse complement strand
TTCCTGCCGACGGTCATATTCGCACCCCGAATGCCGTTACGGGGACCGCGCGTGGGACATTCCTGGTGACGAGTGTTTTAAACGGGGTCATTGCCGAGTACGATGCGGAGGGGCGCTTCTTGCGCAGAGTTTTGCAACCAGTCAGTGGGGAGCGCTTGCCCTTCCCCTCCACTGGCACTCCCTTGGGCGTTGCCGTTGATTCACTCGGCTCGGTGTACTACGCGGACTTGGGCCTCGTGCAGAACGGCTTGAACATTGGGCCTGGAGACAACCTTGGCACGGTCCGCCGCATTGTTTTTGACCCCAATGGAAATCCTCTGGCTCCGGTAACGCTCGATCGGAACCTCGACTTTCCGGACGGAATTGGGGTCTGGGAGCCCGCACGTTGAACCCCAGGCAACGGGGGTGGGCTCAGTGCGGCCTCCAGTTTCGGTTTACGCGCCACGCGCAAGCAACTGGTCGATGAGCTGATGCAACACCGTAACTTCAGGGTTGCGGGGCAAACGGTTCAGGCATTCCTTGGCGCGAGCCGCAAAGGTTGCCGCATAGGCCCTCGCCTCTTCTACGGCCCCGCAGTCGCGTATCCGCCTCAAGGCGGTGATGACCTGATCCTCGGTTGGTTCAGGGTTGGCAAAGAAGTGTTTCACTTCGGCATCGCGCTGTAGGCCAAGAACAATCGGCAGCGAGGGGTTCCCCTCACGTAAGTCAATGCCCACCGGTTTGCCCACTTGTGCGGCGTCGCCTTCGATATCGAGAATGTCATCCACCATTTGAAAGACGACCCCAACGTGAAAGCCGCACTCCGCCATGTTTTCAACAATCGGGGCGCTGGCACCGGCTAGATGTGCTGCCGCTCTGGCTCCCTGCTGAAACAAGCTTGCAGTTTTCCGGCCTACGATTTCCAGATAATCTTCCACGGTTACGTCGGGGTCGTGACGCAGTCGCCCTTGCATGATTTCGCCCTCGGTCAGACAGATACATGCCTGTGCCGCCCATCGGATGAGCTTCTCGTCAAACGGAGCACACAGCTCGAAAGCCCGGCTGAACACAAAGTCTCCGGTAACCAGTGTATGAGCCAACCCATAGCGGTAAAGTGCCGACGGCTTGCCACGACGCGTATCAGCATTGTCGATAATGTCGTCGTGCAGCAAAGTGGCCGAGTGAATCAATTCCAGAGCGGTTGCCACGTCCACAATGGCGTCGAGCGCTTGTCCGCCACACGCCTTGTACACGAGGAGGGTAACTGCAGGGCGTACGCGTTTCCCTCCCGATCCGACCAGGTACGTGGAAATCTCCGTCAAAAGTGGCTCCTGGGAGCGGAGCTGTGCCTGAATCCGCTGCTCCACAAGATCGAGAGCCTCGTTCAGGGTCCAATCTCTCTCTACGATCGGTGGCAATGGTTTTGCGTCGGCGCCCGGCACACACGACGTCCTTTCTGGTCGACGAGCTTCACATAAAGACAAAGGGGAAAGTGAGTCAAGGCAAGCTCGACAGAAGTTGCGCTGGGGTCGAGCGACAGGTAGCTTTGCCCGCTGTGACTTCGTTCCATTCGCTGAATCCAGACGCCCCGCTTGCCGTCCGGTGCGTTGGCCGGTCGTCCATCGAGATCACCTGGCGTGACGGGCACCGAACCTTGTTTCCTGCGGCGTATTTGCGGGCGCACTGCCTGTGCGCATTGTGCCGCCGCCAGCGGGACGGTCGTGTCGAGCTGCCGGTCGCTAGTGAGGGAACGGTCTTTGCCGTGGCCATTCGGCCGGTAGGGCATTATGCCCTCGGCGTGTCGTGGAGCGATGGTCACGGCGAATCGCTCTACCGGTACGAACGGTTGCGTGAGCTTTGCCCCTGTTCCGCGTGCTGGCACAGTTCAGGGGGAATTTGATGTTGAGCATTGGCGATTTGCGCGAACGGTTGAGTGAGATTCGCTTGCTCGGTACGAAGCAGAACATTGTCGAAGCGGGCTTCGTGCAACGCATTGATTGGGATGGCTCTCGGGTGGAGGTCGACGTTGTTCTGCCGCCGGTATCGGCGCAGGCCCGGCAGGTTCTGGAGCAAGATATCCGGCGAACCTTGGGGGCGTTTGCTGAGGTTCGAGACGTTCAAGTACGCATCGGCGGCGGAGATCGCGTAAAGGGGCAAGGGAGCGAGTTTATTCTGTCCGGAGTGCGCCACGTGATCGCCGTTGCCAGCGCGAAAGGCGGTGTGGGCAAGTCGACCGTCGCGGCCAACCTGGCCCTAGCTCTGTCCTCGGAGGGCTTGCGGGTCGGGCTATTAGATGCGGATGTTTACGGGCCGAGCCTGCCTTTGCTCTTTGGCACCCGCGGCCCTGTAACGGTTACGTCGACGCAACGCCTGGCTCCGGTCGAAAAATTTGGGTTACAGTTGATGTCGGTGGGGTTCTTCGTAGAGGAAGAGGCTCCGGTCATTTGGCGCGGACCCGTGGTAATGAGTCTGGTCCGGCAGTTCTTGCGGGATGTCGAGTGGCACGATCTAGACTTTTTGGTGGTCGATCTTCCGCCGGGCACGGGCGATGCGCCTTTGAGCCTGTTGCAACTGATCCCTATCGCTGGCGCACTCATGGTTACGACTCCTCAAAGTGTTGCTGTATCCGATGTCGAACGCGGTATAGCCATGTTTCAGCGAGTGCAGGCGCCGGTCCTCGGCATCGTCGAGAACATGGCGCTGTACGAGTGCCCACACTGCCACACGACCGAAGAGTTGTTCGGTTCCGAAGGGGGGCAAAGGCTCGAAAGGCAGTTTGGCATTCCAGTGATTGCCCGCATTCCGCTCGATCCACAACTGCGAGCTGCGAGCGACTCGGGCGAGCCCTTGCCGGTGCAGACTCCGGGGCATCCGCTCGTGACCGCCTTCCGTACGCTCGCGCAACGATTTCTCGAACGGCTTGCCGCGTCGGATGTTACCGGCGTACCAATCCCCACGATCATCAACTAATTCGGAGTCACGATGGCTTTTTGCGGTTTGCCACTTGCAGTATAACTGGGGCGCCAACGATCGGAGGGCGTAGGTGGTTTGGTTCGAGGTGGCTCTAGCATGGTGCGTGCTTGCATTTATCCTCGGCACTGCAATTTGGAGCCTGGGGCGCTTTCGTGAGCCGGGTAGCGAGGCGACCCAGGCAGGACACTCGCTCCTCCTGGGCGCGCGCGTACGATCCTGGTATCTGTCGTACATTGACGTGCTCGTCGACCGTTGCGCCTCGCTCGGGATTCAACCGACCCACCTCTCGTTTGGCCAGCTGTTTCTAAGCCTTTTCGTAGCGGTTGCCATAGCCCACGGGATGCTCTTCACGGGTGGGTGGCTCCTGTTGGTAACGGGGACTCTGGACATCATCGACGGGCGCCTGGCCCGGCGCACCAACGGGGCCAGTTTGCGCGGCGCTTTTTTGGATTCCGTGATCGACCGCTACGCCGATAGCCTCGGCTACGTTGGTCTCGCGGTTTACTTTCGGGACTCATGGGTGTTGTGGGTCGCCTTGCTCGCCATGATCGGTAGCTTGCTCGTGAGCTATACCCGCGCCCGTGCCGAGGGTCTGGGCGAAAGTTGCAAAGTCGGGTTGCTGCAACGGCCGGAGAGGTACGTGATCCTTGGTTTCGGGTGCATGTTCAGCGTGCTGCTAGCTCGCGTGCTCGCACCGATTGCAGCCATCTCGGAAAGCAGTTTGCTGGTTGTGGTGCTCCTGGTGCTTGCGCTTTTGGTGAACTTCACGGCGATCCAGCGGGCGGTGTACGTGTGGAGAGTGCTGGGAGGTCCTCGTGAACCCTGAATTGGACGTAAGCTTTCGGCGCCAGCTCCAAGTGCTGGGAACGTTTTTGTTCATGCTTGGCGCGGGGTTTGTGTTAGACCGGGGATTGCCAGCCGTTGGATGGGTGATTGCGCTCATTGGGGCAGCTTTGCTCACCTGGGCGGCGCGTACGCGTAAGAACAGAGGTTTGCCTGTACCCTCCGGTCCAAGCGTGAGGGGAGATGGTCCGGAAGAACCCCCTCCCCCGGAAGCAGCATGAACCGCCAGCTTCGTATCCTCCTTACGGTAGTTATCTCCATTGCCTTTCTTGGCTTTGCGTTGCGCGGAGTCGAGTGGGAACGAGCGTACGCCACTGCCTCACAAATCGAGGTCGGGTGGCTCGTTGCAGTAATGCTAGGAACAGTGTGGACCCTCTACATCCGTGCGCAACGGTGGAAGGTTCTTCTGCGACCGCTCGGCGCAGTGCCGCAAGCCCCGCTGGTGCACACCACCAACATAGGGTTCATGGCCAACATGGTCCTGCCCTTGCGTGCCGGGGAAATTGTTCGTCCAGTTTTGCTCGCCCAGAAAACACAGCTTCCCCTCGGTGGGGTACTAGCCACGATCGTTCTTGAACGCGTGTTCGATTTGCTTGCGGTTATCTTTCTGTTCGGCCTAGCCACGGTGCTCGTACCCGTTTCCGAGCAAGTACGCTCGCTCGGTTACATTCTCCTGGGTATGGGCATCGGCTTGGGCACCGTGGTTGGGGTCACCCGATGGCAGGAAGAGCGAGTGCTTCGGCTCTGGGGCATGGTGTCTGCGCGACTGCCGGAGTTTGCCGCCGAACCATTAAACCATTTCGTGCGAGGCTTTCTCAAAGCCCTGGAAGTTCTCGATCGGCCTGGCACTTTTGTCGAGGTCGTGGTGTGGACGGGGTACCTTTGGTGTATCATCGGCGCGGTCAACACTTTCGGCTTGGTAGCCTTTTCGTTCGCACTGCCGCTCCTGCGGTGCGGCTTGGTTCTGACTGCAATCGTGGCACTCGCGGTCTCGGTGCCTTCTGCTCCGGGATATGTCGGCTCGTTTCAGTTCGGCTGCAAGTTAGCGCTGGACGTGTTTGGGGTGGAAGCGAGCGAAGCGCTAGCCTTTTCAGTAGTGCTCCACGTGTCCCAATTCGTTGCCATCTTAGGGGCCGGGCTATATTCGCTAACGCGCGAGGGAATCAGCTTTCGCCAGCTCGAAGAAGTGAGTAAGTCGGATGTCTCGGTTTCTGCGGGATAAGAACATCTTGCTCGGATTAACGGGTGGCATTGCCTGTTACAAAAGCGCTGAGCTTGCCCGCCAATTGGTACGCGAGGGAGCCCGCGTGTTCGTGCTCATGTCGCCCGCCGCTCGGCAGTTTATCACTCCCTTGACCATGCAATCCCTCACCGGCCAGGCGGTAGCAACGGATTTGTTCGAGCTCAGTCATGAGCTGCAAATTGGTCACATTCGCTTGGCCGACCTGGCGGACGCTTACCTCATTGCGCCGGCTACGGCCGACGTGGTGGGGAAATTAGCCTGTGGCCAGGCCGACGACGTTGTCACTACCGTTGCGTTGGCCACCCGGGCCCCGGTGCTGGTTGCGCCGTCCATGAACGTTAACATGTACGAGCATCGCTTGGTGCAGCAAAACCTGGAGCGCTTAAGGACTGCGGGCTATCGCGTGATCCCACCGGGCGAAGGAGAACTCGCCTGCGGATGGCATGGCAAGGGAAGGCTCGCTGAACCCGCGGCGTTGCTTGCCGAAGTGGAGCGGGCCGTGGCTCCGCAAGACTTTGCTGGAGAGCGGGTACTGGTCACCGCTGGTCCCACGCGCGAGTTCCTCGACCCCGTGCGTTTTCTTACGAACCGTTCCAGTGGAAAAATGGGTTTCGAGCTTGCGGCAGCCGCCTGGCGGCGGGGAGCCCACGTCGTGCTCGTGGCCGGGCCTGTGGCCCTGCCGACCCCGTACGGTGTGGAACGGCGTGACGTTGTCTCCGCAGAGGACATGTTCCACGCCGTCGAGCAAGAGTTCCCCAACTCTACGATTCTGCTGATGTGTGCAGCCGTTGCCGATTACCGTCCCGCACAACGTCAAGCGACCAAACTCAAGAAGCAAAATCGTGGATGGTCTATGGGTTTAGAGCCAACGGTCGATATCTTGGCTGCAGTTGCGTCCCACAAAGGGCAGCAGCTTGTGGTTGGGTTTGCCGCGGAGACGGAGAATTTGGAAGAGGCAGCGCGGGCAAAACTTCAGCGGAAGAACCTGGATTTAGTGGTGGCAAACGACGTGAGCCGTTCGGATGCAGGGATGGAAGCCGACTTCAACGCGGCGGTAGTTCTCGATCGCCTTGGCGGCCGTGTGGAACTGCCGCGGATGCCCAAGGCCGATTTAGCCGACTCCGTTCTCGATTGTATTGCCACGTTCCGGAAACACGTTGCTACAGTGTGAGAAGTTGTGGCCGTTCCGCGCTCTCCCGAATGGGTGAAACCGATTTGCGGCATTCTGGTGGCCCACCAGGGTCTGGTTTCGCGCGTAGAAGCGGCCCTTGCAGATTTGCTCGGCGCAGTCGAGGACCGTTCACCTTTAGTGCGCTGGAACTGGTCGGACTATTACGCGCCGGAAATGGGCAGCGATCTGTGGCGCTGCTGGTTGAGCTTTGGCAATCTCGCCTTCCCGGATGCTATGGTCTCTTGGAAACTCGCGACCAATGAGATCGAGGGCACCCTAGCCGTGGATGGACGGCGGCAGGCAAACATCGATCCTGGATACCTCACTGCGACGAAGCTCGTGTTGGCGAGCACCAAGGACGCTCCCCATCGCATTTACTTGGGCAGCGGCATCTACGGTGAGGTTACCTTGGTTTACGAACGAGGAGCATTTCGTCCCCTACCCTACACGTATCGGGACTACGCTGAACCCGCGAGCTGCAACTTTTTCCAACTGGTGCGTACGCGCTACCTGCAACAGCGTCGCGCACAGAGACTGCAAACGATCCACGCCAGGTCCTAGCGGGCCGCGCTCGTGACAGTCTGGTCGGCCAGTAAATGGCAAATCTCCTCCAGGTCGCTTCGCCGCTCCAAGTTCTCTAGCGCCCGCACGATTCTCGGGGGGAGGCCACCGTTTCGTTGAGTGGCCCGCAATATCCGGCGGATGTCGTTAGCGGCGTTGAGGGCCAGCAAACCCGTTGGGTCGGCACTTTGGTTCGCGGCGTTGGGACCGTGCTCCAGCATGTCGGCAATGGCCACCCAACAAGCGCGATTGTAACGCTCCGCAAGTTCGGGCGGCAAAGAGTAGCGGGAGCGTGCTGCCAAGCGCCGTAAGATGGTGTGCCACTGATCCAGATCGTGGATAGCAATAAAAGAGTTGAAAATGCGTTTGTCCGTTTCGAACGAAAACAGAGTGCGCGAAACGACTGTTTGAACAAGCTCGTCACACTCCGGAAAGTGGCGCGTGCGAAGCTCGTGCACGAGCGAACGGATCTCGCCAGCCTGCAAGGTGTCGAAGCGGGCTTCCCAGTAAACATGGCCCATGGTGCGCGAACGATAGCTCAGCACGAGCTGCACCGGAACGAAGTGATTGTGGGAGAAAACGTCGCCCGCGAGGTGAGTCAGGTAACCATAGGCGAAGGCACGTTGCGCGTCATTTAGGGCGTGCGCCAGCACATTCCATCCTACACGCCAAGAGTGGCAGTGTGCCTGCTCGCTGCGAGTGTATTTCTTTGCCTGAGTAATGTCGGCCCCGATGCAGCCGTAAAGAAACTCCCAGCGGTGCTTCCGCAACAAGCGTTGCAGGCCTGCCGATAGGATGGTAACTTGCGCCAGCACGGTTGCACCGTGCGTCAGGTGCGTCATCGGGCCCCAAGCCCACGACGTATTTGGGAGGAACGCCACAAACACAATTGCCAAAAGGGCTACCTGCATGCCGCACGATGCTAACTCTCCCCGGGAGCGACAACAACCAGTTGTGGCACGATTGGCCCAGCAGTTGCGAGAGCACGTCCACTACTGGGAAGAACTCGGAGAGCGAGAGGTGCTGGTTCTGAGGCAGGCTCGGCCGCCAGTGCGAATGGAGCCGCCCCTGGTTTCTGCTGGCGAGCGGTCATCGCCGGGGCTTCCCCCCGCAGTTTCGCCGGTAGCGGAGGCCCGTAGTTTGTTTACGGAGCCCGAGCTGTTGAAAGCCCAGACCCTAGCGGAGGTGCGCCAGGTGCTGGGAGATTGTCGGCGCTGCAAACTCTGTGCGTACCGCACGCAAGTGGTTTTCGGTGTTGGAAACCCGCAGGCAGACTTGATGTTCGTTGGCGAGGGCCCGGGGCGCGACGAAGACCTACAGGGCGAACCCTTCGTTGGTCGCGCAGGTCAGCTTCTGACGGAAATCATCACCAAGGGCATGAAAATGAAGCGGGAGGAAGTTTACATTGCGAATGTGGTCAAGTGTCGTCCTCCCGACAATCGCAACCCAGAGCCAGACGAGATTGCGCAGTGCCTACCCTTTCTGGAGCGGCAAATCGACCTTGTTGCGCCCAAGGTTATTGTGGCGCTGGGCAAAGTAGCTGCCCAGGCCTTGCTCAAAACCACTACCCCTATCTCTCGCTTACGCGGCCAGTGGTACTCCTACCGAGGAATTCCGCTCATGCCAACCCTGCACCCAGCGTACTTACTCCGAAACCCGGCTGACAAGCGCCTGGTTTGGGAGGATATCAAGCAAGTCATGCGCAAATTGGAGTCCAACCCGTGAACTTTCGCTGCCAGCCTTCGTTCCGCCGGCTTTGGTGGTCCGTGCTCGTCTTGTGCGGCACGCCAGCAGTGTGGGGCGTAGCGCTGGCCGTAGCCACCAAGTCCTTGCCCGCCACACCATCGCCAAGAATGGCCACGGAACAAAGCCAGGGATTGCCTGCTGTCGTTTACGCGCTGCGAATCGATGGCGGTATCAACCCAGCGGTGGCCGACTTCATTCGCGAGTCGATCCAGGCCGCCTATCAGGCCGGAGCAGCGGCGCTGCTGATCGAGCTCGATACCCCTGGCGGGCTCCTCGAGTCGACCAAGGACATTGTGAAAGACCTTTTAGGTGCTCCACTGCCAACGATTGTCTACGTTTCCCCAAGTGGGGCAGGCGCGATTTCGGCCGGCGTGTTTGTCACCATGGCGGCGAACATTGCGGCAATGGCTCCCGGTACGAACATTGGTGCGGCCCACCCGGTGGGCGGTGGAGGCGAAGACATCGAAGGTGACATGCGCAAGAAAGTGGAGAACTTCGTGGTTTCGCTCAGCAGATCCATCGCCCAGGAGCGGGGCCGAAACGTGGAGTGGGCAGAAAAGGCTGTGCGCGAGAGTGTGTCGATTACCGAGCAGGAAGCGCTTGCGTTGAAGGTGATCGATATCGTAGCGCTGAATCGGGAAGACCTCATGCGGCAAGTTCACGGGCGGGAGGTGAGGGTCCAGCAGCGTCCGATTCGGCTCGAGCTCCAACAAGTTACCTACGTCGAACGGGAAATGCGCCTGAAACAAAAGATCCTGAACGTTTTGGCCAACCCGAACGTGGCTTACCTACTCATGATGGCGGGAATCCTCGGCCTTTACGTCGAGTTCACGCACCCAGGATTATTCTTCCCCGGAGTGGCTGGCGCTATCTGCCTGCTCCTGGGCTTTGCCGCTCTGCAAGTGCTGCCGATCAACTACAGTGGGCTCGCTCTGATCGGGCTGGGGGTCGCTCTGCTGGTTGCCGAGTTGTTTCTCCCGAGTTTCGGTACCCTCGGGGTCGGTGGCATCGTGGCCTTTATTCTTGGCTCGCTGTTGCTGTTCGATACGGCGGAGTCCGATCTCACATTGGACCCAGCGATCGTTTACGCAGCGGCCGGAACGCTGGCGACGTTCACCTTTGTGGTCGGTTTTTTGGTGATGCGCACGCAGCGGCGACGAGCAGCCCTGGGACGTGAAGGCTTAATCGGGGAGATCGGTGAAGTCCGCGAGGCCATTGAACCCGGAAAGCCAGGCCGCGTGTTCGTTCATGGCGAATACTGGACCGCAACGGCAGAGGAACCGCTACCGCCTGGGACCTCGGTAGAGGTCGTAGACGTCCAGGGACTGCGTTTGCGCGTCCGCCGATCGAAGGGGTAAAACACGACCGCGGGGAGGAATCATGTTCGGATCGTTGCTGACCATAGTCCTCATCGGTGCGGTGCTGCTGATTAGCGGCATCAAAGTTCTCAAGGAGTTCGAACGAGGAGTTATTTTTCGGTTAGGCCGCCTGGTGGGCTCTCGCGGCCCGGGAATTATTTACGTGATCCCGTTCATCGAACGGATGCTCCGGGTGGACCTGCGCACGGTCACTATGGATGTACCGCCCCAAGATGTCATCACCCGCGACAACGTGTCCGTAAAGGTCAGTGCTGTACTCTACTTTCGCGTGATCGACCCAAGCCGTGCGGTGGTGGAAGTCGTAGACTACCTGTTCGCAACCTCGCAACTAGCGCAAACAACTTTGCGCAGCGTTTGTGGGCAGGCGGAACTC
>BEIG01000121.1 GCA_002898795.1 bacterium HR30 | reverse complement strand
GCGAGTACTGGAAGAACCCGGAAGAATCGCAGGCGTGCTGGCGTGGACCTTGGTACGTAACCGGCGACCGCGCACGAGTGGACGAGGACGGCTACTTTTGGTTCGTTGGACGTGCCGACGACGTCATCATTAGTGCCGGGTACCGCATCGGACCCTTCGAAGTGGAAAGTGCCCTGCTGGAGCACCCGGCGGTTCTGGAATCGGCAGTGGTTGCAAGCCCTCACCCCGAACGCGGTGCCATTGTCAAGGCGTTCGTACGGCTACGCCCTGGGGTGGTGCCCAGCGAGCAACTTGTGCGCGAGCTACAGGAACACGTCAAGCGCACCACGGCACCGTACAAGTACCCCCGCGAGATCGAGTTCGTGGAAGACTTGCCGAAAACCGTGAGTGGCAAAATTCGCCGCGTGGAATTGCGCCAACGCGAGTGGGAGCGCAAAGGGTACCGGAGTTCGTCGAGTTGAGTTCCGCAGACGGAGCATGGCGGGACGGATCGTTACGCTGCTGCTGCATCTCGCTTTCGCCTCTTGGCGCTGGATCCCGTTAGCTTGTCTCGCCGCGCTTCTCCTGGCCGCCGCTTGGGCAGTGCGATCGCTCGAAGTCGACCCTTCGAACGAATCGCTGAACGTGCCCGATGCCCATCGCCTGGCAACGCTGGAGCGGTTCCACGCTCTATTCGGAAGCGACGAAGACTTGCTCATTGCCTGGCGCGATACCGAGCTCGCCACCCCCGCTGGGCTTAGCCGTGTGGCCGAACTCACCACAGAACTTCGACAAATCCCTGGCGTTACGGCAGTGTTTTCGCTCACGAACGCCCTCCAGGTGGTTCCGGGAGAGACCGGTGCCGAACTCAAGCCGCTCGTAGCTCCTCCGTACGATCGACCCACCGTCCGCCACGAACTCGAAGTTGCCGTGCAGCGCATGCCCGAGTTTGTTGGCTGGCTGATCAGCCCTGACCTGACCGTGACCGCGGTGTGGCTCACGCTGAGCGAGGAGTCCGCGCGCCCGCAACACGCCGCTCGAACGATCGAGGCCGTTCGAGCCGCCGTCGATCATTTGCGCCGCCATGGTTTGGTGGCGCACCTCACCGGAGTGCCAGTGCAGAAGTACGAGGTCACTGCCTATATCCAGCGAGACGAACGCCTTCTTTTGCCTTTGGCCGTCGTCGTGCTCGGCAGTGTGCTTTGGCTGCACTTCCACCGCATTGGGGCGGTCATCTTGCCTCTGGCCGTCGCGGGCATGACCGTTTTGATCGTGCACGCGGGCCTGGCCCTCTGTGGCATCCGCCTGAATGCCATCACGTCGCTGTTGCCGCCCATTCTCTTAGTCCTTGCCCTGACTCCCTGCATCCATCTCCTACATTTCTGGTTTCGCGCCGATGCACCTCTGGAACCTCGGGAACGGACGCGAGCAATGCTCGATCATTTACTGTGGCGTTGTGTGCTTTGTGCCGCCACCACGGCGTGTGGCTTTGCCGCGCTGGCGATTAGCCCCATGCCCGCCGTGCGGGAGTTCGGCCTTGCCGCTGCTTTCGGGTCGCTTGTGGGTTTTGCATTGGCGCTTTGGCTTGTTCCCCTCGGAAGCCAAGTGTTGTTCGCTCCAACCCCCACAACGATGAGCACCCGAGCAAACCAGCGCAATTCCCTGCACCCGTTTCTCCACCTATGCGGCCGGCTGTCCATTCATTGGCCGTGGACCACCTTGATTACCGCTCTGGTGTGTGGTGTCGCCCTAAGCGTTGGCATCGGGCTGTTGCGCAACAACACCGACCTCGTGCGATTTCTAAAGCCAGGGGCCCCACTCAGGGAAGATACGTTCTGGATCGATCGGCACCTGGGCGGGCCTTATCCCCTGGAGTTCCTGATCGAGCGGCGCGACGGGCTGCGTTTGGCACATGCTTCCGATTGGCAGCGAATTGCAGCGTGGGCCCAAGCCAGCCGCGAGATTCCGACGGTCGGTGGAGTGTTGAGCCTGGCCGACCTCTTGCGTCACGTGCACGCTGCCGAATACGGACTGAATCGCGCCACGCTACCGACCGAGGACGACGTGGTGGAGGAACTCCTCGATTTCCTCGCCGTGGTTCCCGACCAACCGCTGGTCCGCCGATTGATCTCGCCCGAACAAACCGTGGCGCGGATCCAAGTACGCTTGCGCGCTGTCGGCACTGCCGACGTGGTGGCGACGGCGGAACGACTCATGAATTTGGCGCAACTGCACTTGGGACCGACTTACGAGTTTCGCCCTACCGGCCCCTTGTACTATCTTGCGCGCGACTCCAATCAGCTCGTGCGGCAACAGCTCCAGAGCTTTGCCGTGAGTTTCGTCCTCGTGGGTTTGCTCATGGCGCTTAGCGTCGGATCCGTTCGTATCGGCGCCGTCGCGCTCGTCCCCAACATCTTGCCCATTGCGATGACCGCGGGACTTCTCGGTTTTCTCGGCATCGACCTCAGCACAGGAACAGCCATGATCGCGGCAGCCGCCATGGGTCTCGTCGTGGACGACACCATCCACTACATCGGAGCTTTCCGCCAAAACCTGAGGCGCAACGAGGGTCCATTCGAGGCCGCTCGACGAACTACGCTAGAAACCGGGCCGGCACTCGTGGCCAACAACCTGGTGCTGGTCGCTGGCTTCTGGGTTGGCGTCGCGGGAAGTTTTCTACCGACCATTTACTTTTCGTTGTTCACGGGCGTGGCTTTGATCCTCGCGTTACTTTGCGACCTATTGGTCACCCCGGCTTGTCTCGTTTTGCTCACGCGCCGATGAAACATAGGAACCTCCTAACTGCCGTCGTGCTCCTCTTTTCGCTCCATGCTGCTTTCTTGCCGCCTCGCTCTGCATGGGCCATCCGCGAAATTGCGTACCGTTGCACGGTGTTTGCCGCAGATGCGCCTATTGGCGAAGTCCGGGTATTCCAGCGCGACGGAGCTGTGGTGCTGCAAACACTCCTACAGACCGTTTTGATGCGGCGGGTGGTCGCCGAGATTCGCAAGAAAGAAGAAGCCAACTGGCCGAGTGACCGCCCCGGCTCGGAGTCTTCGCAGCGGTACGTGGCTGCTCTCGAACGCGTGCAGCGCGTCTTATGGCAACAGCGCGCCCGCAGTACCCGCGGACCCAACCCGCCGCAAAGGCTTGCCATCGAGTTTGTGCAGGGAACGCGGGAAGCGTGGGTTGGCTTGGGAACGTTCGAACTCCAGGGCAATCCTACGGCATTCAACCTCTCTGCTCTGCGCGTACTTGAGCGGCTCGATCTCGACCGCCGATACATTGGGGAGAACATCCGGCTCATTCTTGCCGATGCTTGTCACCTCGACCAAGCGGCAATTGACCGGCTCCTTCGCAGCCTCTCGACTGGCCAACCAACAGCTCAGCCGCAGCCCGAGTAAGCGTTGTGTTGCGGGTACCAGTGCCAATAGCTCAGCTCAGTCGCAGGCGCTCTGGCAATAATTCCACAGCGGCTGAAGATCGGTCGGCAGAGGAGAGTGGAAGGAAAGCGGCTCGCCCGTTACCGGGTGAGCAAAGGCAAGCGCCGCGGCGTGCAGAGCCTGGCGTTCGACGGTAACGCCCGGAGGCAATTTACGGGCGCGTCCGTACACCTGGTCGCCGACAATCGGATGGCCGAGGTGCGCCAAATGCACGCGAATTTGGTGCGTTCTTCCGGTCTCCGGAAAGACGGCGAGCCAACTGATGGGCGGCCGGTGACCGAGCACACGGTAGGACGACCGAGCCATCCGGCCACCTTGCCGCACCACTTTCATCCGCTTGCGGTGCACTGGGTCGCGAGCAATTGGGGCATCGATCGTTCCGGTGGACGCACGGGGAACACCCCATACCGCCGCCATGTACTCTTTGGAGACTCGGCGTTGGTGGAACTGGCGGCCCAGGGCGGCCAAGGTATGGGGGTCCTTGGCAACGACGATCAAGCCAGAGGTATCTTTGTCCAAGCGGTGCACGATGCCCGGACGCAAGGGATCGAGGCCAGGTGGGCGACCTCGCCAACGATACAGCAGCCCATGAACCAGCGTGCCACCAGAGTGCGTCGGAGTGGGATGGACGACCAAACCCGCCGGCTTATCGATGACGAGCAGCCACTCGTCTTCGAACACGACGTTTAGAGGGATCGGTTCCGGACGTACGACCAAGCCATCGTCAGTGGGCCGCCAGTGGATCTCGATGGTTTGGCCCGGACGCAAAAGGTAGCGGGCTCGTGCCGGCTGGCCATCGAGCAACACCTGGCCGGCATCGATCAATTTTTGAACGTGAGTCCGCGAGCCCCAGCGACCCAGGGATGCCAAATAGCGGTCGAGGCGTTGCTTCTGCCCGTGTTCATCGACAACGAGGCGCTCGTGCAAGAGATTCATGAGGTCCGAGACAAAATCGCGCGTGCTTGGGCAATGTCTTGTTTGATCTGTGCTATTAGCAGATCCACGCTGGGGAACCGAATTTCCCGGCGAAGGAAACGCCGGAAGCGCACCCACATGCGGCGGCCGTAAAGATTGCCGGCAAAGTCTAGCAAGTGGACCTCGAGGCTGCGTTCTCGGTCTCCGAACGTCGGGTTATTGCCGATGTTCGCTACAGCCGGCCTCCAAGTACCGTCGAAGCACGCTTCGACGACGTACACACCATCCGGGGGCAACACGAGCCTCGAGATGTCCAGATTCGCCGTCGGGAACCCGAGTTGTTTTCCGCGGTCATGCCCACGGATCACGCGCGCAGCAAAGGTGTGCGGTCGGCCAAGCATTTGCTCGGCAACGTCGAGCTTGCCTTCATGGATGGCGGAGCGGACAGCACTGCTGCTGACAAGGCGTCCGCCCACCTCGATCTTGCCAATGATTTCCACGGCAAGCCCGCATTCCGCGCCCAAGCGTTGCAAGAGCTTGGCGTCGCCACGTCGGAAGTGACCAAAGCGCACGCGATGCCCCACCACGATGCCGCGCACCCCGAGGTTCTCTACCAGCCACTGCCGCACGAAGGGCTCGGGCTCGATCTCGGCAAAATCCCGCGTAAAGCGCTGGACGATCACGTGCTCCAACCCAAGTTCGACCAGGCAAGCCACGCGGGTGTGGAGGTCCATCAGCCGTTGTGGGGCATGAGCTGGCATGAGCACCTCCACCGGGTGAGGCTCGAACGTCAACGCCAGCGCTGTGCCGTCGAGTTCTCGGGCAAGCTCCACGGTTCGGCGGACAATTGCTTGGTGGCCGCGGTGCACACCGTCGAAGTTTCCCAGCGTCAGCACGGGATTGCGAAATCGCCGTCCGAGTCGTTCCAGATGCCGCCAAACCCGCATGAGTGATCGACTGTCCTCCACGAAGTAGGCAAGTTTTAGTCTCGCGCTGATGGAAAAGCACGTTCCATCCGCTGCGCGCCGGCGCCCTTGGTTGGGAAACCCAAGGGCTCAATGTCGCGCACGCAGGCTCGGTCCCTCCGCCAAGGCCTGTAGCGCAGGGCATTCCCGCTCTCGTCGCCCTCGATCCAGCATTGCCTCAAGGGCTGTACCACGTCCTCCCTTCGCGGCCTGCCTCGGTATGCCCGACGCTCCTGTTGAGGCTCGATCACACCACTGCCGGGTTGTCGCTCGGGTCGCAACTGCGGTCCGGGGGGTGGTCCTTCGGCCGGCGCAACCTTGTTTCCAGCGCCCCGGCTCTCGTGCCAGGATTGTTCACGACTCTATCTTGGCAGCGGACTCCGGGCGCACCGCCTCACGACAGTTCGCGGCATTGCAGCGCTTAGGGTAGAGCAACGGAGGGCGAATCGAGCTTCCGCGCGGTATCGACGGCGCGACGCGCCCAGAAAATCCCTTCTGCGCACCAGCGCTAAGGCAGGGCCCCACACCGTGGACTTTGACTACAGGTGCGGCGCTGTTGCGACGCGAGCGTGGCAAGTGGTGCGGTTTTGCTTCATAGTTCTGGCGGCAGGTCGGCTCCACAGTACCGGCACTTAGTCGCCTCGCGTCGAATCAGTTCGGCACAATACGGGCACTTCTTCTTCTCGCCCCTTCGCAAGGCATCGGCCTCCAGCTTCGCCCAGTTTTTCGGGAGTACTAACACCAAGAGGAACCCAAACGGCCCGAGCAGCATGGCAGCAAGGAACCAGGCGCAACCGCTGCGTCCCGTTGCGTTCAGCAACGACCGCACTGAGGACGCCGAACAAAAACCAAAAGAAAATCTCCACGAACGCCCTCTTTGCCGCCGTGCACAGCAACGCAGCGCTGCTTCCAGCCTGCCCTGGTCCCGCTCGTAAAGTCGCCAGTGGCCGCGTACCGCGTCCGTCTTCCAACGGCAAGCGGACAATTGAGTAAAAAGCCACGTTGTCGCCACGGGAGTCGAGAACCAAGAATTTAGGACCCCATTGACCCGCCCGCTTTTCCCAGCGCCTTGCCACCGGTGAGGCAACGATACCCGAGCTAGAGCGCGGGCACCGTGAGTTCTTCCTCTGCACCCATACGCTTCCGTTCCGGAACGGCAGTGCCGCAGCCCTAACATCGAGTTGGGAACCGAGGTCGGACGCGCAACACGGCCCCTCCAGCGCTTGCTTATGGGTGGAGACCGGCCGAGCGGCCCAGCACTGCGGTTCAGCAGCGGGCCCCCTCGCCGACTGTTCGATGCAACCGGCTTTAGCCGCGCAGCCGTCGGTAGTGCATGGCGACTGCGCCGTTGCGGAGCGGCGTCGCGGAGATCAGGTCGAGCCGTCGCGTGCTGGGCAGCCCGATCTGGTACAGGGTTGGGCCGTGACCGGCGATCCTGGGGTGGACGAGGAACATGTACTCGTCGATCAGATCCAGCCTGTCCAGCTCGGTCGCGAGCTTGCCGCTGCCGAGCAGCACGCCAGCCGGGGTCGCTTCCTTGAGCTTCTGCACGCCCGTGCGCAAGTCGCCGACGATGTGATAGCTGTTGGTCCACGGGAAGCCCCTTCGCGTCGACGACACCACGTACTTTGGCATGGCCTCCAGCTTGATCGCCCACTCGTGAATCGCCGGTGGCACCTCCACCTCGCCTCGGGCGACCGCCGGCCAGTAGCTCTCCATCATCTCGTAGGTAACGCGGCCCCACAGTATCGCCCCCGCCTCGTCCATGAGCCGGGTGAAGAACGCATGTGTTTCGTCGTCGGCGATTCCCTCCCGGTGGTCGACGCAACCATCAAGGGTAACGTTGATGCTGAAGATCAAGAGTCCCATGGCGTTCAATTCCTCGTAGCGGCTAACGGTCGGGTTAGATTGCCCGCTTCTCACCCCTGCCGTGCAGCGTCAATAGCGGCTACGTCGATCTTCCTCATAGTCATCATTGCGGCGAAGGCGCGTTTGGCTTCGTCGCCGCCCGCGGGAAGAGCCTCGGTGAGCGTGCGCGGGGTGATCTGCCAGTTCACACCCCAGCGGTCTTTGCACCAACCGCACTCGCTCTCCTGCCCACCGTTCCCAACGATCGCATTCCAGTAGCGGTCGGTTTCTTCCTGCGTGTCGGTGGCGATCTGGAACGAGAAGGCCTCGCTATGCGGGAAGGCAGGCCCGCCGTTCAGCCCGATGCAGGGGATCCCGCAGACGATGAAATGGACGACCAATACATCGCCCGCCTTGCCCGAGGGATAGTCGGCAGGCGCGCGCAAGACGGCTGTCACTTCGCTGTCGGGAAAGATCGAAGCATAAAATCGTGCAGCTTCCTCGGCCTCTCGGTCGTACCAGATGCAAATCGTGTTCTTTGCGATCTTCGTCATGTTGTTCCTCCATGGAACGGAGCCGGCGCGAAGAGCGGGCCCTCGAGCACGCGCGGCCGGTACTCGACGAGCTGGATTCGGCCGTCGAAAGTGCGGTGGTCGATCATGTCGAGCGCGACGTCGGGATAGCCGTCGTAGATGCGTTCTGCGCCAGTCGCGCCGGTGATGACGGGGAATATCACGACCCGCAAGCGATCGACGATGCCGGCGCGCAGCAGCGAGCGGGACAGGCCGAGGCTGCCGAGCGTGCTCAGGATGCCGGAGCCCTCCTCCTTCATCGCCCGGACCGCCTGCACGGCGTCGCCGCGCACGAGGGTGGTGTTGGCCCACGTGAGAGGCTCCTCAAGCGACGCTGAGAACACCACCTTCGGTGCTCGCGTGAGCTCATCAAGGCTGGCCTCCTCCTGGACCCTGAATTCGGCGGTTCCCGGCGGCGTCGCTCCGCCGGCGAAGCCGGACATCAGCCGGTACGTGTTCGCGCCCATCAGGTACGTTACCGGTGGCTGCTCGCCAAGCCAGGCCAGGTACTCCGGCCCTTCGAGACCCCACCAGGCCGGCCAGCCATCCCCCGACGCGTAGCCGTCCAGGGTGGTGATGAAGTCGATCATCAGTTCTCGCATGGTGCTCCTCCTCCAGCGATGGATTGGTCGTCGGACGATGTTGGCGTCAGAAGGTGACCGACGACTGAACGAGTTCATGGTGTGCCTAACGGCCTGGTTCAGCGGCGGCGCTCACCGCCGTCCACTGCCTGCTGTTGTTGGGCCGCCAAGCAAAGTCGATTTAAGGCCGCGCGATGTAAAAGGTGTGCATGGGGTCACGTTCCAGGTGATGGACCTGGACGTCGGAGAATCCCGCCTCTTTCAGGTATTTTTGCGCTACGTGTTCCCCCCACATCGTTCCCAACCCCTCGCCACCCTGCGCCAGTGAGACCGTCATGCAATGCATGACCGACGCCCCGTACAGCAGCGGGCCCATCGGGTGGTCGAAGTTCTCTTCCAAGTGGCTAGAAGCCGCCATGTCCATCATCAGGAAAACGCCTTCCGGACGCAGGGCGCGACGTATATTGGCCAGAACGACCTTGGGCTTGGCGAGATCGTGAATGACATCGAACGCAGTCACGAGATCGAATTTCCCGGGCAGCGCGGCGGCGACATCGGCGACCTCGAAGCGCGCATTCGAGAGCTTCCAACTGGCCGCTTCGCCACGGGCCGCCTCTATGCCTTCAGGCGAGAAATCCACACCCACGAAACGGCTGTTGGGAAATGCACGGGCCATCACGTTGACGGCATGGCCTTGCCCGGTCCCGAGGTCGATCACGTCAATGCCAGAACGCAAGCGCTCCACTACTCCGTCAGCCAAAGGCAAGATCGCCTCCACCAACGCCGTGTCGTACAGCGCTGCGCTCTCCTCGGCCTGAAGCCGTTGAAAGTCGGGATACTTCTCGTAACCGACTCCACCGCCTTCGCGGAATGCACGGATGACATCGCCCTCGACGTTGGAAAGCAGCCGAATGTACTGCGTGAAAAAGGCGAGGTTGTTCGAGCCAGCAGATCGCGTGAGGAAGGCTGCGTGTTCGGGAGGAAGCACATACGTCTTGGTGGCTGGGTCGTACGAGACAATCCCCGCCAGAACCATGCCCCCGAGCCACTCTCGCACGTAACGCTCCTGAAGCCCCGCGGCTTGGGCAATCACGTCACTGCTCGCCGCTGGCAATTCGGCCATCGTATCGAACAGGCGGGTCTGATGCCCGATGCTCACCAGTATTCCCGCGACCGCATCATTGAGCAGCGCCATCATCCTTCCGCCGAACGCCTCGGCCTTCGTTTGATCCATCATTTCGTTCAATGGGTACCTCCACCAATGGGGTTACGGTGCATAGGGACCTTTTGCCCTACGGGTCTAACGTCCTTGTTCAGCCGCGGGCCACGCAGCGGGCTGGTCGCACACCGCCGTTTTTGTCGCGAGATGCGCGAGCGTTGCTGTCTCGGTTTGTTTCTCGTGCACTGACATCAGATCCTGTTCCTGGTCCTTCACCCCCTTTATTGACGGCCTAACCCTCGTTTCTCCGGTTTCGCCATGAGGCGCCCCCGTGGGTCGATTGTCAAGCTCGCCGTCAAGAGAATTTTCGCTCATCTTCTAGCGTGTCCCTGCCCGCTTCGACGGTTTCCGTCTAATCCCGAAGCGATCGCTTCGCGAGAGGCGAGGACGCCGGTTCACAACGCAGCCTTCGCCCTTTGGACACTTTGACCACCGCGGTCCAACTCCCCCGCCCGGTAGGCCCGCTTCCCAGGTCCGACGACCTGCGCTCCAAAGCGCATAATAGCGATGGCATCCCTGGGACCGCGTAGGAACAGGGCGAGCAATTCCCAGAGCTTCGGCGAGCTGTTGCTGAAGAGAGGAAGCACTGGCGGCTCGCCCAAAACGAGCGTTCGCACCAGGGCAGGCGCCCTAACCCGGATTCTTCACGGTTGCTGAAGTAGAAAGCCTCCGAACGCCTCTGAAATCTGCCATAGACAGGTGTTGTGAGCACCCTGTCGGTGGCACAGAGGAGGGGCGGGGGTGGCTACAGAGTGTCGTAGACCAAATCGGCTCCGATTCCAACGCAAGGTGGTGGTCGACTTCGACGACAGCGCGATCTCGGGCGAGGGCGGGCTGATCGTGCTGCACGAGTTCGATGCGCAACTGGGACGGACCGAGCGGCTGAGACGCGTCGTCGGCGATCGACGCGATCGGCGCTACGTCGAGCACGATCTGCTGAGCTTGCTGCCCTAGCGAATCTACCAGATCGCCGCCGGCTACGAGGACGCCAACGACGCCACCTCCCTGCGCAACGATCCCACCATGCAGGCGGTGGCGGGACGGGCAGGAAAGGCTCTGGCCTCGCAGCCGACGCTGTCGCGCCTGGAGAACACCGCCGACTGGGATTCGATCCGTCTTCTCGAGAGCGAAGGCACCGAGTGCTTCTGCCGTCACGGCAAGACCCAGGAGGAGATCATCCTCGACACAGACTCCAC
>BEIG01000120.1 GCA_002898795.1 bacterium HR30 | reverse complement strand
AAAACCCCCGGACACGTTAGGGGCGACGGAAACCACGGGCGCATTGCCATGCGCCCCTACAACGGTGCGCCCCTACGCCGTGTCGGGTGCGTGTGCGACGAGATCGACGGGCCCCCTGGGAGCGCGGACGTCCGCGTCCGCGAAACGCCCCAACGCGTGTGTCGTGCTCACCCGCCCGCGCTTTTCCTGCGGGCCTTACGGCCCGCACGCGCCGGCATGGCTGCCGCAGTCCAAAACGCGGGCATCGCGTCAGCGATGCCATAGCAATGCCCCCTGGGAGCGCGGATGTCCCCGTCCGCAAAACGCCGCAACGCGTCTGTCGTGCTCGCCCGCTGCTGTTTTCCCTGCGGGCCTTGCGGCCCGCACGCGGCAGCATGGCTGCCGCACTCCAAAAATGCCGATCGCCGGAGGGATACCGCAACGAAGAGCCATGTACATCTACGTAACGTTGGGGAAAACCCCCGGACACGTTAGGGGCGACGGAAACCACGGGCGCATTGCCATGCGCCCCTACAACCGGTGGTGGGGTTCGGGTCGAGGTGGCAACGTGGGTGGTGGTGGCAACGACGGGCGCATTGCCATGCGCCCCTACGATGCGTGGGGGGTATCCAATAAAGCCAGGAGACGGCGGGCGGCGTCGGTGGGGCTCATGCGGTGCTCCACGACGGCGCGTTCCAATTCTGGCAGGAGGGACTGCACATCGGCCCGCGCCAGAAAGTGTTCCAGGATGCCCTCGCGAACCATGTCCCAGAACCACTTTTGTTGCTGTGCTTCGCGCTTGCGGCTGAGTTCGCTTGCCGCAGTGAGTCGCGCGCGGTGCTCGCGAACGATTTCCCACACGCGATCGATCCCGTGGCCACTGAAGGCGCTTACGGTGACCACCGGCGGCTCCCACACGGTCGAGTGGTGACGAAAGAGACGCAGTGCCTTACGATACTCGGCGGCAGCGCGTTCGGCGGCCAACAAGTTATCGCCATCGGCTTTCGTGATCGCCAGCGCGTCCACGAGTTCGAGGATGCCTTTCTTCATTCCTTGCAGCTCGTCGCCAGCGCCGGGCAACATGAGAACCAGGAAAAAATCCACCATCGAGGCAACGGTAAACTCCGATTGCCCTACGCCCACGGTTTCCACGAGCACCACGCCAAAGCCAGCCGCTTCGCAAAGTAAGATGGCTTCGCGCGTGTGACGCGCGACGCCACCGAGCGAGCCGCCAGAGGGGCTCGGGCGGATAAACGCTTGCGGTGCCACGGATAAACGCGCCATGCGCGTTTTGTCGCCAAGGATGCTGCCACCGGAAATCGCGCTCGAGGGGTCTACGGCAAGCACGGCGACTTTCTCTCCGTGCGCAATCAGGTGGAGCCCGAACGCCTCGATGAACGTGCTCTTGCCGACTCCAGGAACGCCACTCACGCCAATGCGATACGCTTGGCCAGTGTGCGGCAAGAGGAGTTCCAGCAGGCGCTGGGCCTGCTCTTGATGATCGGCGCGGGTGCTCTCGACGAGAGTGATCGCTTTCGCCAGCGCGCGACGATTGCCGGCGAGAATACCTTCAGCCAGGGCTTCGACCGGTAACAGGGCTCGATTCACGCGGTGGCGACCTTCGGGGCAGGTTGTGTGGCCTCGCGCACTAGTTCCAGCACGCGCCGCGCAGCCTTGAGCACGTGAGTGCCCGGCCCGAAAATGGCCTTCACCCCAGCCTGCTCGAGAAACTTGTAGTCCTTTTGGGGAATGATTCCGCCAACAGTGACGATGATATCGCTCGCCCCTAGGCGCTCGAGTTCCCGAATGAGTTGGGGCACGAGGGTTTTGTGCCCACCGGCTTGGGTGGAAATGCCGATGACATGCACATCGTTTTCCACCGCCTGACGCGCCACTTCCTCCGGGGTTTGGAACAAACTGCCGATATCGACATCGAACCCCAAGTCGGCAAAGGCGGTGGCGATCACCTTGGCGCCGCGGTCGTGACCGTCTTGCCCCACCTTGGCCACCAAAATTCGGGGGCGGCGGCCGTGTTCCCGAGCGAAGGCGTCGACTTCGGAGCGAAGTTGTTGCCACTCGGGATCGTCGTTGTATTGTCCACCGTACACGCCGGAAATCGAGCGTACTTCGGCCTGGTAACGTCCCCAGACTTTCTCTAGGGCGGCGGAGATTTCTCCCACTGTGGCACGAGCGCGCGCTGCTTCTACGGCCAAAGCGAGCAGGTTGCCTTCGCCCGTTTCGGCCGCGCGCGTGAGCGCGTTGAGAGCAGCCTCCACCTTGGAGTTGTCGCGCGTGGCGCGGATTTTCTTGAGCCGCTCGATTTGCCGCTCGCGCACGGCCGTATTGTCAATTTCCCGGATTTCGATTTCCGGCTCTTCTGGCAGCCGATATTTGTTCACCCCGACGATGATGTCTTCGCCCCGGTCGATGCGGGCCTGGCGGCGGGCAGCGGTTTCCTCGATGCGCAGCTTGGGCATGCCGGCTTCGATTGCCTTGACCATGCCGCCCATCGCTTCGACTTCTTCGATGATGTTCATGGCCTTGCGCGCCAGAGCATGGGTGAGCGATTCCATGAAGTACGATCCGCCCCACGGATCGATCACTTTCGGAATGCCCGTTTCCAACTGCAAGATAAGCTGCGTGTTGCGCGCAATCCGCGCGGCGGTATCGCTCGGAAGGGCAATGGCCTCGTCGTAAGAGTTCGTATGTAAGCTTTGCGTGCCGCCGAACACCGCTGCCATCGCCTCGATCGTCGTACGCACGATGTTGTTGAAGGGGTCTTGCTCCGTGAGGCTTGCGCCCGAGGTTTGGCAGTGCGTGCGCAGCATCAAGGACTCGCGCTTTTTCGGCTGGAACAGGCGCTTCATCAACGTTGCCCAAAGCAGACGCGCTGCGCGCAACTTGGCGATTTCCATGTAGAAGTTCATGCCAATGGCGAAGAAAAACGAGAGGCGACCAGCAAAGGCATCGATGTCGAGACCCTTGGACAAAGCAGCGCGCACGTATTCGAGCCCATCGGCAAGAGTGAAGGCTAGCTCGAGATCGCACGTGGCCCCCGCCTCCTGCATGTGATAGCCGGAGATAGAAATGGAGTTGAACTTCGGCATTTCCTTGGCCGTGTATTCAATGATGTCGGCAACGATGCGCATGGACGGTCCGGGAGGATAAATGTACGTGTTGCGCACCATGAACTCTTTGAGGATGTCGTTTTGGATGGTACCGGTGAGCTTCGAGCGCGGCACGCCTTGCTCCTCTCCAGCGACAATGAAACTGGCGAGCACGGGCAGCACCGCGCCGTTCATGGTCATGGACACCGACATCTTGTCGAGCGGAACCCCGTCGAAGAGGATTTTCATATCCTCGACGGAGTCGATGGCCACACCGGCCTTGCCGACATCGCCCACCACGCGTGGATGGTCGCTATCGTAGCCGCGGTGGGTGGCAAGATCGAACGCAACGGAAAGGCCCATTTGGCCTTGCGCCAAGCAAGCGCGGTAGAAAGCGTTGGATTCTTCGGCGGTAGAGAAACCAGCGTACTGGCGGATCGTCCAAGGTTTTTCCGCGTACATCGTAGCTCGCGGGCCGCGCAGGAACGGGAAGTCGCCGGGAATGGTGTCGAGGAACTCGAGATCTTCGACATCCGCGCGGGTGTACAGTGGCTTCACGTCGATGCCCTCGGGTGTGTGCCACACGAGTTCGTCGGGACTTCGACCCTTACGTTCCTCGGTTGCTAGTTGCCGCCATCGTTCCAGGTCGGCTCGATCTCCTTGCTTGCTCATACGGGTCTCCTTTTAACATGTTGCACGGCTCGCAACAGAGTGGAGGCGGAGTGGGTTACGCCCCGCCAGCGGAAACATAACGACCCCACCCTCGATCCTTGCTGGCCTCTGCAAGTGGATCTCCGGTTCCAGCAACGCCTCGTCGTGAGCCTTGCCGCCCAACCGCTGGCGGTGCAAGCAAGCGCCCGGGCGTGGGTCGATGCCGAAACGCCATCCCAGGCGCAGCCGAACCGCGGAGCGCAATGGTTGTCGGGGAGTTGCACGGCAGTGGCGGCCGTGGTGCCTACGGGGGTCGTCATCCCAGCAATTGCCGCGCGATTACCTTGAGCTCCAGAATTGGCTTCACGCCCTCGAAAATGGGCAGCACCGTGGCATCGACCACGTAGCGGGAAATGGGGAATTCCTCGGCGTAACCCCAGCCTCCGTGAAGCAGTTGGCCCTCTTGCGTTACCCACACGGCAACATCCGATGAAAAAAGTTTGGCCATAGCTGGTTCCAGGGATACGGACTCGTCGCGATCCATGGCGAGGGCTGCCGCGTACGTGAGTTGGCGAGCGGCCATGGTGTAGGTGGCCATGCGGCCCAGCTTGTACTGGGTGAGTTGGAACTGGCCGATGGGCTGGCCGAACTGCTTGCGGTCGTTGGCATATTCCGCTGTACGTTCCAAGGCTGCTTGAGCGAGCCCCGTAGCGCGTCCACCGGTTTGCAGGCGGCCCGCAGCGAATCCGGCCATTTGTAAGTAAAAGCCTTTGTTTTTCTGGCCTTCTTCGCCCACGAGATTCTCGGCGGGCACGAAGTACCGTTCGAAGTTCAACGTGAAGGAGTGCATGCCGCGGTAGCCGGGAGTCCGATCGGCCTTCCCGACCAGAACGCCACCCGAGGGCTGCCGCATTTCGAAGGAGTGGCCGTAAAAGGGGTCCTTGGGCACGATGAACAACGATAGGCCGCGCGCGCCTTTTTGGGGGTCGGGGTCGGTACGGGCGAGCAGGGCGAGCACATTCGCCCGCCCGGCGAAGGTACACCAGGCTTTAGCGCCATCGATCACGTAGCCTTTTTGGCCGTCGACCACGGCTTCGGAGGCGCGGCACTTGATCGAGGCTACGTCGGAACCAGTGTCTGGTTCCGTAACCGAGATGGCCACCATAATTTCGCCGCGGGCGATGGGTGGCAGCCACCGTTGCTTTTGCCGTTCGGTGCCGCCTTTGAGTAAAGCCTTGGTGAGAATTTCTGGCCGAGTGATGAGGCTTCCCGCAGCGGCAAGCGAGCAACGCGAGAGTTCCTCCGTCGTGATGATCATGGGGAGGTTGCCCATGCCGCCGCCGCCGTATTGCTCGGGAACCGACATGCCGAAAAACCCCAGTTCGGCCATTTTCCGAATCAAATCGTCGGGGACCAGTTCATCGTGGCGGTGGATGTGTTCGGCGAGGGGCAAGACCTCTGCTTCGGCGAACTGCCGGACCGAGTCGCGGGTCATTGATGCCAGCTCGTTGTCCATCCAGCAGTGGTTGGCCCCGCGTTGCTCGATCACGCGCCGGCCCACGGCGCGCACCCGGGCGTCGTCGAGCGCGGCCCGAAGGATCGTTTTAATTTCGGGGTTGCCCAAGGTGGCGTTCAAGCGCTCTGTGCTGACGCCGAAATTCGAGAAGTGTGCATCGACAGCAGCGCCGAGTTTTTGCACCATTTCGCCAGCGAACACCGCTGCCATGTCGGCATACATTGGGGATTCGGAGGTGTGGCCCTGGGCGGCTTTGGCGTAAGCCAGCAGGTCGCGTGCCGCCTGTACTTCGGTGGCTGTGTAGGCAAGGCGTTCGCAGTGAACTTGCTCGTTATCGATACCCTTGCCGTGTTCGGTCCGCTCACGCGCCACGGCGAGGGCATCGTCCACCACAGCAGCAGCTGCGTTGACCAAACGTTCGATGGCATGGAGTTCGAGTGACGACACCTCTCGTAGGCTCATGTACGCATTCCTTCCCTAATCTGGCCAGTTCGGAACGGCCCAAGATGGTGCCTTTGTTACCATCAGCACCGCCCCCGCTCCAGTAGGGGCGCACGGCCCCCAAGGGGCGTTTTGCGGACGGGGACGTCCGCGCTCCCAGGCGAGGCGTTGCTGTGGCATCGCTGGCGCGATGCCCGCGTTTTGGAGTACGGCAGCCATGCTGCCGCGTGCGGGCCGCGAGGCCCGCAGGAAAACACCGGTGGGCGAGCACGACACACGCGTTGGGGCGTTTTGCGGACCGGGACGTCCGCGCTCCCAGGCGGGGCGTTGCTGTAGCATCGCTGGCGCGATGCCCGCGTTTTGGCGTGCCCCAGCCATGCTGGTGCGTGCGGGCCGCGAGGCCCGCAGGAAAAGACCGGCGGGCGAGCACGGCACACCGATTGGGGCGTTTTGCTGACGGGGACGTCCGCGCTCCCAGAGGGACGTCGCCCTAGCACCTCTTTCGCGATGCCCGCGAAATACGGCTTTTGCGCGACAAATTCCCCGGCTGCCGAGGGCACGCGGGTGGTGCGGTCACTTTGGCAGGGGCAACGGGATTTTCTTCCACCACGGAGCTCCCGGTTGGTCGTACTTGCTCGCGGTTGTGCTGGGCTTTGCTTTCGGCTGCGCCTTGGGGGGCGTTTTTTTGGAAGAAGGTTTCGTTGTCGTTTGCTCCCTGGTTACAGTCGATTTCGCCTTCGACTTACCACCGGTCCTCTTCGTCGCCATAGCCACAACCTTTCAGGAACAAAGTCGCGTTGCATTAACAACCACGGAGAGGGTGAACGTGCAAGGGTGCGGATGAGAGAGCCAGTTCAGGGTTGCGCCCGCTCGCAGAGCTGGCTAGCAAGAGCAGGCTCCGTAGTGGCGGTGTACGTCCCCGTCGTCTAGCCAGGCCTAGGACACCGGCCTTTCACGCCGGCAACACGGGTTCAAATCCCGTCGGGGACGCTTCTCTCCGCAACGCCGCACGTTCCGGTGCAGCGTGCGGAGCCCTTTGCTTGCGAATGCGGATCAGCGGTCGCGTCTGTTTTCTCCCCCCTCGATACCTGGGTGGTTCCACGCACCTCAGCGCACCACGGCTGCTTGCTCTGCTGGTTGGCTGCCCCTAGATTGCGATGGCAAGGCGAAAGAGGAGACCGTTATGGAACAGGAACGAGTAGAATTTGCCCGCGATTGCGAGGCCGTGGCGATTCCCGGTGGAGAGCGGCTTACGGTTCCCCGTGGAACGGTGGGGTACGTTACGCAAAGCCTGGGGAGCAGCTTTACCCTGAGCATTCCCAGCCTTGGTGGGTTGTTTCGCATTGAAGGCGCGAATGCCGACGCCATCGGGCGGGAGGTTTTGGGCAACGAGACATCGCAAAGCGATGCTGGGGGAGACCTCGAGTCACAGGTGTGGGCCCAGTTGCGGACGTGTTACGATCCGGAAATTCCGGTCAACATCGTTGACCTGGGATTGATTTACGACCTGCAGATCCACGACCTGCCCGGCGGTGGCAAGCGGGTGGAGGTCAAGATGACGCTTACCGCTCCCGGCTGTGGGATGGGAGTCTATATCGCGCAAGATGCGCGGGCGAAACTCCTGGCCCTGCCCGAGGTGGACGAAGCAGACGTGGAGCTGGTTTGGGACCCACCATGGGGCCCGCAAATGATTTCGCCCGAAGGGCGGCGCATCCTCGGCATGGACTAAGCGGCGAGTTACTCTTCGCGGATGTCCACGGGCGTTCCCACGGGAAGGATCTCGTAAAGGTAGTCGATGTCCTGGTCGCTCACGGCGATGCAGCCCTCGGTCCAATCGATGGGCAGCTCGATGCGCCCTCCATACCCGTGAATGCCCACACCCCCGCCCAGGAGAGTGTTTTGCGGCGGTAGGGTGCGCTCGAGGTGCGCAAACAGGATGTCGGCCCAGAGTTCCTGGTCGATTAAATTTTGACTTAGCCCGCGCTCTGCATCGGAGAGGTTGGGGTACGTGAGCGCCAAAAACTTGTGGAAGCGGCGGCTTGGTCGTTTGTCGCCAATGTAGTAGCGGCCCACAGGGGTGCGACGGTCACCGCGGTACTGCTTGGTTCCATTCGGCTGTTTGCCTAGCGCGACCCGGAAGGTGCGAAGGAGCTGATCCTGCTGCCAGAGGTGCATCACTCTCGCGCGCTTGCTCACCTCGAGCCGATAGCTCGAGGGTTGAGGCTCGAACCATTGCCGCAGGGGCATGGCACTAGCGCGGGCTGACAGGAAACCGAGGAAAACGCTGCACAAGACCAACCACCCGGCCCACATAGCCTCCGACTCCGCAATTGCCGCTGGCGTTCCCCACCAAGCACGAACGTGCGGTTGTTGCAAGCGACGCCGTCAGTGGAAGAGGCTGGTGGCAAAGTGCTCTTGTTGTGTTTAAGCAAGTTAGGCTAACGATGGGAAATTCTCGAACCATGTCTGACTCCGAAGCCCCCAAACACCACGCGAACCAAGGCGCGCCGGAGCCGCACGGTCCGACTTCGGCCGCGCTACCACCGCTCACCGGGAAGCAGCGGAAACTCCTCCGGGGGCGGGCGCATCATCTGGCTCCGGTGGTTCTCGTGGGGCAGCAGGGGACGACGGAGTCGGTGATCCGCGCCGTGGACGAAGCACTCGCCGCGCACGAGCTGATCAAGGTGCGCATGCGGCGCCCCGAAGAGAAGCGTCGCTGGGCGGAGACGATTGCGCGAGCCACCGGTGCGGAACTGTGCGGGCTCATTGGCCACACAGCGATTCTTTACCGCCCGCGTCCCGACCAGACGGGAGCGAGCCGAAGTTCCACACCGGATCGTGCTTGACGCTACCGCCGCTGGCTCGCTACAAGCGCTCGTCGCTCCCGTTCGTGGGCCGTTAGCTCAGTTGGTTAGAGCAGCTGACTCTTAATCAGCGGGTCCGGGGTTCGAGTCCCTGACGGCCCATTGCTTTCCGATGGCGTTGTCCCTCAGGTTTCACTGGGGCGACGGCCACCCGCGCTAAGGGTGCACGGCAATGTACCCGAGTTTCCACGAGTCCCGGGCCTGCGCACCACCGCACGGTTGCAGCAACATGCAAGGCTCCAAGCCGTGAGACAAAGCAGCCATGGCAGAGTGGAAAAGGTGTGGCACGGGCCTGCGTCTCTACCCGCAAGACTGGTGCGGGTTACCATCGCATCCAGCTTGGGCGACAGGCAATGTGTGGGGCGAAAGTGTGCAGATGAGTTTGTGGTTCGATGCGTGTGCTGCCGGCGCCTCCGCCGGCCTTTAACCACCAGCCGCTGCCAGGGTTACGACCTCTTTGCCTGACCCCCGCCGTTCTGCGGCGGCTGGCTACGCCCGTTCAGGAACTGCCACACCCCCTGACTCTGCGCCAGCGCCGCCACCTCCTTGCGAATCTTCTGCCCCGCCACTGCCGGCGCCATCGGAAGCTCCAAGGCCTTGCTGCACAACTCAGCCCGCCGCACCGCCCGCTCCACATCCCTCCGCCCGATCACCGACGAGACCTCCACCACGAACCCCATCTCGTGGCCCGCTTCGTCCTTCCCCCGCACCACCACATCCGCCTCCAAAATCTCCTGCCGCTCGTCTGCCGAGATACGGCCCGACTCGCGGGCCCGATCCAGCATCTTGGCCAGAGTCTGGGTGTCCAACACTTCCAGCCCGCTCAAGACTCGCCCGAAGTACGCTGCGGCCCGTTCCCGGTAGAGTCGCTCCAAATCGTGTCCCAACAGATAGCCCAAGCGCTCGTCCGTCCTCCGCTGTGCTTCAGCAAGTTCTCCCACCCGTTGCTCAGTGCGTCGTTGTGCTTCGGCTAAACGGGCGACTTCGGTCGCAAGAGCTTCCAAGCGCTCGTCAGTGCGCCGCTGGGCTTCGGCAAGTTCTTCCACGCGCTGCTCGGTACGCCGCTGGGCTTCGGCAAGTTCTTCGACCCGCTGCTCCGTGCGCCGCTGTGCTTCCGCTAGCCGTTGTACCTCTTGCGAAAGCGCGCCTAATGCGGCAGCGAGTTCCCGCACCACCTCCGGTAATTGCAACAGTTCTTCGGTGAGCAGCAGACGTCGGAGCTCTTGCCGCCATTCGGGGTGCTCTTCCAGTGCCCGTACGAGCTCATGGAAGTCCAAAGGCTGTGCCATGTTCCGACCCTAGCACGAATGCAGGATGCCGTTTAGCCCAGATACGCCACATGGGTCCGAGCCAGAGGTCCGTCGTGCCTTGGCCCGGAACGTGCGGCACACAGGGGCGGGCATGACACGACGCTCGTCTCGGCCTCGTACGGTCAACCAGCCGAGACGGTCGGGGCTCGATCGCTGGTGGCTGTAGGGTGGGAGACGAGGACACGGTGGAAGCCATCGCGTTCCGGGCTCGCCCGCCGTTGAGCGCATGGCACCATGCGCAACCATGGCGGCGACGTACCGTCTTCGTGTACCTCCTGGTAGGAAGGCACACTGGCTTACCACGGGGACGGACAAGACTCTGATGTGCAGGAAGGGTGGGCTGCTGGTTTCACTGATTGTGTTGACATAGGTGTTTCCCCGAAGGTAGAGGTGAACCTTCGACCAAGCTTTGGAGACACAGGTTCATGCGGAAGCGAGTGTGTTGGTTGTTGGGCGCTGCCTTGCTCGTGGCGGTGACCCCAGTTTATGGGGTGGTGCCCCCGGATGTGAAATGCCGCGACGCGCTTGGCAAAGCTGCGCGCCGGCTTCAAATGAAGATCTTGGCAGCTCAGGCGGCTTGCCATGAAAAGCGGATGGCGGGTAAGCCGGGCTATCCCTCGACACTCAACTGCAACGACTTGAGCCAGCTTCCCGTGGCCTCATTGAACAGCCTGATGAAGGCCCAACTTGCTCTGGAGCGAGCAGCAATTCAGCGCTGCGATACCGCTGGGGCGTCGTTGCCCTCCGCATTGGGCTATCTTGCTTGCGTGGCACCGTGCGACTCGGTGGTGCTGACGTCGAGCTACGTTAGCCTGACAACCTGCTTGAGTTGCTTGATCCAAAGTCAGGCGTTCAGCATCACCAAATCTCTGTACGGCGACTTTCCCGATCCTCCGCTGCTGGTCGGGAACACGGGAGCTCTGGCGTGTCAGCGGGTCCTGGCCAAAGCCACGCGCGATTTGTTTGCCAAGCGCTTGCAGCAGCAGCTCCTGTGCCAGTACAAGGTGAATCTTGGAAAGATTCCACCAACGAACTGTCGCACGGCAGACCTTACGGGTGCCATCGCGAAAAAGGCGGCTAGATCGG
>BEIG01000119.1 GCA_002898795.1 bacterium HR30 | reverse complement strand
GGCAAGTTCCGCATCGTTCGCGGACAAAACGGCCAGGACTATGCTGTGCAAAACCTCGTGGAAGGTGCGACGTGGAGTCCAAAACAGCGGCGGCTGCAACGTTCCTTCAGTCGAACGTATCGCCTCGAAACACTGCTCGAACGTCTCGGGAAGATTGAAAAACGTCGCCCGCGGGTCGCCCGAAAACTCACCAGTGCCCCCGTGCGCGGACCCTGGGTGCGCCCTCGCTTCGCCTTTTCTGGGCCCGCAGCCGCCCGGTGGTTCGCGCCCGATAACGGGCAGCCCCTCGCCTTTCGCATCGACCCGGCGGGCGACGCGGCCATCGGTCCGCACAACTCCATCCAGGCAGCGAAGGACGCCTTCCAGGCCTGGAGCAGCGTTGCCTGCACGGCCGTCCGTTTCCAGACGGAGTTCGGCGTGGAGCCCAGCCCCTTCGCTCGATGCGATGGTAAAAGCCAGGTCGTGTTCAACGATCCTTTCGACGACATTGGCGACCCCGTGAACTGCGTGGGCGTGCTCGGAATCGGCGGCGTTTGCGGGGCGTCGGCGGAGGCGCGGTCGTTTTCCGGAAGCTCGTTTTTCGAAATCTCCGAGGGCGATGTGGTTATTGCCAACGGCTTTGCCGGGTGCCCGTTCTGGAACATCCCCGGACTGGCTGAAGTCCTCACCCACGAAGTGGGTCATGCTTTGGGTCTGGCCCACTCCTCGGACGACCCCGAAGAGCGCGATCCGTTGAGGTCCGACGCCACGATGTATTTCCGTGCCCATTTCGACTACCGCGGTGCGGCGCTGCGCGAAGATGACCGGGCCGCGATCTGTTCCCTGTATCCCACCGAATCGGACACCACGGTCTCTTTCGAACGGGCAGCGCTGGTTTTCGATCGTCGCGAAAAACCCGCACGGCACCGCCTGCTTCTCGAAGGTACCTTTCGGGTTGCCGATCCAGCCTGGCAACTTGGAACGGATGCCTTTTTCGTTGCGGTACGCGATGGTGCCCGAACCTTAGTGTACGCCGGCATTTCGCCGAGAGACTGGCTGCGCAACGCCCGCAACAACCGCTACCGTTGGCGTGCCCGCACTGCCGTTGGCGTAACGGTCGTGGACGTGGTTCAACGCGACCCACAAACGTACGACTTTACCCTGCTGGCTCGGGGCGACGCCATCCAACCAAGTGCTACCGGTTCGCTCACCGTGTCCGTAACCCTCGGCGAAGCCAGTGCCACCACGGCCCTGCCTCTCCGACCCGGAGCGAGGCTTTTACGCTTTCCGTAACGACTAGCCTTGCATTCACCGGGCAACCTGTGTTCCAGGATTCACTTGTCATGGTCGAGCCCAAAAGAAACCTTGGTGCCGAAGACGTTCCCTCGGTGTACGACGTTCGCGGTGTACCTGTGCGCATGCCTTGCCAGGTACGTGCAGCCAAAGCCGCTCACGTGATCTACGCGGTGCCAGCAAACGCCGCCAGCCGCTTCGTTGGGCCCGCGCTGTGCCCGCTGGAGCACGAGCCCGGGCAGTCGCAACTGGTGCTTGGGTTTGTCGATTACCTGGACAATGACCTCGGAGCTTACCGCGAAGTAATGGTCGTGTTTTTCGTGCGTCCGCGCTCGGGAACCGTAGAAGAGTCCGGCACGTTCATTTACCGGCTGCCAGTAGATGGTGAATTTACTTGCGCCGCTGGCCGGACCATCTGGGGATTTCCGAAGACCGTGGAGCGGATCGATTTGGAGTACGAACCGGAATCGGTGCGCTGCCGCTTGTTCTTGGACGGCACCTTTGCTCTCGGGCTTTGTGTGCCCCGCCGCGGCGGAGTCGCCCTGCCAGAACAAGAAACCACGTTGCAAACCTACACCTACCACCCCACCCTCTGCGTGGTGCCGTTTTCCTCCGGAAGCCGCGAGGCACGCATGTTTCCCGCAGGAGAGGGGGTAACGTTGGAGCTGGGCGACCACGAGTTAGCGCAGGAACTTCGCAGCCTCGGACTGCCCTCGACTCCGTTGTTTGCAAGCTGGGCCGAACACTTCTACGGCTCCTTCGGTGCTCCTCGCCCCGTGAACCCCACGTGAGCCGCGCGTGTCACCACACGTAGCTTACGGAACGCCTCCGGGGCGTCCCCAGCGGGCAAGCCGGAACTCGTCTTCCATGCACCACACCCGCTCGTGCAGCGCATCGACCAAATCAGGATCATAAAAGACGTAGCGACGCTCCCGAGGAGAAAGGGCGCCTGGTCCGTTTCGTAGAAGTTGATCGAGCCACTGCTGGCGCCGCGCTCGCACGCTCGCGCTCACCTGTCGCGGGCGACCCAACAATGCACGGTGCCACGCATTGGCCCACGGATCGACCACACCGCGCACAAAACCATCGTGCTCGAGCTGTGGTAACGCCGCCATTTCCCCTTGCAGCCGCCGCCAGTACTCCTGCAAACTCAGCAGTTCCGGCGGTGGCGACACCTCCTCGGGAATCAGGAACAAACCGAGCCGACGTGTACGGTCTCCCCAGGCAACTCGGCTCACCCAGACGGAAAACGGCACCGACAGGATGAGCGCAGCGATGATTGGCGTAAGCCACCAAAAATAACCAGGGTTCAACCAGTACAGCCCAAGGCCCCACGCACTGGCCCAGAGGCCATCCCAAGCATGGTGCCGGAGCGCATCACGCCACGTTGTCTCCGCATCCTCGCGCCCTTGCGACTTCCACTGCACCGTACGGCCAAGCAAATTTTGCACAACGAAGCGGCTGTGGAACACCATCCGGATGGGGGCGAACAGACTGGAAAGAACGATCTCCAAAAGCACGCTCAGCAGAAGTCGCACGAGTCCGCCAAAGGCACGAGCCTGCTTCCAAACCACGACCACCAAAAACACGCTGAGTAACTTCGGCAAGAACAAAATTGCTGCCGTCACCGCCATGAGCGCAATGGCCCACTCGGGCCGCCAGATCGGCCACTCGGGAAACAGCGCTGGGCCGTGAGGAAAATACTCGGGCTCCCAAAGTACGTGAGAAACGGCTTCGACCGTGCTCAGGGCCAAAAACGCAAACCACAGCAAGGCGGAAACGTACGAAAGCACGCCGTTGAGGAACAACACCCGGTGAGCTCCGAACAAGCCCTCGGTAAACAGCAGGCGCAAATGCTGCAGGTTGCCTTGGCACCAGCGGCGGTCGCGATTCATTTCCTCCAGCAACGTGGAGGGCACTTCTTCGTAACTGCCGTCGAGGTCGTAGGCGAGCCAAATCTGCCAGCCGGCACGCCCGAGCAATGCTGCTTCCACGAAGTCGTGGCTCATGATTTCGCCACCCAGCGGAGGCTTGCCCGGCAGCCGCGGCAAGCCGCAATGGCGCGTAAACGGCTCGACCCGAATAATCGTGTTATGGCCCCAGTATTGGCCGTCGCCCAATTGCCAAAAGTGCAAACCTGCAGCGAACATTGGCCCATAGAGCCGGCTACTGAACTGCTGCACGCGAGCGAGCAACGAACGCCGATTCACGGCGCGCGGCGCTGTCTGAATCATGCCCGCGTTCGGGTGGGCGTCCATCAGTTGCACCAGCCGCACGATGGTCTCGCCACTCATGATGCTGTCCGCATCGAGCATGATCATGTACTCGTAATGGGCACCCCAGCGCCGGCAAAAATCGGCGACGTTGCCACTCTTGCGTTTCAGACGTACACGCCGCCGGCGATAAAAAATCCGACCAAACCCGCCAACGTCGCGGCACCATCGGAGCCAGGCCTCTTCCTCGCGGACCCACGTGCCGGGGTCTGCACTGTCGCTGAGCACGAAAAAGTCGAAGTGTTCCAGGGCGCCGGTTCGCTCCAAGGAGTCGTAAATCGCTCTGAGGCCGGCGAAAACGCGCTCCACCGGCTCCTCGCAAATCGGCATGACGATGGCGGTGCGGCCGCGCGGGCGGAAATTTCGTGGGTCCACGGGAGGTAGCTGCGTGATCGCGTAGCGATCCCCGAACAGCAGGGTGAAGAAGCCAAAAACCGCTGTCCAAAACCCGATCGAGATCCAGCCAAACAGTGCACCGAAAAACAAAACAATAAAAAATTCGAGCCAGGTTCGGCCTTGATACGGTAGCACCGTCTGCATGAACCCACTGGCAACGATCGTGGGCAGCAGCACCAGTGCGGCGAGCACCACCCGACGTACCCGAGCTGCGTGAATCCATGGCAAAGCGGAACGTCGCTTGCGGAGTTCCCGACCGCGCAGGACCTGCTCATCGCGCACTCCTCGCAAGCGTTTCCACAACCGCCGCCACACCCTGCGCTCCACGGGCTCGGGTCGCATATGGCGCCGGCGCACAACCTGGTGCGAAGTGGGGTAGCCATTGCGCAGCGGTACTTGAGCGCGTTCTTTTCTGCCGCCTTGGAGAAAGCGGTGGAGTCGCCACCGGAGGTATTCGGGCAAACCGGGGAAAGCATCCGCCGGAACGGGCCACTGTTGCACGACGATCTCCCGCACTGCACGCAACGTTTCTGCAATGGCGTGGGCACCTTCACCCCAGTACGGGCGCTCGATCGCACGGCGTACCGCACGATCGGCGAGTACCGTAGCCTCTTCCTCGTTCAACCCTAACGCCTGGCAATACCGCAGCGCCCGCTCTCGCGCCGCAGCCCAATCCTGGTACAAGCGCTCGGGTGGAACCGTGAGGGGTCGCTGCTCTGCCTCGTCGGCGATCTCTCGTTGCGCTGGCTCGCTCATGGCACCAAAAGGTACGACCAAGTTTCCGTCAAAACCCGTTCCCCCAACATCAAGAAAGCCCGAAGCTCCACGGGCTCGCTTCGCTTCGGTCGCACTTGGAAGGCCAGACGCCAGCCGCCAGTGACCGGGTTTTTTACGACCTGTTGGTCGAGCAGTTCGGCGGAGTCCGTACCGGAAGCAATGGTCACGGCTCCGTGAAGCACCGTGTCTGCTGGAATGGACTCCAGCTCCCCGCCAGCGAAGTCCACAACCAGGCGGTAAGCGTCTTCTCGGTTGCCACGGTCCCGCCGGGTGGCGACTGCCCTTCCACCTGGGGGACGCAGTGGATCCTCTTCATACCACCACAAGCGATACCGGACAGACCATGGGGCACCCGGTTTGATTTTTGTGTCGGGAACCCAGAATGCAACGACGTTGTCGTTCGTATCCGACTTCGTCGGGATTTCCACCAGCACTACCCGGCCAGCACCCCAATCGTCCAGTGGCTCCACCCACCCGCTGGGCCGGCGGTCGCGGCGGGTTTCGAGGTCTTGGTAGTGATCGAAATTGCGGTCGCGCTGCAGCAGTCCGAAACCACGCGGACTTTGCATGCGGAAGCTACCGATCAACAAGGAACGCGGGTTCATCAAAGGGCGCCAAAGCCACTCGCCATTGCGAAAGTGCAGGAGAAGTCCATCGGAGTCGTGCACCTCGGGGCGAAAGTCTTCCACCGGTCGGGGGCTGTTTTCCCCGTGGAAGAACATGCTCGTCAGAGGGGCAACGCCTAACTGTTGGATGTCGCGACGAAGGTAGAGACGCGCCTCCACGTCCACTCGCGTTTGCTCGCCCGGCCGGATGAGGAAACGGTAGGCTCCGGCAGCGCTCGGGCTATCCAAAATGGCGTACACGGTAAGATCGGTAGACCAGGGTTGTGGGCGGACGATCCAAAACTCGCGAAAGGAAGGGAACTCCTCGCCGCTCGGCAACCCGGTGTCGATCGCCAAGCCTCGCGCGGAAAGGCCGAACACCTGCCCTTTACCCACGGCGCGAAAGTAACTGGCGCCCAAGAACACGATTACCTCGTCGAAATAATCTGCACGGTTGATTGGAGCATGAACCCGGAACCCTGCAAACCCGAGGTTGTGCGGCACGCGGCTGGCGAAGTCGTTGCGCCCGTAGTCGAAGTCGCTCGGGGAGAAAGCCACAGTATGGACACCAGCGTCGTCGACCACGTGAACGGCCACCGTGTGCCGGTAATAGTATCCGGGATGGAAGAATTGAATCTGGAAGGGCAGCCCCGTGTCGCGCCACAGTGCGCGATCGCGCCGGAAACGGATGTCCCGCCACTGGTCGTAGGTAATCCGAGTGAGCCACTCGGGTACTGGGTCTGGCGGTTGGTATGCCTGGGCAGCGAGCTTTTCTGCACGCTCGGCCACTAACTCGAAGTGAAAGTGCGCCCGCACCGCCACGGGCCAAGCCAGCATGAGCAGCGCCACCGCGGCGGCACTTCTCAGCCAACAACTGCATCTCAATCGCCGGAGGTGTTTTCGCATGGTCGCATCCGCCGAGTTGACCCTTTGTATGCAGACACTGGGCATCTGACCAGTCCGCTTCCACCTTTTTTCCCCACGTTAGCCTGCGAAAGCCATGGTTCCGCCCTGGGGATAGCGAAACCGGGCCCCTTCCTCGGCATGTCCAGCCATCCTTGGACCGTCGAAGTGCTGGCTTGCCCCATCGAGTCAAGCATGAGAAAAGGATCCTTCGCTTTCTGTCATGCGTTGCCAACTGTTCCGAACCACAATGCGCCGCCTGCCTTCACTGTTCCTGGCACTCCTCGTTGGGATGTGGACGGTCGGCTGTGGAGACGACGGCGAACCGACCGCGCGCGAGCCGCAAGCGCGGCGCATTGGCGCGTGGCGAATCGCTGCACTCGAAGGGCCCCAGGGGGGCGATGTGGTGAACGGCTTTCTCTCCGCCGGTAAGCAGTTCGTGGCGGAGATTTACGAGGTTCCGGAGTTCCCGTGCGTCCGCACCGATAGCGACGATTACCTCCACATCCCGGAGGCGACCGAAACGCCTGGAGCGCCGGCGGTTTTCCTGGCGGTGCCACCGAGCGACCCCGGGGCACCGGTCATCATGCTTTTCCACGGCAACGGCCTCGACTTCATCGAAGCGCTCGCCTCCCTGTTCGTTCACGCGGCACCGCGGACCGCAATGCAAATTTTACAACAGCAACCGGGCTTCGCCGCCTTCATCGAAATCCTCAACCGCGGCGGTGCGATGCGCGGTTTGCGAGGCGAGGCAGGAGGAGCCATAGCCGCAGCCGCTCTCGAGCGAGGGTGGGGAATCGTGGTGCCTGGCAATTGCTGGGGCGACGGCGGGCACCATCGCGGCGAGGTGGTGGATTACTACATTCGCGCGCCGCGCTACGGCCGCAGCATGGATGATTTCGTCTGGCGATGGTTCCGGCAGCGGTTTCGCCACGACCACAGGCGCGAGTATTCCTTTGGATGCAGCGGTGGCGGTCAGCGCACCGCGCAGCTTTTGCTCGCCGATCCCGACGCAGTGGCTGCGGCAGCGCTGGATAGCCCGGCAGACTATTTGCCCGGGTTCAAGGACGATCCCCCTGGTTTGTTCGCGCTTCTGCGAGGTATTCCGGGCTACCTCGAGCGCCTCGATGCATTTTATCTCGCGCACTACGGCACCTGGGAAAACGCCGCCGCCCAAAGTTTGGGAACGCAGTTGATCCCGCGCGGGATTCAAACTCCCATCTTCCTGGCATTTTCGCGCAACGACCCTTTGGTTACGAACGGGATCACCCACCGGTTGGTCGAAGCATTGGCGCAGCGCTCCCCGGCGGATCGGCAAGTGGTCTGGGACACGGAAGAACCGGTTCACTGCCAGATCAACACCCTGAGCCGCGCCGAAGCGGTGCTCGATTGGCTCGAACAATGGCAACGCTGAGGTGGCGCGGTTTGGCTTTGGAGGTTTGTGCCTTTCGAGTCCAAAGTGAGAGTTGAATCCAGGATGGACTTCGGGATCGACCACCTCCTAGAAAGCGAACACTGGCAACGGCGCCTGCGGGGGCGACGTGTGGCGTTACTTGCTCATCCCGCGTCGGTCACGCGCGATCTCATCCATTCCCTCGATGCCGTGATGGGGCTGCCCGGTGTGCGACTGACCATGGCCTTCGGCCCGCAACATGGCTTGAGGGGAGAAAAGCAAGACAACATGATCGAGTCCCAAGATTACGTGGACCCGGTGCACGGCATCCCCGTGTTCAGTTTATACGGCCAAACCCTTCGCCCGACCTCCGAGATGCTGGAGGGCTGCGACATCGTTCTCGTCGATCTTCAGGACCTCGGCTGTCGCGTGTACACGTTCGTCACCACGCTGCGTTACTTACTCGAAGAAGCGGCCCGTGCGGGAAAGGAAGTGTGGGTACTCGACCGCCCGAATCCCATTGGTCGCAATGTCGAAGGGCTGCGTCGCCGGCCTTCGTGGGAAAGCTTTGTGGCGGCTGGCGACTTTCCCATGCGCCACGGACTGACCCTGGGCGAACTGGGCCGTTACTTCGTGCGCTCGCTCGCCCTGGACTTGGCCTACGAGGTGGTACCGCTGCGTGGTTGGCAGCCGGACCAAGCGCCAGGCTACGGTTGGCCATTGGCAGAGCGTTGCTGGATTAACCCGAGCCCCAATGCGCCTAACCCGTGGATGGCGCGGTGTTATCCGGGAACCGTTATGCTCGAAGGCACCGAACTTTCCGAAGGACGGGGCACCACCCGCCCGCTCGAACTGTGCGGAGCCCCCGGACTCGACCTCCCGAAAGTGCTGGCCCGTATGGGGGACCTCTCTCCCGGCTGGCTGGAGGGCTGTAAGCTGCGCCCGTGCTGGTTCGAGCCCACATTCCACAAGCATTCCGGCCAACTTTGCACAGGGATGCACATTCACACCGAACCTCCAGTATATGACCCAGCGCGGTTTCGCCCGTGGCGGCTCGTGGCTTTGTTCCTCAAAGCTACGCGTGACCTCCATCCCGACTGGCCGCTGTGGCGTCGTTTTCCCTACGAGTACGAATACGATCGGCTGCCGATCGACGTGATCAATGGCGGAGACGATTTGCGCCTGTGGGTGGACGACCCTGGCGCTACCCCTTCCGACTTAGATAGCCTCGCACGGGCAGACGAGCTCCAATGGCTCGAGGAACGGAAGGAGTTTTTGCTGTACGCTTGATTCGGCACCAGAATGTGGCACGGAACGACAGCACCTCGAGGAGGAGTAACGCGATGGCAATTGTGGAAGGGAAGGCAGCTCCGGAGTTCACCCTCAACGATGCAGCAGGAAAGCCGGTATCGCTCGCGAGTTTCCGGGGAAAAGACGTCGTTCTGTACTTCTACCCGAAAGACGACACCCCCGGCTGCACCAAAGAAGCGTGTGGCTTTCGTGATGCGTGGAAGGAACTGCAAGAACTTGGCGTCGTGGTGATCGGTGTGTCCGCCGACAGTGCGGAGTCGCATCAGAAGTTCATTCGCAAATATAACTTGCCATTCCTGCTGCTGACCGATCCCGACTACAAGGTCATGAAAAAGTACGGCGCGTACGGCGAAAAAACGATGTACGGGAAGAAAACCGTGGGCGTGATCCGCTCCACCGTGTGGATTGGCCCAGATGGTAAGGTCAAAAAGCACTGGGCAAAGGTTGCCAACGCGGAAAAACATCCGGCGCAGGTGTTGGCTGCAATCAAGGCGGAAAAAGCCCGAGCGTAGGGTTCGTGCAATCGGTCCGGTCTGGGCGGGGGCGCCGCACAAGCGGCGCAAGGGCATTGGCCTGCGTCAGACCACCCAACCTTGCGAAGGTGCAACGCGCGAGATTTTCTGGCGCCACCTCGCTGTGGTTCCAGTGGGTGCGGACTCATTCGGGGGGCAACAGGTGCCGGAAGAGTTCCACGAGATATGGACCTCGCCGTAGCGTGTGGCCACCGTCGACAGCAACGCACTGACCCGTGATCCAACTTGCCTCGTCGCTCAGAAGAAAGGCGACGAGGTTTGCCACGTCTTCCGGCTTGCCGATGCGCGCTAGTGGCATGCACTCCAAGTAATCTTGGCGGGCATCGGAGGTGTGGACCAACGGCGCGGCGAGCTCTGTGTCTACCAAGCTCGGGAGCACCGCGTTGACGCGAATGTGGTATTGACCGAGATCGTCCGCCGCACAACGGGTCAACATGTCGAGGCCAGCTTTGGAAACACAGTATGCCGTCATGCCGCGGTGGGTCAGCACGCCCGCAATCGAGCTGATATTCACGATGCTGCCACCGCCATTGGCCTTCATGGCCCGCGCTTCGTACCGCATGCAGCGGTACACACCGAGTAGGTTGGTATCGATGGTGTGGAAAAACTCTTCCGGCTGCGCGTTCAACACCGAACCGATGGTCGCCGTGCCCGCTGAATTGACCGCTAAGGTCAGCGGCCCGAGCTCTCGCTCGGTGGTGGTCACAGCGTTCTCGACGTCGTCCATGCGGGTAACGTCGCATCGCACCCAGCGTGCTGCTGGCCCCAGGGAGCTCGCGGCCTTTTCCAGGACCTCTTCACGCCGGCCCGCCAGCATCACTCGGCCCCCTCCCTGCACAATGGCTCGCGCCGAGGCCAAACCAATGCCGCTCCCGCCACCGGTGACCAACGCTACTTTCCCATCGAATCGATGCATTTCTCCCTCCTCCGTTGGGCACGCCACACTTGCGCCTCGTTAACGAACGAACGGTGACTCCGCGACCTTTCTCTTAGCCCCTTACCCGGCCAAGCAAGGCTGCCGTGGGGCCGTAGGCGCCGCCGTCGTCGAGGTATATACGCCTACAACCCAAGAGTTCCCGATGCCGGAGTGAAACCCGTCGCGCGCGCACACACAGAAAAAGCTGGCTCTTCCCTTGCAAAACTGCGGCGATGAAGAGACTATCTGCGCCGGTGAAAGCGGGCGTCGCCAACAGTTTACTACCCGAGGTGCAACCAGTCTTCCGCGTCAAACTGATGTGCCTCGGCGGCATCCTCGCTTTTGTCTGGGTAATCCGGCTGTGGGTGTCTCCCGCTACCCTGGCCACGGAAGTCACGCTCGCGGCAATGATTGCCATCGTTCCCGCTGTTTGGATTGCCGTTGCCTCCACTAAGCCGCCGCAGCTCTGGGTGGCTTTCGCCCTGATCTGCGATTTGGTCGCGCTCACACTCGCCATCCATTTCGGCGGAGGTGTCGACCAAACCAGCGGCCCGATTCTTTATGCTGTGGCGATCTTGCTCGGCGGTATGCTCCTTTCCGAGCGCGCAGCGATGGTCCTCACTGCTGTGGCCATTGGCCTTTA
>BEIG01000118.1 GCA_002898795.1 bacterium HR30 | reverse complement strand
TACAGCCAACCACGGGGGCAACTCGGTGAGCGTTCTGCTTCAGGGTAGTGACCTCGTGTTCGAGGCTGAAGACGAGTTTCTCGAGGGCTTTGCCGTCGACCCTGCCCCAGTGGATTTAGTAGCGGCCGACCTGGATGGTGACCGGCTATTCGACCTCGCCGTGTTGAGCGCCAGCTCGGTTCGGTTGCTCAAGGGACGGGGCAATGGCCGGTTTACCGACTTTCCTACGCCGAGCGTTTCCACGGGTGCGGGAACGCGAGGAAATTACGCCATTGCCGCGGGATTCTTCAATCAGGACAACGCGATCGACCTTGCCGTGAGTAGCCGGGATGGTAACCGCGTAGCGGTACTGCTGGGCCGTGGCGACGGCACGTTCGAAACTGCACGCGTATTCGCCGTTGGCGAGAGACCGGGCGGACTCGTGGTGGGCGACTTTGGTGGTGACGCAACCTTTGACGACATCGCCGTTGTGAACGGCGTCGACGTAGATGCCCGCGTGACGCTGTTGCTCAGCGATGGATCCGGAGGTTTTACCAGCGGGGACACGGACTTCGTCGAAACCGATTCGGTGGGGCTGGCGGCTGGGGACTTGGATGGCGACGGCAAGCTCGACCTAATCGTAACGAACGCAAGTGGTGGAATTGGAGCGAACTTTCTCTGCCGCCAACCGAGCGTGCTGTGTTATGATCCAGGCCCCCCGGCACCCCCTCCTACGTTGCCAGACGAAAACGGCTTCCAGAAACAGATTGGAGGACTGCTAGGCAACTTAGCTACCGTGGCTGTAGCCGATATCGACGGTGATCGAAGAATGGATGTTCTCGCCCTGGCACAGGATGGCGAAACTTTACGCTTGTTCCTGAACACGACCGGCGCCCCACCCGGAGAAACCCCGACACCCACACCGTCTTCGGCTACACCCTTAGCCGGCAGCCCCACCCCCACCGGTACGCCGCCACCCACGCCAACCCAAACAGCTACTCCGTCCCCGACCCCGATTCCCACCGCTCCCTTCACCGTGTGTAGCACCGGCGATCCTGGGCAACCCACTTTGGCTGGTTCGATCGTCGCGGTGGATGCGGGCGACCTGGATCGTAATGGTAGCCCGGACATTGTTGCTGCCGACTTCGGCGGTGACCGCATCGTGATCTTGTTCACCAGTATCAGCAGGGGAGCGCCAACGGCTTGCGACGTGTTGGGTTGGCAGGGGCGTACGGCTCAAGTGCCGCTGGTCAGCCCTACGGCAGTGCGTGTGGGAGACCTCGACGGCGATGGCCGCCTCGACTTGGCAGCGGCAGCGAATGGCGGGATTTACTTGTTTTACGGTGACGGACGAGGGAACTTTTCTGGCCACGTTGCAAACCCCTTGATCTCGGCTGCCGGGATCGGAAGCTTGGAACTTGCGGATGCCAATGGCGACGGCTCCCTCGATTTGGTGGCAGGGAAGCCGGGTGACCCATCGAACGCAGTGGTCGTTTTGGCTCGCTCGCCGACGAGCCGCCGAGACTATCTTGCGCCATGTAGCCTTGAGGTCGGCCGGCCGTCGGACTTCGTTTTGGCACGGGACCTAGACGTAGACGGCCGCTTAGATTTCGGCGTGGTGAGCAGAACGACGGCAGACTTCGTCGTTTTTCAACAGCAACCGCTTTCGGGAACAGAGCCGATACCGAGCTGCCCGCCGGGAACGGGCGGGATGCGCCCGCTCACGCCGTTCCCCCTGCCTGGGGTTCCGCTGGCAGTTTGGACAGAATTTTTCGACCCAACCGACGACGTGCCGGATTTGGCTGTTTCCACAGCGGGTGCGCAAGGCGAAGTGAGCATCATCTCGGGGCAGCGCTCGGTAGGAGGTGGGGTAAGCTACCGCCTCCGACAGCGCCTCGTAGTTCCCGCTGTTGGTGGCGCTTCCGTTGCGCAACCAATTGCCGTTGCCTCGGCAGACTTCAACCGCGACGGGATGAATGATGTCGTCGTCGCAGACGAGAGCAGTGATACGGCGACATTTTTCTTCGCAAGTCGCGACGGGAGTTTTGGTGCTCCGACTTTGCCAGTGGACCTCCGGGGTCGTGGCCCGTCGTCGATTGCAGTCCGCGATATCGATGGCGACGGTATCGCCGACGTAATCGTGGGTTTCCGAGGAAGGGATGGCGGAGGAGGGGTCAGTGTGTTGGTGAGCAGCCGCCCTCCGGCAACCCCCACTCCTCGCGCAACACCGACCCCGACAGATACCGGTACGCCCACTCCCACCGGCTCACCGACCGCTACCCTCGTGCCGACGGCAACATTAACGGGTACCCCGACGGAAACCCCTACCAGAACACGTACCCCGACTCCGTTACCGAGTGCGACGCCAACGAAAACCTTCAAACCGGGCACCCTAAACTTGTCTTCCGGCGGTTGCTCGGTCGCGGTAGGACAACCAACGTCTGGCCGCTCCATCATTGCGCTATTTGGGTTCTTGGTCCCCTTACTGGTACTGCGCCGGATGCGGCGGTTTCGGACGGGATGGTCATCTCGGAAGTGGAGGGTGGTCGTGTCGATCGCCGCCCTACTGGGCACGGCACGGATGGCCACTGCAATCGACGGGTTTGTTGTTTGTACAATCCCTTTTTCCGGCAATTTTGTCAGCATGGCGCACGCCGATCTCAATCGGGACGGTACCCCAGACCTTGTTCTCTCGGATATAGATGCGGGCCAGCTGGTGGTTGCTTTGGTCGATCGGGCTCGCCTTGCGCTTGGTGATTGCCTCAATGCGTTGTCTCGGAGCAGCGTCACCGTTGGCGGGACTGTGCGCGGGGTTGATGCCGCCGACCTTGACGGCAACCGGACCCCAGATCTTGTCGTTGCCACGGATGGCGGAGTTGCCGTTTTTCTAAACCAAGGCGCTGCCACTTTTGGGGCGATGGGAGAACCACTGCAAGCGGGGAATGACCCGCAAGTGGTGAAAGTGGCCGACGTGAACAGAGATGGGCGCGCCGATTTGGTTGTGGGTAGTGGGAACGATAACCGTGTGAGTGTGTTGTACCGGACGGCAACGGGTTTCTCCCTCGGAACGGTGATCGACACCGAGGGCCCCGTGACCAACCTCCAAGTGGGGGATGCGAATCAGGATGGACGGCCCGATATCTTTACCCTCTCCCGTGCAACCGGGAACGCGGCCGTTTATGTGCAGGCGGGGCTCTCCGATCAAGGGCATCCAACCTTCTCCCGAGCCGACCGAAGCGCGGCGGCCGTTGCCCCGTCTGGTTTGGCCGTTGGGGACATCGATGGCGACGGCGTTTTGGACGTGCTGATTGTTGGCGGCGGCGCTACCGGAGCAGTGGTTATGCTGCCTGGGCGCTGGTCGCCGGGAACTTCTTATTCCTTCGGTGTGCCGGTCAGCGCAATTCTGGCGGATACCCTTGTGCAACCGGGCGATGTTGTTGCGGTGGACTGGAACCGCGATGGGCTGCTCGATGCGGCGGTGGTGGGTGCAGGTTCATTTGCCCTTGCGATCCTCATGAACGACGGGCAATCGCTGCGGGAAACGAGCGGCCTTTGCAACTGGCAGGAACCTGCGACAGGCCGCTGCGCCCTCGGCGCTGGATCGCGGTTGCTGGCTGCAGACGACTTCGATGGCGATGGTTGGCCCGACGCATTGGTTGCAGGCGGGGGAGGGTTACTGACGGCGCTTCTCAGTAGCGAGCCGCCGGCAACTCCGACCTCCACGCCCACCCCAACGCGAACGCGTACATCGACGCCCACAAGGACTTCGACGCCGACCGAGACCCCGACTGCCACGCCCACCGCTACAGAGACCTTTACCCCTACGCCGACCCGAACCCGGGTGCCAACCTCGACCCCGGGACCGACCGACACGCCCACTCCGAGATGCTTTGCTGGAGGTGTGTGTGTCAGTGGAGAGGGATGTGCGGTGGCCACCTCGGGCCGGAGTCTTTGGCCTCTACTGCTCGTACCCGTACTTTGGGGGGTAGGGTTTACTGGGAAAAGGTTGTTGAGGTTAGGACACGGCGATGGTCGGAATCGCAAAGCATAGTGCCTATGTTCCGCGGCTTCGGATGAGTCGCACAGAAATTGCCCGCGCATGGGGGCGGGCTTCGTCAGACGAGGGCGAGGTTGCTGTAGCGAAATATGATGAGGATGCGTTCACACTTGCGGTGGAGGCAGCCCTGACCTGCATCGAGTCGATGCCGCAACCGCCGGGGGCACTGCTGTTTGCCAGCACGAGCGCCCCTTACTTCGAAAAGCAACTCTCCGCTTTTGTGGCCACGGTTTGCGATCTCCCGCGTAAGACTCTTTGCTGCGACTTTGGTGGCTCCGCGCGCGCGGGGTTGCAGGCGCTCGTAGCGGCGGATGCCATGATCAAGAGCGGCAGGGTGGACTCGTGTTTGGTCGCTGCAGGCGACTCGAGGCCGGCGTTGCCGGAATCAGAGGGCGAGGGCGTACTTGGCGACGCTGCTGCTGCCTTTGTGGTCGCGCGGGACCAGGTCGTTGCGGAGCTCGTTGGCAGCGCAAGCGTCAGCGAGGAGTTCACGTATTTCTGGCGCACGGCGGCGAGCCCTTTTGTAAGCGGGTACCTTGGAAAATTCTCGCAAACCCATGGCTACGTGCGTGACATGGCCGAGGCGATCAACGCGTTGCTGGCAGAGGCTGGCCTAAAACCCAAAGACATAGCCAAACTGGCTTGCCACGCCCCGGAACCGCGTGCCGCTGTTGACCTAGCCCGAAAATTAGGGCTGGATCCCAAGGAGCAGCTCGGTCCTTTGGTGACCTCCGCAATCGGCAGCGCCGGCACGGCAGAATGCCTTCTTGCCCTGGGGGCCGTACTGGATGAGGCAGAGCCAGGCCAGTGGATTTTGGCGGCTGCCTTCGGCGAGGGGGCTGATGCAATTCTGTTGCGGACCACCGCCCTTGTGGCCGAAGGAAGGGCTGGCAATCCGTGGAAGCACTGGCTTGATGCAAAGCAACACCTGCCTTCATACCAAAAGTACCTAAAGTACCGAGGCATGTTCCGGGACAACGAGGGCGGAGAAGTCATTACCAACGTGCTGGAGCATAAAGAGCTGGCTCAGAATGTTCGCCTGCATGGCTCGCGCTGCAAGAGCTGCGGGATGGTCCAGTACCCCATGGCGCAGGTGTGTATCAGCTGCCGAATGGCCGGGAACACGGAGGAAGTGCGTTTGAGTCGTGCTGGAACGATTTTCACTTACACGATGGATTACCTGATCCCGAACGTCGAACATCCGTTGCCGATGGCCGTAGTCGATCTCGAGGGAGGAGGCCGCCTCTACCTTCAGGTGACGGATTTCGCCGAAGGCGAAGTCGATGTGGGACGCCCCGTCACGCTCACATTTCGGCGGCTGCACGAGGGCGGAGGCAACTACAATTACTTCTGGAAGGCACGTCCGGTTCGGTGAAAAATGGTTCCCAGGGTGGCCGTATGCGTGACAAGGTTGCAGTAATTGGCGTCGGGTGCACTCAGTTCGGTGACTTGTTCGAAAAGAGTTACGAGGAACTGATTTGCGACGCGGCTTTTGAGGCCTACGCGGACGCAAAAATCGACCCGAAGGATATTCAAGCCGCATACTTGGGTACGTATCTGCCAGGCCCCGGCGGTGGGAAATCCGCGACGTCTTTAGGGGATGCGTTGCGTCTCTACGATCGGCCGATCTCCAGAGTGGAGAATTACTGCGCAACGGGAACGGATGCTTTCCGCAATGCTTGTCTTGCTGTCGCATCAGGAACGTACGACATCGTTCTGGTTGTTGGTGCGGAGAAGCTGAAAGACCGCCCCGGAAGAGGGCTGCCCCGTTTTGGCCATCCTTTGCTGGCCAAGGGCAATTCTGCCCCTGGCTTGTTTGCCTTGGCAGCGAATCGGTACATGCACACGTTCAAGATTGGCAGAGATGTGCTGGCCAAAGTGGCCGTTAAGAATCATTACAATGGTGCCCGCAATCCGCGCGCGCATTTAAGAATGGAAATCACCGAGGAGAAAGTTCTCCGCGCGCCCATCATTGCATGGCCCTTTGGCTTGTTCGACTGTTGCCCAACTACCGATGGTGCCGCGGCTGCCATCGTGTGTCGCGCTGACTGGGCAAAGCGGTTTCGCGACGACTTTGTCCTGGTAAAAGGCGTTGGCCTGGCTGTGACCGCGGGACGACCGTACTTCGACCCCACGTTCGATTACCTGGGTTTTCGCTCGACACAGCAAGCTGCCCGGCAAGCATATGAAATGGCGGGCATTGCACCTCGTGACGTAGACTTTGCTGAGGTTCATGACTGCTTTACGTGGACCGAGCTGTCGAACATGGAGGACCTCGGGTTTTGCGCCAAAGGTGAGGCGGGATACTGGGTGAAAGAGGGCCGTACTTGGCTCTCGGGCGACTTACCGATTAACCCGAGTGGCGGACTAAAGTCCTTCGGACACCCAATCGGTGCCAGCGGGGTCCGTATGATTTACGAGTGCGTGATGCAGCTCCAAGGTCGCTGTGGGGAACGGCAAGTCAAGAATGCAGAGATCGGTTTGGCTCATAACGTTGGCGGCCCAGGGGCCGTCTCGTGTGTCGTGATCCTCGGGTTACCTTCGTAAGACCTGATCCAGTTGTGTTATTCTGGATCACAGTGCCGTGGCGAAATATCACACAAAACGCCGCAAGGTGTTCCCAGTAAGGTAAGAATCGAATCGGACATCGGATTTTGAAACCTGCCCAGACACCGTAACCTGTTTGGCACTGGAAGTGCAAAGTCATCTTGCTGTAACCGCTGGATGGGCACTGGCTCTGGGAACTGAGGGAGGGATCTTGAATGGATGGAATCTCGGTGCGCCGATCTCGGGAGCATGACCCGACAAGTTTCGATGGGATTTTCCCACGGTTGGTTTCTCCGGAGGTTTTGTTACCGACGCAGTTTTATCAGCGGATGCGTCAACAAAGGGTGCTAGAGGGGGAGCGGCGCCTGATGTTGGCAATCTTGGAAGACGCGGTTGCTTGCTTCCAAAAGTATGCGGGCGCGACTCGGCCCAGGTCGCGGCGCCTCTTTCAAGAAGCCGAGGACTGGTTTTTCGACACCGACAGCAGTTGGGTGTTTTCCTTCGAATCAATTTGCAGCGTCCTCAATATTGATGCGCAATATTTTCGGCGAAACCTGCTTCGGTGGAAGGAGGAGCTGCTTGCACAACCGCCGGAAGTGCGAGCCAAGATTGGGCGCGTGCGTTTGCGCGCCGCACGCCGGCACAAAATATTGCCGTTTGTCCCGCGACGCCGAAAGAAGAACCGCCAAAAGGCAGCTCCCAGTCTCGCCTGAAGTCGTGTGCCGTCGCTGGTTTAGGAGCCCGCGACGGTCGCGGCACTAGTCGTGGTGCTCATTCACACGACCAACGAGAGCAGCTTGGCCGTCCAGGGCAAGAAGGAAAACAGCAGGTGAACTACCGCGACGATGGCCAGCGCCAGTTGCACCGAGTGACGGTGGCGGTAGCGGTGCAACAAAAAAAGCACGCCGCACGCCTGAGCCTTGAAGAGTATGAGGGTGGTTTCGATTCCCAAGAGCGCAAACGTGGATCGCAACAAGGGGTTAGCCTCTTGAAAGCCGCAGCGCAGCCCTTGGTAGGTTGCCACCCCATCGAATAACTGCAGGGCAATGTTCAGGAGGAAAAGGTCGTAGATTGTTCGCTCCGGCCAACCCTTTCGAGATGCGTTCACCGTAGCACTCCCAAAGCGCGCAACCTTTCGATCTGGCTACTGTCGTAACCGAGGACGTCACGAAGAACGTAGTCGGTGTGTTCTCCAAGCAAAGGAGCAGGACGCCTGATCGAACAAGGCGAGCCAGAGAGCTTCCACGGAATGCCAAGGTGCAGTTTCCGGCCCACCTCAGGGTGGTCGAGCTCCACGAAAAAGCCCTCGGCCCGCAGGTGGTGGTCTTCGGCCAGATCTCGGCTGTCATAACAGGGAAAAGCAGCTACCCCCGCAGCTTGTAGGGTTTCCGTGACCTCAGCAGGGGAGCGCTGAGAGGTCCACTGTTCCACCGCCCGTTCCACCATATCTACGGCTTCGAGGCGCCCTTCCAGAGTTGCCAGCGCTGGGTTGTCGGCAAGATCCCTACGACCAATGGCATGCGCCAGTCGTTGCCACTCTGCGTCGTCGCGGGCGGCGATCGCCACCCAACGCTGTTCCCCGGCACAGCGAAACACTCCGTGGGGAACCATCAGAGGGTCTCGATTGCCGTTCCGTTCTGGCTGGGTACCGTGCCATGAGTGTTCGACGATGGCCTCGGGAATGACGGCGATCGTGGTTTCCCACTCGGAAAGATCGATGAACTGCCCTTCGCCAGTTTGCTCCCGATGCCACAGGGCCGCAAGCACCGCAAATGCCGCGTGCAAGCCTGCGGTCGGGTCGCCATAAGAAATTCCCACGTGCATCGGAGGATAGCCGCGATACCCTGTGAGCGACGAAAGACCAGAGAGGGGCACCTGCGCAGGCCCATAGGAGACGTACTCTCGCTCCGGGCCCGTTGCTCCGTAACCGGACATGGAGATCATGATGACGTCGGGGCGAACCTCCCTCAACGCCTCGTAACCCAGGCCAAGCCGCTCCATCACGCCAGCCGCGAAATTCTCGCACACGATGTCGCAGTGGCGGACCAAATCCTTGGCTACGACGACGGCCTCGGGATGCTTCAGATCCAGGGCCAAGCTGTACTTCCCTTGGTTGTATTGGTTGAAGTAGCCACTGCGGTTGAGCCCGGGCTGACCGTCGGCCCAAGGCGGCAGGAGTCGCGTCACACAGGGCCGAGCCGAACTCTCCACGCGAATCACCTCTGCACCAAGATGGGCAAGCTGAAGTGTGCAAAAAGGCCCAGCCCAAACCCATGTAAAATCCGCGACTCTGATCCCGCTAAGCGGTGCCATACCGAGTTTTCTCCAAGGTCACTCCATTCGACCAAGCGTTTCCGCGAGCTAAACCATCGAGCACCTCTGCAGTGTGCTCTCCCAACCGCGGTGCCGGCCGCCGTAGTCGCCACGGCGTTCGGCTCAGCCGGTACGGTGCTCCTGGAAGCGTTGTCGAGCCAGCGCCTGGCTGCTCGATGACAGCAAAGTACCCCCGTGCCGATAGGTGGGGAGAGTGCAACAGGTCGCCCATCGTTGACACAGGAGCAAGCGGGATTCGGCGCAACTGGCCGGCGTGATACAGCTCCTGCACCGATTGCGTAGCCATCCACTCTTGCATGAGCAGTTTCAACGCATCCCAGTTCCTGGCCCGGGATAACCGATCGCGGAAAATTTCCAACTCGGCCCAGTCTGGGTGCCCCATCAACTCAACGAGTTGTTGCCATTGATGCTCTTCCACACAACACACAAAGATCCAACCGTCTCGACACTCGAAAAAGTCGAGGGGCTGAATTGGCTTTTGCCCTAACCGCGATGCGATCAAGCCCATGTAGGGGTAGTACTCGAACGTGAGCTCGAGAATCGAGGCGACACATTGTTGCACGGATACGACGACGTGTTGCCCCACGCCGAGCTTGCGCCGTGCGAAAAGTGCCCCCAGGGCAGCCACAGCAGCGTTCAGTGCTCCCTGAAATTCGGCTTGCAAGCCAAAGGGTTTGAGCGGGGGCAGATCGTCACTCCCTGGTCCGGCGCCGTTCAAATACGCTAACCCTCCGGCAGCCCAAAGCACGAGGTCGCTCGCCTCGTAATTCCGCAGTGGCCCCTGCATGCCAAATGGTGTGATGGAAACTTCGATCAGGCGCGGGTTGGCTCGGGACAGACGTTCGTAGTCCAGACCCAGACGCTGCATCCGGGAGGGTGGTACGTTGTGAACCAGCAGATCCGCGTCACGCACCAGGGCCCCAAGCAGTTCCTGCCCGCTTGGTTGCGACAGGTCAGCCACAACTCCCCGCTTGTTGCAGTTGAGGTAGATAAAAAGACCGCTCGTGTTCGGGTCTGGCCGCTGCCCCGGAAAGGGTCCCCGTTGTCTCGCCAGATCGCCCCACGGTGGCTCGACTTTGATCACTTCCGCCCCGAGGTCCGCAAAGAGCTTGCAGGCATACGCGGCCGAAACGAGGCCACCACACTCCACAATCCGTATCCCTTCCAATGCACTCCGGTTTGGCATGGCTATGCTTGCCGCCACGCCGATACCACAGGAGCAATCCAGACTCCAGCAATTGTTCCCCGACAATCCTGTGCATGTGTTTTGGTACGAGGCAACCTCGGCTGAGCTTTTTCCCTGGTGGACGCCATGGTAGTTTTGCGGCTGCTTTGCTTGATCGGTCGTCGGAGAATATGCTTGACAAGAGCCGATGCACGGTGGTCAGTTACGCCGAACATGGTGAGCGGTATTTTCCCAGCCGGCGTTGCTTTGGTGTGTTGGCTGCGCGAATCGTAAGGGGTTTGTCAAATGGGGATGACGAAGTGCAAGGTCCTCGGTCGTGGTTGCTCTTTGCTGGCAGCCTGGCTGGCTTGGTTGGTGATCGCTGGCTGCGGTAGCGATGGTTCCTCGGCTGTGAGGATTGTTCCAGATGGAAACGCGAACGAGCCTATCGTTACGGGCTTTGTTTTGGCGCCGAACGGAACAATGGCAAGCAATGAAAGGTTGCGCTTTTGGGACGTTGCCCTCCAACAATTTCTGGTCGCTCCCGCGGTTGCTCTCCAGGGAGTCGAGCCGGTTGGCGCCGGAGTGCCGGTGTCTCTGGCTGACCTCGATTGGGTAGATTTTGCTGATGGGCGAATCGATAGTCCTTTGCCGCTCGATTTAGACACGGTTACGGAAGCTGACGGCCGCTACCGGATTGTCGATCCCGAAGCACGAGACGTTCTCGGTTGCCGGAAGCTTCTCACCGCGGGCAGTGGCACCAACGTCATGCGAGCCCTGGTTTACGGAAGGGAGGTCAACGTCGATCCCGCTTCCGAGGCGCTGGTGCGAGTGCTGCTCGATTTCGTGGCGAACTCTACGGCACAACTGTGCAACTTTAGCGCCAGCGAGTTACTTCGCTTGCAACAGCGAGTGAACGACGTGGTTTTTACCGCGCGGGGGGACTCAATCGCCGAGATTACGGCAGCCGCCTACGAGCTTGCACGCCGCAACCGCTCGCTGCAGCAAGCGCTCATTGCAGCGGCAACGAGCGACTGACGCGGGCCGCTAACGAGCCCAGGTGCGGGAAGGATACTCTCGATCACGCGAGACTCCTGGGCAACTTTGTTCTCGCTGTCGCCTT
>BEIG01000117.1 GCA_002898795.1 bacterium HR30 | reverse complement strand
CCAAGAATTCATCCACTTTGCCGCTTTCCACATCGTAGCGATAGAGGATCGAGCCTTTCACGGCATGCGGGTTTGCAACATGCCGTAAGGCGAGAGCACTCGTCCACGCGGCACACCACTCGATGGCATAGGGTTCGTACACCGAGGGCGAGGTCGGTCTTTCCAACAAGTCGAAATACCAACCGACACAAAGCTGCGCAGGTTCTTCTGACGCAGTGACCCCGACAAGCCCCATGCTGCCCAAGGTGCGTGACCAGAGGGCGAAGTTATGGACCCGAGCTGCGGGCTCAACACAGCGGTGCCAATCTTCGGGAGTGAGACCTCCATCGATGCAAAGCGCCGATGCATCGAAACACTCAGAGGGCTCGCGGTGAGGAACCACGCGAGTATCCGGCCCGACCTGTGGGGCAATCTTCGGGGCAACGCTTTCGGCGACGTGGATGCAGCCCGCACCGCACCGCGCCAGCCCGAGGGCTAGCCGCTCCGTTAAAGGGCCGGTGCCATACACCGCGATTTGCGTGTGCAATAAACGTTTCTGTGCGCGGCCCCCGAAGTTTGTCACGAGAATTTGCCGTGCGTAGCGTTCGAGCTGCTCCTCGGTGAGTTCTAAAGGGCTGTTCACGGGCCGATTCGCTCCGATAGTAAGTGTTCGAGCCGGGCGCGCCTCTCTCGCCAACCCACCCAAAGGTTCGTGCTGAGGTAGCGGTCGCCAAAGTCTGGAAATATGACCACAATCACCCCTTCCTCGAGCTCCCGCGCCACGGCCAGCGCCCCAACCATCGCAGCCCCCGAGGATTGGCCCATGACCAGCCCCTCCTCCTCGCCGAGGCGGTAGACCATTTCGTACGCGGCGTCGGTGCTCACGGGAATCTTCCGGTCGAGTTCCTCTTCGTGGTAAATGCCGGGCACGATCGAACTGGCCATGTGCTTGAGTCCCTCGAGGCCGTGCCACGCATCGTCCGGCTCGACAGCAATCACTTGAATCGCCGGGTTTTGCTTTTTTAGGTACCGCCCTGTGCCCATGATGGTTCCACCGGTTCCAATTCCGGCCACAAAGTGAGTGACTTGCCCACAGGTGTCCCGCCAGATCTCCGGCCCGGTACTTTCGTAGTGAGCTAACGGATTGACCTCGTTAAAGTATTGGTCGGGCTTGAAGTACTTCTCCGGGTTTTCTGCGAGGATTTGACGGCACAAGCGGATTGCACCGTCAGAGCCCTCTAAAGGATCGCTCAGGATGATCTTTGCTCCGTAGGCGGCCACGATTTTCTTCCGCTCCTGGCTTACGTTGGCGGGCATCACCAGTTCCACTGGGTAGCCGAGGACGGCGCCAGCCATAGCGAGGGCAATCCCAGTGTTTCCGGAGGTGGAGTCGATAATCGTTTTCCCAGGGCGCAGTTTTCCGGTTCGCAGCCCATCCCGGACCATCCACACGGCAGGCCGGTCTTTGACGGACCCACCAGGGTTCAGCCCCTCGAGTTTGGCGTAAATGCGCACGTTGGGGCCCACCCCATCGCGCACCCTCCGGATTTCGACCAGCGGGGTGTTGCCAACTAAATCGAGTACGGATTCGGCCTTGCGCGGCCGTAAGGTCTGCCCTGGCCGTACCGCAGTGGAGGGGATATCGGTCACTCTGCTCCCCCGGCAATGGCGGGAACAATGGAGATTTCGTCGCCGTCTTTTACCGGTGTTTCGAGACTGTTGAGAAAACGGATATCATCGCCGTTGATATAGATGTTGACGAACTTCCGTACCTTTCCAGTCTCGTCGCAAATCCGCTCTTTGATTCCGGGGTGACGCCGTTCCAGATCCTCGACCACCATCCCGACCGTCGTGCCCGAGGCAGTCACTTCTTCCTGTCCCGAGGTGTAACGACGGAGCGGGGTAGGAATGCGCACGCGTACACTCATACATCAATCCTCCTTGTGCTTTCCCCACATAGGGAAACATTGCTTGTCGGGAAAGGAGTCTTTTGCCTGCGTGTGGTAGTGGGTTCTTGCTAAGCCTGCAAGGCAAGCGAAAGCCTGACGGAATGCTGCGAAGACGGCGCTCCAGTGTCGCAGCGTGTAGGGCTGCTTGTCTCCACGGGTTGGAGCGCGCCGAGCTCACCCTATCCAGTTTGTTGGCCCGCGCGGAACGAACGGCAACGGCTTGCTGCGCTCTGACGCAAGCGAGTTGGCGCTTGGACCCCCGGCGGGTTGGTTGATAGCTGATCTTTTCGGCCGTGCAGAAGAAGAACGTGCTTTCGACCGCTCGGATTGAACCGCCGCTTGCTAAACACTTTCGGCTGGGCGCGCTGGGGCAAGGCGCGCTCCGACGCCGCAAACGCGGCAGTTGGGATCTGGAGCGAATGGCACCACTCGGATCCGCATCCGGTAAGCGTCAACGTGAAGAACCTTGCGTACAAGGAGTGCTTCTTCGTGGCCAGTCAACCCGGCAACGACCTCAGCAGCTAGCCTGGCGCCGAGCAACTGCACGACGCCCGGGATGATCCCTGCCTGTTGGCAAGAGGCATCCTCTTCGGCGTCGGGAAAGTGCGCTACGCAGCGTAAACACCCCGGTATGTTCGGCAGCGCAGTGAGAGCCTGACCTTGCCAACCCATAGCGCCAGCATGGGAAACCGGGCGCTCGTGGTACAGCGCCAGGTCGTGGAGCCAAAGCTTCGTGTCCCAGCCGTCAGTTGCATCGACAACCCAGTCGTGCGCGGCGATCAGCGACGGGGCGTTCGACTCGTCAATCGTTACCGGCAGCGGGACGAACCGGGTTGCTGCGAACAGGCCGGATAGCTTTTTCGCAGCAACCACTGCTTTCGCCTTGTCCAGATCCTGCTCGTCGAACAGGAGCTGCCGGTGGAGGTTCGATAGACTCATCCGGTCGGGGTCGACCAGTGTGACTTGGCCTATACCGGCCGCTCCAAGTAACTGGGCGGCAGGACAACCCAAGCCCCCCACTCCTACGATGAGAACGCGCGCGTGCGAGAACCTTGCCCGAGCAGCCAGGAAAGGCGGCGATGACATGAGTCTCTACGACCGATCAATAGTAGGTGCGGCCGCGACCGAACGGATCGAAGCCGGTACCGAGTGCAGGGGCCGGAAAACCACTGGCCCGCGAGGGCAATTGCGGTGCCTGCGGCAGAACTTGCGCGGTCTCGTAAAAATCGTCGAGGCGGCTGCGACCATTCAGGGCAAGGAGAACGTCGATTGGGTCGGCAGCCACATTTGGGGTTTCACTAGGTAGTCGTTGCAACGCCCGCTGTGCGGCAACGGCCTGGCGCGACCCCGGACGCAACTGCGTCACCGCCCGGTAAGCTAGTTGAGCCCGATCGTTCAAACCTCGGGAGCGATAGTAGCGAGCGAGCTGCATCAAGCCGCGGAGCGCTTCATCCGTGTCGCTGTATCGGGCGGCTAAGTCGACCAGCCGAGCTTCTGCCGCTTTCCAGTTGCCGCGTTTCGCGTAAAACTCGGCAATGTGAAGTTCATGTTGTGCCAACCGTTGCCGGCAACGGCTGAGTTCTGACCGTGCGAGCGCGGCATAAGGGCTGTCTGGAAATTGGCGTGCGACCGTGAGGAAATACGTTTGCGCATTTTGCGCGGCGGTTTGGTCGCGATCGTACGCCAACATCTGGCGCGCGTAACACATTCCCAACAGGTAGCCGATGAAGGGAAGGTGAGGGCTGGTTGGGTGGCGCCGCTGAAAGTCCGTCAGCGCCACGATCGCTTCGGCGTAACGGCCATCCAAGTACTGGGCATGCGCGATGCGTAATTCGGCCTCTTCCACAAAGTCGCTGAACGGGTGCTGATCCAGCAGCTCGCGGTATTCGGTCGTCGCCGCACTAAAGGCACCGTTACGGAAATGCTCGTTTGCCGTGGCGAAGTATTCTTCTGCAGTTTTGGGTTTTTTGCTGGCACACCCAAGCACGACACTGCCAGCCAGCACTGCGAAAAGGAGGCTTCGCCCCAGCCTTGCAAGCCTCCTCGTGCTCCAGATCGAGTTGCGACGCTGAGCCATGGCCGGCCAAAGTTTAGCCGTCCGTTCAGCGGTGAACAGCGGGGAAACGAAGGTTTGTCCCCTTCTCCTCATGTTTGCGACTGCCGTCGAGGTCGCAGAGTGGCCCTCTTCGGGGAGTTGGCAAAAGCGGCCTCTAAACGCTCGACAAAGATGCGGAACGCTGGGTCTCCCTGTACGACAAGATCGTCGTACAGCTCTTCCAGAGTGGTTTGTTGCAAGGCAAGTAACGAATCGATGGCTTCGTCAGGGCTTTGCGCCGCGGTGACGCGTTGAGCCAACTTCGCAAGTTGATCTTCGATTTGGGCAATGCGCTGGCCGAACTCCGGCAAAAAGTCGCCGGCCTCCTCTCGTTCTTGAAAGCTAGCAAGCTCCTCGCGCAATACCTTTGCATGGGTCTCCTCGACCAGCGCGAGCGCATGGCATAGTTCACGCCGTTCACAGTCGTCGGCGAAACGCTCAGCGAGCTGCCGGTAAAGTGCGGCGGAGCGCTCGGCTAGGACAGCGCAGCGTTCGAGGATTTCGGTTACGTACATGGCCCCAGATCCTCCATTGATTTGCCTCACAATGAATCAGGGTAAGGAGCCAGACAAGGGGCGGAAAAGAAAAAAGGCTCCCTTGAAGGGAGCGAGAGAGCGGGTGACCGGGGTCGAACCGGCGACCTTATGCTTGGCAAGCATACGCTCTAGCCAGCTGAGCTACACCCGCGTGTGGGGCGCCTTGTAGCGGAGGGTGGCTGCAAAGTCAAAGCAGCACGCAACCGCGTACCGGCAGGTTAGGGGGATTCAACAGTGATCGGGTACTCATCCACGTCCGAGACGTTATTTTGGGGGTCCCGAAGAGTCACTTTGACGATATACTCCCCGGGCTTAGCAAATACGTGCTGGGCGCGGGCAAAAGCATAGTCAGCCTTGTCGGGTGGCTGTTCGGGCTTCATTGCTGTAATCGGCGGTGAACCATCGCCAAAGTCCCAGTCAAATTCCCCCGGGGCATCCGAGCACAATCCCTCCGCCGTAAAACGAACCTCGAGCGGGGCCGGACCTCGGTCCACATCGGGGGTCAGGATCACCACACACCCCGGGGGCGGTGGCGATGCGGGCGCATTCGGGCCAGAACTTTCGGCTGCGATCGGAGCCTTTGGGAGCTGCCCTTCCTGAGGTATCAGGGGCGGCGGTTCCGTGGCCGACTCGCACCCACGGCAGCCCGACAGGATCAGCAACATGGTCAGAGCAAGCCCACATCCCCAACTCCGCGGTTCCGTCATCGGTATTCCTTTTCTCCGAAGGTTCTAACTTGGGTGACTGCTCACCCCAAGCCCTGTGCTCGTTAGAGGAAGAAGTTCGATCTTGCAAAGCACGGAACTCTTTTCCTGCCTACGCACCGCTGCCCGGAAGCAGGGATACTTCCCGTGCTTCCCGCGAACGCGCAGACGCCGCCCCCACGTCGGTGCTGGCGACAGGCCTGCCCTCCCAATGCCTCGTGCTGCCGTTTTCACCGTGTGAGGATGAGCTCTCGTGGCGATACAACCATCGAGGAGTAGCTAGCCGTGCCTCCCTGTGTTCACGGCGCGCTGGCCACATTGCGTGCACCGCGCTGCCTTGCTAAGCGACCGCAACGCTGAGTGTGGCGGCGTACCCAAGTGGCTAAGGGAGAGGTCTGCAAAACCTCGATGCAGCGGTTCGAATCCGCTCGCCGCCTTCCCGAGTAACGCAGGAAGCGTACGCTTTGAGCTCCAGCGCAAACGGCATACTTGCTGGAGATTGTCTAAGAAAGGCAAGCTGGGGCTCTCCGGTTGTGGCCGGTCGAGCCCCTGGCTTGCTGCCGGTTCACGTCGATCCGCCTTCGGCGGCTCCCTCGTTCGGGCTTCTTGGGTTCAAGAAAGTTTGGCCAGTACCGACTCCGCGCTCGAAACGCTCAGACCCGGACCGGGTTCCACCAACAGTTCCTGCACCACCCCGTCGTTCACGATCATGGCGTATCGTTGGGAGCGCAAGCCCATTCCAAAACCACTGGCGTCGAGTTCAAGGCCAACCGCCCTAGTAAACTCCCCGTTCCCATCGGCGAGCAGGCGGACCTTTCCACCCGCCCCGCTCGCCTTGCCCCACGCACCCATCACGAAGGCGTCGTTAACTGCCACGCACACGATCTCATCTACGCCCTTGCGTTTAATTTCGTCGGCCTTTTCAATGAAGCCCGGTAAATGTTTCGCGGAGCACGTGGGCGTGAAGGCTCCGGGCACTGCAAACAAAACCACCTTTTTGCCTTTGAAAATTTCTTCCAAGCGCACGTCACGCGGGCCACTGTCGGTCGGTTCTTTGAGCTTGAGTTCGAGGGGTAAACGGTCTCCAACCTTTATTGCCATCTTCCGATCCTCCCTTCGCCTTTATGGCTTGTGGCAACTACGAGGTTCCGTTGGCCTTGAAGCCTACTTCTTTGTGCGAGCCATCACAAAATGGCTTGTTCGCCGAGTGGCCGCACCGACACAAGTAAAAAGGCCGTTCAGTGACGGGAATCGGGTTGCGTTTGGCGTCGAGGAGCTCGACGTCCCCGTGCACTTCGTACGGACCGTCTTTGAGCACTTTGATTTTGGCTTCTGCCATGTGAAGGCCTCCTTTCTCGCCCCAGCCTTGGTACCTGCTTCGCCCAGGGGGTGCAAGCGCGGCGCAGATTACAACGGGGAGCGGACTGCGGGCTGAGTGGTTGGCAGTGACGATCTCCGAAGTGTCGCTAACTTGATCGCGTGGCTATCCCTTGTTCGCCGTCAAGTCCACGTCCACCTGGGTTCGGTTTTTCGAAAACCGCCAGGATGTCTGCCTTTAGCACTTCGAGCCCTGGTCGATCGATGAGCCTCTCGAAGAGGAGCGACAGAATATACAGGGGCTTCACGAACCCGAACGAATGAGCCAAGCCGTGGCGTGTGATTTGAACCTCTCGGAACCCAGCGCGGTGTGCCAAGGTACGCAAATCGCTGATCGTATTCGCGCGGTACCACGTAGGAAACACATCGTCCTCGAAGCTGCGCCACTCCCGCCGGTTCAGGAAGTGCGTCAGGCGTTTGTACGCGACGTGGAACCAATGTGGTGTCAGTCGGGCTACCACCATGGCGTAGTTCCACTTGTTGGGCGTAAACACGATGAAGCGGCCTCCGGGAACAAGGACGCGGCTGACCTCGGAAAACACGCGCTCGGGATGTTCCAAATGCTCGGCAACCATCGACGCCGTCACCAGGGTGAACGCCTCGTTGCGAAAGGCGAGGGAAGCAGCATCGCACAACACCAGGTCGCGTACCGTTTCATGGCGCTTGAGGTGCGGATCGCGGTCACAGCCCACAATCAGCCGGGCGCGCTGCGCCAGGGAACGATTAAGTTCGCTGTTGCCGGTCAGACGGCGGCCACATCCAACGTCAAGCCATACCGTGTCGGGCTTGACCATGGCTTCGAGGAGGAGTTCGTAGGCCCGCTTGGGTGAGCGGTAGTTGGGATAGTATTTCCGGATTAAAGCAGCGTTTCTCCCGTGCACAGTTGGTCCTCCCCAAAAACTCTGGTGGTATACCTCAGGGGTCGAGGCTTTCCGTGGCCGGCGTTCCTACCACCGGATTCGACCCATGCAAGTTCTGCAAGCGTCGTTCGTGGCAGCCAGTGCATCGGATGGGTTCTTGTGCAACAGGAAGGTCTAGGAGCGCTCGTTTGGGCGGTTTTGTTCGAGGTGCTCTCGCAGGCGGGCGAGAAACTCCCGCTGGGCTGGGATCATTAGCGGTTCCGCTTGTTCGAGCGGGTAAAAACGGCACACATCCACCTCGGTCGCATCCGCGCTGGTGCATCGACCACGATCGTCAATTAGACGTTCGCTATCAGGGCTGACCGTGGCCCAAAAGCCGTGGACGAGTTTTCCGGATTTTTGTCGGATCGTGCCGAGGTCAGCGAGAATCTGCACGCTGAGCCCCGTTTCTTCCTTCGTTTCCCGTAAAGCTGCCTCTGTGGGTTGCTCGCCAGGTTCTACGTGGCCTTTGGGGATTCCAAAGAGCGGTTTGCGAAAGGTGGCGCCCCGAGGGTGGACCAGAAGGACCTCGATGGTACCGGCACGCGACCGGGTCACCACGCAACCAGCCGACACGGGAGCGCTCTTGCGTCGAGCGGGCTGCTCATGCACCGGTTGTTTCTTCGAGGCCATTGGACGCTGCAACTTTTGAGTAAAAATATCCGCTATCTTTGACGATGCGCTGCTGCGAGGCGAAGTCCACGTAAACGATGCCGAAGCGTTGCGTGTACCCAAAGGTCCACTCGAAGTTGTCCAGAAGCGACCAACAAAAATAACCCTGCAGCGGCACTCCAGCGGCGACGGCACGGCCTGCGCGAACCAAGTGCTCGCGGACATAATCGATCCGTTGAGGATCCGCTACCCGGCCAGCATGAACCTCGTCCGGATAGGCCGCACCGTTTTCGGTAATGAAGATTGCCCGAGGTCGGTAATCCCGCGTAATACGGAGCAGCGAGTCGTAGAGATGATCCGGATAAACCTCCCAGCCCATTCCAGTATGCGGGCGACCCACTTGCGGCACTTGCACGGCGCCGACCACCGGCACACTCTGGTCGCTCCGGACAACGGCGCGCGTGTAGCTGTTATGGCCGAAGAAATCGATGGGCGCATGCAGGAGATTCTCGTCTTCCGCGGCCAGTTCAGGGAGGAATGCTCCGAGCATGTCCCATCCTTCCTTCGGGTACCAGCCCTTCAAACTTGGCTCCCAAAACCAGCGGTTGACCAGACAATCCCACCGTTCTGCTGCGGCTCGATCTTCGGGGGAGTCGGAGGCCGGATAGACGGGGAGGGAGACGTGGGTGATCCCTACTTTGCTCGATGGGCACAAGGCTCGTAACGCTCGAACCGCCAGGCCGTGGCCGACGTTGAGGTGGTGCGAGACCTGCACTGCTGCCCGTAGATCTTGCTTCGCCGGTGGATGAATGCCGAGCACATAGCCGGCCAGAACAACTGCAAGGGGCTCATTCAGCGTAATCCAATGGCGCACCCGATCGCCAAGGCGCTGTGCAACCACGGAAACGTAGTCTGCAAAAGCCAGTGCCGTATCGCGACTTTCCCATCCGCCCTGCTCTTGCAACGACTGTGGGAGGTCCCAGTGGTACAGGGTGACGAATGGTTCAATGCGGCGCTCACAAAGGGCATCCACCAACCGGTCGTAAAAATCGAGACCTGGAGCATTGAGAGTGCCCCGTCCCTCCGGCAGGACGCGCGGCCAAGAAACGGAAAAGCGGTAAGCATTGAGGCCCAAACGAGCCATGAGATCAACGTCCTCGCGGTAACGATGATAGTGGTCACAAGCGATATCGCCGGTGCTTCCGTCGAGAATCTTCCCAGGGGTGTGACTAAAGACATCCCAAATCGAAGGCCCTTTGCCGTCTTCATTCCACGCCCCTTCGATCTGGTATGCGGACGTTGCCGTGCCCCAAAAGAAACCGTCTGGAAAAACGATCATCGTGAGCTGCCTTTCTCCGGACTGTGAGAGCCTGTGCCCTGTTTCTCACCGTTTTTTGCCGCGGGGGGCTTCTTCGCGGTGAGACAGAGACTGGAGTCGAAACCTCTCCCGTGCTTCCCACAAGCGCCGCAGCGCCTCGGCCAGATTCGGGTCCTGCACCCGTTGCAAAGTCTTTTCGCAGTCGGCGGAATCGAGCGAAATTTCGCGCCGGGGGCCAGGCCTGCGGTGCAAAGCAACAGGGAAGTTTGACGCGCCCAGCTTCCCAACCGTGATGGCCAGATCGCGCACACGGTTATCTTGTAGATGCGTGCGGATGCGCTCCAGTAATTCCGGCTTTAAAAACTCGAGCTCTTGGCGCCAGGTTGCCGAGGCAGCCAGCAAGAACAAGACGCCGTTGCGAAATTCCAAGGGCCGAACGCGGCGGGCAATTTGAGCCCCTACCACCTGTTCCCATTCCAACCAGAGGCGATAAACCTGCAGATGCTGCTCCGCGTCGAGACGCCGCAAAATGCCCTGGATCGTTTCCGCCAACGAGTTGTAGGGGGCAACGGATTTGGTCCTAGTCATCTTGCCCCCAAACCTTACCTTGTCTCCCTGCTCCAGGCTAGCCGCCAAGCGAGCCCGTGGCACCGGTGCGCACAGCAGGGCAGAGTAGCGGGCTATCCGAGTCGGAGCCGGCGCCACTCTGACAGAATTCTGGCAACTCGGGCCAACATCGCGACCACGGTAGCACCCTTGACTACCACAAGATATTGTGGGATACGGACTGCCCAACCACAACACGTTGGGTTCGTAAGGAAGAGTGGAGCAGAAGGATGGGAGGCGCGATGGCTAACGGAACTCACAGAAGGAAAAGAGAGAAGCCCTCGATGGTGAACCTCGGAGTTGCCGAGCTGCAGGATACGAGCCGTAACCGTGGGGTGCAAGTGCGGCGGTATTTTACCCGGCCTGGTGTGGATCCGTTCGACTGCGTTGAGTGGGAGATTCGCAAAGCGGTGATCACTGGGGAAAAGGGGGAGGTGGTTTTCGAGCAGGATAATGTGGAGATTCCGAAGTCCTGGTCGCAGTTAGCCACGAGTGTGGTGGTGTCGAAATATTTCCGCGGCCCATTGGGCAGTCCGGAGCGGGAACGGAGCGTGCGGCAGTTAATCGGACGCGTGGTCCGGACGCTACGTTCCTGGGGAGAGCAACAAGGTTACTTTGGCACTCCGGAAGATGCAGAGGCGTTTTCGGCCGAGCTGACCCACTTATTGCTGGAACAAAAGATGGCCTTCAATAGCCCGGTCTGGTTCAATGTGGGGATCGAGGAGCGGCCGCAGTGTTCCGCGTGTTTCATCCTCTCGGTGGAAGATACGATGGAGTCGATCTTAAACTGGTATCGGAACGAGGGGATCATTTTCAAAGGCGGTTCGGGTTCGGGGGTGAACCTTTCGCGGATTCGTTCCTCGAAAGAAAAGCTTGCTGGTGGCGGCACTGCCTCGGGGCCCGTATCGTTCATGAAAGCTGCCGACGCCTCCGCGGGAGTAATCAAGTCCGGCGGGAAAACTCGACGGGCGGCGAAAATGGTCGTGCTGAACATCGACCATCCCGATATTGTCGAGTTCATCCGCTGCAAGGAAGAAGAGGAAAAGAAGGCGTGGGCGCTGATCGATGCGGGCTATGACGGCTCGCTAGACGGGCCGGCCTACAGCTCGGTCTTTTTCCAAAACGCGAACAACTCCGTGCGGGTGCCGGACGCGTTTATGCGCGCGGTGGAAAATGACGATGTCTGGCACACCCGCTATGTGCTGACTGGCGAAATTTGCCAGGAATATCGTGCACGGGATTTGTTCCGCATGATCGCGGAGGCTGCCTGGGTGTGCGGGGACCCAGG
>BEIG01000116.1 GCA_002898795.1 bacterium HR30 | reverse complement strand
CCACGTATCCATGGGGTAGCCCGTGAGCCCCATTAACCCCAGCGACCAAATCACGCTCAGCACGGCCGTGACCAAAGGTAGGACCATGCCTTGAATGGTTCGAAACGCCTCGAAGTGCACCAACCCGATAATCACCACCGCCAAAGGCAACAAAATGCCAATCAGCGCGGTGTACTTCGCCAGCCACGCCCGCAACACCGGCGCACCCGCTAACGCAAAACGCACGGTGCTGTCCCGCTCGGGAGCGAGGATTTCCTCCAACACCGCAAAGATTTGCCTGTCGTTCAACCGATCGTCGAATTCGACCACGAAGACGGTCGCCGTGCCATCCCGCGATACGAGGTTCTCTTTGAGGAAGCGGTCGGCCTCCACTCTTCGACGAATCTCCTCCGCCTCGGCCAGGGTCGCCGGAGGCGCCTCCATCAGCGGACGCACATCCATGGACTCGTCTGCCCCCGCCCGCACCGTCTTCACGTACGGCGCGCCCATGCAAAACAGGCTCGTCTCGATCACCCCCGGCGTTTCCCGAAGCCTCTCACAGACACGGAAAACCTTCGAAAGAAACTCCGGGGTGTAGATCGTTCCGTTCGTCGCCGCCGCGCCTATGACCACAATCGCCTCGCCCCCGAAGTAGTCCGTAATGCGGTTCTGCACCTGAACGTATGGGTGCGCTTCGGGCAAATTCGCTCTCCGGCGGATTTCCAGATGCAATTTCGACAGTTGGGCGGCAAAAAACGCCGTTACCGCAACCGTTGCTGCCAAAACCCAGTAGCGACGAGCCACAATAAATCGAATGTATCTCTCCATGAAAAACCAACCCTCCAGTGAGCCACCTCACCCAGCAATCGAGGTGTTAAAGGCTTGTCACTTACTCCCTCAACGATTGTCAAGAGTGGTAAAGTTGCGACCATCAAACACAGCACGATTGCCAACGCCGGCGACGCTTACTCCATGGGGGTTGCTACCGGCTTGGTCAAGGAGCGAACCGCGAACGGAATCTTTGCGCATCGTTTCGCGCAGGCGTAGTGAACACGCTCTCCCAACAGGCTCCGCCGTTTCTCACGAGTTGCACCACAACCTGAGGATCGGCCGCAAAATATTGCATCGCACTGGCGGGTCCTGGCAGTGGTAACGTGGCCTCTGAAGCGCGCACTGCCACTTTACCTTTGCCGACACCCTTCCCCTGTAGCATGACGCGACGCAACCCCTGAACCGAACCGGTGCGGTCTGCATACCGGTACGTGTGGCCGCGGAACATTCGCCAAGTGGTCCCGCTCGGTGGGGCAAGCTGCAACTTCAGCACCGGTAAGCCGGCCGAGAAGTCGTAAAGGCAAATGACGTACGTGGCAGAGCCGTCGATCGGACTGGCAAAATCACCCACGGTGGCGTTGCCGGTCCACCACTGCCAAGAAAAGCTCCGTCGGTTTGGATTCGTTAGACTCTGAAAAATCGCCAAAGATCCTCGTGGAGCTGCGGCGCACCCCACCGCCGGCATAGCGCCGCAAGTAGGCGGCGGGGGAGAACTGAAGGGAGTCGAGCTTACGTATACCGGTCCGGCTGGACTACTGCCACCGTAGCGACATTGGCCCTCACTCGGCCCTCCAGGAGCTCCGGAGGAATCCACGATGGTCCCTGTGCAGGGCCCAGCCGGGCCCTCGTCAAAGTGATACAAGGCAACCGTGTCGCCGTCCGGCACGAACGGCCCAGAAGGTGGAGTGAAGTTCCCGCTGTATCGCAGGACCTTGGAAATCCTCACCTCGTCCAGGAAACCGCTGAACGAAGGGTACGATGCTCCGGCATCGTGCTTCTCTGCGCCGATGACCAGGTACGGATCGCTGTTCGTACACGGACCACCACAGTAGTTACCCGGTACGCCGTCGTCTGGATAAGAAATGTCACCATCTGGTCCGTCGGCACTAGCTTCCAAAGCGCCATCCACGAATAACCACAAATACCCATCGCTCCGCCGACGCTGCACCGCCACGTGGTGCCAAGAGTTGTCCAGGATGTTCGACGTGCCGCACAACGTGAAATCCCCAGTACCCTCTCCGCTCACGCCAAATACGGCGCGCCCGTTGCCGAACGAGAAACCGAACTTGCGGTCTTGATTGAACCGGTCGCGGTCGAACAGGATGTTGCCGAAGATCCAATTGACGTTGCTCCCGCAAGTCATTGCGGGGGCAGTGTTCTCGGTCGTGGAGCCCTTAACCCAGAATTCAAGGGTAAAGTCCGTGGCACCAACGTCGACCGGAGGGCCAGGATTGTTGTTGTTCGGGTCGTCGACCGGAATCTTGATCCGATCGAGGTCAGGAGCTTGGACGCCGTGCCCGTAAAATCGGATGGCATAGTCTTGAGCCCAGGTCGAGCTGTCCCACAGGAGCAAAGAGGTCACCATGGGAGTGAAGACGAAAAGAGACACAAGCCATTGTCGCCGCATCGTTTCCGTTCCTATGGTAGAGCAATATCCAAGCTGGCGCGCTGGCAAGCAAGTTAATTGTTTCATCACGTACCGAACCGCGGGAGCCCCCGGAATGCCGCTGCCTTTCAAATGAACACCGGGGCACCAAGCCCGCCGGGAGGAACGGCTTAGCGCCACACGCGCATGGTTTCTGCCGCACGCACGCCCGTGGCACCGTCACTGCGAGCTAAGCGCGGCACCTAGCCCCGCGCCTCTTCAAAGGGACTGCAGGTCAAGGGGCGCTAGGACGCCAACCCTCGCGAGGCAAATCCGTCACGCGCCGCAATCATCTAAAACGGCTCGCACCGCCTGCACCAGCTCTTCTATCGTCACACCAACATCGCCGTTACGATCCAACGCCTCGCACTCGTCTGTGGGCTGCTGCCCAAGCAAGATCCGGACTCCCCGAACGATCTCCGCCACCGTCGTTCGACCATCGAGATCGCAATCCCCGGCGCAGTTCGCACGCCGCCACTCGCGTCCGTTCCAGGCACCGTCGGGCAGGTGTCGCACAAATTCGGCACACCGTCACCGTCGCCGTCGTTGACGCCACAAACCATGCCTGCCAAATCCCGAAGCCGTAAAGACCCGCGCTCCCCCAAAGCTTCTGCCTCCTCGAACAGGCGAAACATCCGCCAAGCACGCGCAGGCTCGAAAATCAGCTCTTCAGCGCGGACGAATCCTGCCTCGTCCCACAGGATGGTCACCGCCACGTGAAGTCGCCCAGCGACCGGTAGCGATGCGTCTGCCGACACCTCACCCATTACCGCCGTGATCACCTGCATCTCTACGCTGCTCACGGGTACGACAGGCACCGTGCGATTGCCTTCAGGATCGCGAACGTCGTCGTTGCCACGGTCCACCGCCTCCGACTCGAAGCTGTGGAACACATCCACGATATCCTCAGCCCAGGAGCCCTCCGTAAATACGAGGCTCGGCACTGGCTCCGACTGAGGACCCACGTACGTCCACTTCACCGCCGCCCGCTCGCTAAAGGTACCCAACTGCGTGCTCAGGCTCACTGCCGCAAACAGCAAAGTGGCGGCTGCGGTCCATACAGGCAAACAGATGCGGCTTGCCCTCCTCCATGCCACCGACAGCGTTCCATCCACAGGCGCTACCCAACGCTCGCGAGCCGTCACTGGAAACGTCCTCCCCGAACGTGCGTGCCATTGGGGTAGTCCCCAAACTGCCCCGCCGCCGCGTTGGCGGCATCACGCCACGCGGTTGAATACCTCCCCGATACGGAACCCGCAGCCACGTTGCCCGGTACAGCCTTCACCTTGCCTCCGCCGTCAGCAGGGCGGTTGAAGGTATCTGTCCACGTCACACAGCCATAGACTGTGCCTTGGTCCACACCTTGCCGGCAAAACGCACAAGCCTCGAACTCAAGCTGAAGAGCGACTGCTCGCCCGCCGAGGTTTTGGTCAAGCGCTTCCCAATCCGTTTGCACTCCCGGAGCAGGATCGACCCGGTCGTGCCGTGTGGGGCGGTCGGTCATCCAAGCGCTCCGATTTTGGTTCACCGAAGAATTGTGGGCCCCCGATCTACCAGCCCCCGTGTTGTTATCGTAGCCGTCGTTTTGCCCATAGTAGGGTACGGCGCCGGCGTCCAAACGGTCGACCCAACAGAAGCGTGGATTGGTAACGGTCCCCACGTTGACGGTGCGTTGGTTGGCACGGTTACCACTCGAGCCGAACGACGTCCCACCCACCACGTAATCGCTCGGTCGTACGGCCCGCCTCGACCCACCTTGTAGCGTAGCCGTCTGGCACAAGACCTGAATCCAGTCGATCCGGTCACAGTTTCGGGTACACGGCGGTACATATTCAATCGTGATGCGGCCGGGTGTTCTAGTGTCGATGCCGAATTCCCTTGATGTAGCTGTGGGGGTTGGGGTCGGGGTCGGCGTTGCTGACTTGGTAGGCGTGCACGACGGTAAACCCTCGTAGTACACGTCGAAAAAGCAGCCCATGCGAGTGGTTGGGGTTGCAGATGGAGTCGGTGTGTTTGTCGGTGTTCGCGTCGCGGTCGCACTCCGCGTAGGCGTGAAGGTCGGCGGTTGGCGGCAGCGGCCGGTGCGGACATCGCACTCCATACCCGGGAAAAAGTTCGGGCACTCAGCCGCACCTACAGGCGACGCGCAGGAGGTTTCAGAAAGCTGACAACATCCGAGAACGCTAGCCGTGGGTGTGCGGGTACGTATCGGAGATTGCGTGCGTGTCGGCGAACGGGTACGTGTCGGAGTCTGCGTTGGGGAGGTGCCGCCTCCACACGCAACGGTGTCTGTCCGGCTTGCCGACGCACGACCGCTCTCGAAGGAAGTAACGACCACGGTATTCGTGATCTCATACACTACCCCCTCCAATAGGGGCTCGGTCTCGACGGAAAAGGAAAAAGTCTTCTGCTGAAGCGGCGGGAGGCTGCCCTGCCAGGTCATCCGATTGCGCATGGGATCATAAACGAGTCCGCCCTGCGCACTGGTGAAGATATAAGCAGTTCCTGGCGGAAGCGGATCCTCTAGAGCAAACACTTCCACAAAAACGCCGCTACGGAGTGTAATCGTATACTCCAAAGTAGCCCGCGCGAGCAAACCAACGGAACAGTGCCAACGTGAAGTTTTTTCGACCGACGCCAACTGCCCTTCGGCCGCGCCCGCAGCGAGCAGAAAAAACACGAACTCCCCTACACGGCTCCGCCTCTTGGGACGAAGCACTTGGCTGCACAACACACGCACCAACAAGTACGGTGATTTCATGAACCCCCAGCCGGGAGCACGCTTCGCGTCGATCGCGAACCAGCATCGTGCCTAAACGGCTCGAGCGAATCAATTCGGAAGGCTCCTTTTTTCGACCTTTGGTCGCTCGTCGCACACGGGGTTCGGCCACCGAGGTGCGAACCGGTTCATCTCTCCGGGAGTGCACTGGGCCAGAAGAGGCTCGTGCCAAAGCAACGACACGCGCGGGCGGGTGCGGCCACGAGCAAGGTTGCCCACACAAGACCACATGCGCTTGTGGTGTGTAGGATCTGCTTTGAAAGGCAAAGGCGACCGAAGTCGCAGAACAGCCCAAGAGCGTCCGATACGGGTGAGGCACACCATGCAAGGTCCAACACCATTGTCTGTTGGCAAGCGGCCAGGCTAGGGTTTTTGTGTGGCTCGACGGAAGCCAACACAGCAGCAAGCTAGCTCGGTGGTGCACCTGGCAGTTCACGTGCAACCTGGGGCTTCCCGAACGGAGATTGCAGGCATGTACGGTTCGGCCGTAAAGGTTCGGCTTCAGGCCAAAGCCCAAGACGGTGCCGCAAACAAAGCGTTACTGCGCTTCCTGGCCAAGATTCTCGACGTACCGCCATCCCATCTCGAAATTGTGCGCGGCACCAATGCACGCGACAAAATCGTCGCCGTGCACACCGTCGAGCCGGGCCGGGTGGAAGGCGTCATCAGGCAGCTCGCTACTGGCCGCCAGGGACAAAATCACGAAAGCTAGCCTACCGGTTCGGACCTTTTTGGGGTATCCCAGGTCCAAAGTACCACAAAGGGACTCAAAGCGAGACAGAGCCAAAGCCGTTGAAAGACCGGCCTCGGGATCCACCATCGGCGTGCAAGGTAGCGTTGTCCTGAGGTGAAAACAGCCAGGGTTCACGCACCCAGCAGCAACCACGAACTGTGGAGGCCTCCAGTCCTAAGTTCCTGTGTTTTCAATAACTTTTCTCCGAACCAGAGTTCACAATCACTACCTCGGCTCCGCCGTACTCGGCTAGGAGTGGGGAAGGATCGGAGCAGTTCCGAGCGGCGTAAGGTTGCGAAATTCTGATTTTTCCGGTATTTAGGGTGGACGCGCGTGCTGGCGCATCCCGAAATTTGTTGGGGCCAGGGAGGAACCGATGACGTTCAAGGTTGGCGAAAAAGTGGTTTACCCGGCTCACGGAGTGGGAATCATCCAAAGCATCCAGACAAAGGTCATTCAAGGTAAAGAGCGGACGTTTTACATGCTCCGCATTCTGGACAATGACATGACCATCATGATTCCCACGGACAATGTGGAGGCTGTGGGCCTGCGGCGGGTGATCGGTAGGGACATGGTCAACAAGGTGTACCAGATCTTGCGGGACCGAAAAAAGAAAAAGCCCGTGGATCAACAGACTTGGAATCGGCGCTACCGGGAGTACACAGAGAAGATCAAAACAGGTTCTGTGCTGGAGATTGCGGCAGTCTTGCGTGACCTCAGCGTCCTCAAGTCGGATAAAGAACTCTCCTTCGGCGAGCGAAAAATGCTGGACCTAGCCCGCAACTTGCTGGTCAAGGAACTGTCGATTGCCAAGTCGCACCCGGAAGAAAAGATCAAGGCGGAGTTAGAAGAAATTTTCTCCCAGTAGCTTGAGGCGTTAGGCGATTTCTACGTTGCTGCTCCGAAACAGCCCGCCCCCCGGGCCATAGGTGTTCGACAGACATGATCGCTGTCATTGTGGCTGCTGCCGGCCAGGGGCGGCGTCTCGGGTCAGGTGGGCCCAAAGCGTTACGGCTGCTCGCCGGGCTTCCTTTGTACGAGTACACACTCGACACGCTACAGCGAGTGCCACACGTGGGTGGCGTGTGGCTGGTCGTACCCGACGCAGCAAGAGAAGAAGTTGCAACGGCCCTTCGCAGGAGAGGGAAATTCGCCCTTCCCATTCACGTCGTACCTGGCGGGGAAGAGCGACAAGACTCCGTGAACAACGCAGTGGCGTCACTTCCCCAGGAAGTGTCCTTGGTGGTCGTGCACGATGCAGCCCGGCCATTTGCTTCAGCGAAACTTTTCGAGTCGTGCATTGCCGCCGCTCAGCTTAGGGGGGCAGCCATCGCTGCCATACCCGCAAGAGATACGGTGAAGCTGGTCGAGGGCGGGGTGGTGACGGGCACCGTGGACCGAAACCGAACGTGGCTCGCGCAAACGCCGCAAGCTGCTCGGGCGGATTGGCTCCGGCATGCCCTGCGCGAAGCAGCATTGGCAAAGCGGCAATTTACAGACGAGGCGGGAGCCTTGGAACAGTGTGGCTACCAAGTGTACGTCGTGCAGGGGGAAGAGTGGAACCGGAAGCTTACGACCCCGGAGGATTGGGACTGGGCGGAATGGTACGTTGCCCACAAAAGGGCAACCAGTGCCTAGGAAGCAATGACCGAAGCAGATATCGCCGCTCTAAAAAGCGATTTGAACGCAACATCCCAAAAGGCGGTGCAAAATCGCCAGCCCGAGCGGGGTAACATCGCACGGCGGGGAGCGGGCGCCCGTGTCGCGGTGGCGAGTAGAGGACGAAAGCGCCACTGCCCTCGGTGGTCCTTTGATACTTGGTGAGTCATGACCTACGGTTCGACGCCGGCTCTTCGATCCATCGGGCCAGACATCTGGATCGCCGATCGCCGTCTGTCGCTGGCCGTTGGCGACATTGGTGCACGGATGACCGTGATCCGTTTGCCCACCCAGGGACTGTTCGTTCACTCGCCAGTGCTGCCAGACGAGGCTACCCGCAACGCATTAAACGAGCTCGGCCCTGTCGTTGCCGTTGTGGCCCCGAACAAGACGCATCACTTTTTCGTGCGGCGATTTCACGCCGTCTTCCCCACCGCCCAGTACTGGGCGGCGCCCGGGCTCAGGCAAAAGCGCAGGGACATTCCTTTCGACCACACCCTCGGAGACGAGGCGCCAACGTTGTGGTCGGCACACATCCAGCAGTGTCACGTCCGTGGCATCCCTCTGCTCGAGGAGGTCGTGTTTTTCCATGTGCCTTCGAAAACGCTCATTTTAACTGACCTCGCTTTCAATTTTCCTTTGAACCGTTCGGTCGACTGGCGGGCGAAACTGTTCCTTCGACTCAACGGCGCAATGGGTCGCTTCGGGCCGCACCGCCTTCTCCGCATGCTGATCCGGGATCGGCAAGCGTTTGCCCAGTCGATCCGGCGTATCCTTGCTTGGGACTTCGATGCCGTCGTGGTCAGTCACGGCGACCTTTTAACGACCGGAGCGAAACAAGCGGTTTACCAAGCATTCGCCCGGTGGCTGTAAGTTCTCCGTGGTCACCGACGCGGCGCAGGGCCCGCCACGTACTCTCTAACTGCCTTGCTTCGTCGTGAGGCTTTCATTCAAGCTCCCGCTGCGGAACCCTTGCAAATCGACCGTTACGTACAAGAAGCCCAGGGAGCGGAGCTCCGCAATCACTCGAGAACGCACCTCGGGATCCAGTAACCGCGGCAAGTCAGTGGGAGCCACCTCGATTCGAGCAAGCTGCTCATGGTAGCGCACCCGGCACTCTCGAAACCCGAGCCAGTGCAACAGCCCTTCAGCCTTCGCAACACGCGCCAAAGCCTCGTGGGTGATCCTCGTACCGTAAGGAAAGCGAGAGGAGAGGCATGGGCTCGCTGGTTTGTCCCAACTTTCCAATCCGAGACGGCGGCTCAGCTCCCGGATGTCGGCCTTGCGCAAACCCGCCTCGATTAGCGGGTGTCTCACGGCGCGTTCGGTCGCAGCCTCGAGCCCGGGGCGGTAGTCGCCCAAGTCGTCGACATTGGCACCGTCAGCGATCACCTGAATGTCGCGGCGCCTAGCCTCCGTTGCGCATAACTCGAACAAGTGACGCTTGCAAAAATAGCAGCGGTTCACTGGGTTGGCGGCGTATTCTGGGATCGTCGTTTCATCCGCTTCCACGATAATGTGCTCAACCCCCAGCGACTGGGTCAAACGTAGCGCCGCTTGGTAATCGTAGTCGGGCACTGCGGGCGAGCGTACGGTGAGGGCAACGACGTCCGGACCGAGCACATCGCGCGCCACCCGCAACACAAAAGATGAATCTACCCCACCCGAGAAGGCCACCAGCACTCGGCCATAACTCCCGACCACGTCCCGCAGCAATCGAAACTTCGCTTCCAAGTCGCTCATGTGGACTCCTGCGGTGTGAACACGTCCGTGCTCAGATAACGTTGCCCAGTATCACAGAGAACGGTGACAACGATTTTCCCAGGACCAAGCTCCCTGGCCACACGCACAGCGGCACACACATTGGCACCCGACGAGATCCCAACGAGCAAACCTTCCTCGCGTGCCAGGCGGCGAGTGTAGTGGGCTGCATCTGCGTCCGAGACCTGCAACACCGCATCGTACACGCTCGTATCGAGGATTTCCGGGATGAAACCGGCGCCAATACCTTGAATCCCGTGGTATCCTGGCTCGCCGCCCGATAACACCGGTGATGCCTCTGGCTCGACCGCGTAAATTTTGATTCCCGGCATGTGCTCCCGTAACACTTGGCCAACACCGGTAATGGTGCCCCCTGTTCCCACGCCGGCAACGAAGGCGTCGATGCGCTCGAATGCCTCGAGCAATTCCTTTGCCGTAGTGGACCGGTGCGCAGCCGGATTTGCCGGGTTGCGAAACTGCTGCGGCATAAAGTAACTCCGGTTTGAGCGGGCAATCTCCTGAGCCCGCTCCACTGCGGCGTGCATCCCCTTGGTATCCGGGGTTAACTCCAAGTGTGCGCCGAATGCCGTGAGCAAACTCCGACGCTCTTCGCTCATCGTGTCCGGCATGGTCAACACGCAGCGGTACCCTTTCACCGCCGCCACCATGGCAAGACCAATGCCCGTGTTTCCACTCGTTGGCTCCACAATCGTACCACCTGGTTGCAACTCACCTGTGCGTTCGGCAGCTTCGACCATGGCAAGGCAGATCCGGTCTTTCACGCTGCCTCCGGGGTTCATCGCTTCCAGTTTACCCCAAATTTCGGCACCTCCAGGCTCAGCAACCCTGCGCAACTTCACTACAGGAGTGCGGCCAATCAAATCGAGCACTGTCCGTGCTGGAGCGGTTTCCATAGAATTGGTGAGCAACTGGTCAGAACCTATAGAGGGAGTGTCGGTGAGTCAATCGAACAGTCGCGCTCTTGTGCTGTTTCCCGGTGCTTTGGGCGACTTCCTTCTATTTTTGCCCACCCTGTTTGGACTCGCCAATCGGCACGCACGAATCCTGCTTGTTGCCCGCAGCGAGTGGACCGCACTCTTAGACCATCCGCGGATTCGATGCTGGCCTCTGGATCACCCTGCGGTCATTGCCCTGTTCAGCGAGAGCTTCCACGCCTCGCACTGGCGGGAACCTTTGGACGGTGTCGAGCAGGTTTATTCGTGGACCGGTCATACCGTAGAGCACTTCAGCACCAACTTGGCAAAGCTCATCGGGCGCGAACCAGCAGTCTTCCCCTTTCGCGCGTTCCGGCCGAAAGAACACGCCGCCGAATATTACGCCCGTTGTGCGGGAATCAGCCCCGCAAAACCCGCAGAGATCGTTCCGTACTTGCGCGCCCATCCGTCTCCCCTCATGGAAAGGTTGCAAGCTGATCGCACCCCTCTGTTAGCCGTGCATCCAGGGAGCGGGGCTACGCGAAAGAACTGGCAAGGGTTCTCATCTCTCGTGGCACGATGGAAGCGCTCCACAGGAGGGCACGTGGTCGTACTGCTTGGCCCCGCGGAGGTCGAACGCGGAGTGCGGGTCCTTTCCGGCGATGTCGAGTTGGTCGGTCGCCCACTGCCGGAGGTGGCCGCCGTCTTACGGTCGGCCTCCTGCTACGTTGGCAACGACTCAGGGGTCAGCCACTTAGCCGCAATCCTCGGCACTCGCGGGGTGGTCGTCATGGGCCCCTACAGCACCCCAGAGCACTGGCGGCCCCTCGGAAATTGCTTGGCGATCGCGTACGCGGCTGCACCGTGCGGTCGGTGTGGGCCGGACGTGTTTTGCGAGCATCTAATCGACAGCGGCCATGTTCTAGAGTTACTCGACCGCAGAAATTTTTCCGTGCAGCCCGAGGATGCTTGACACCGCCACCGACGGGCAACTGTCCTCTTCTGGCGGGCTCATCTTCTTTTCGGAGCCCAGGTGGCCTCGAAGGGTTCGTTCCCGGATTGATGCAGCGGATCCCCACGGGCAGGCGGTTCACCTGTGAACCGTACCCGCCGCCATCGCGCAACCACCGGCGTTGCAAAGAGACACGGCGATTCACCCATGT
>BEIG01000115.1 GCA_002898795.1 bacterium HR30 | reverse complement strand
GCTGAGTGCGGAGCAAGATCCGCAACGTTCCTTGGAACTCCTCAAGCAGCACATCGTGCTCCAAGATACCCTGATCGCAGAGTTGCTGCACGCACAAGGCCATCATCACGGCTGTGAGCATGCCAAGTCCGACGCCGACAAGAAGCAGGGTGAGCACGAGCACTGACGCGAAGGATCCAAGCCAAATCCGAAGGTTTTCGTTGTTCTAATCGAGCGAGAACCCGAAACGGCGCTTGGGTACCGCATCTCGAGGACCCGCTCGACACGGGCTACGGGTGCGCTCTTGCTCGGCTCGAACCATTGGACTGGCGCCGCTCGTGTCTCCGATTGGCCGAAGCCGCACGCTCGTTCTGGGTCGGCCACACGGGTCCGCCACCCTCGTTACCGAGGCGAGAACCGGCAACCGTGCCGGCCCACGTCGACTGACCGTGCTTTCCCTCGGGCTTGGGGCCATAACGGCCAGGCCTACTGGGCCTCGCTCAGCTCGGGGAATTTTTTCCATGCGAATGATGAACAGTTGCCCCCTGTTTGGGCGAATCAGCATCTCTCAAACCTACAACCCGGCACGGCGTACCGTTGTAAACGGGCATTCCACAGAAGCGGTCGCGGATCCGGTCGTCATGGAGGAAGTTGACGTTCACCCCGGGATACTTGCGGCTGGTGCGCATGCCGCTTTCGTACGTGTGGCCCCAGAACTGGTGAATGACGACAACTCCTTCGCGAACATCCGGGGAAACCAGCGCGCGAATCTCGACCGAGCCTGTTGCCGATATCACGCGCACCCATCCTCCATTCTGGATTCCATACTTCTGCGCATCGTTTGGGTTCATGGTGGCCCAGTTGCCCTTCATTTTCTCCATGAGCGCAGGGATGTTGTGCGTCCAGGAATTGTAGCTCGCCAGTCGTCGCGCACCGGAGATCAACAGAAGAGGAAACTCACGATTCACGGTAATTGGGGTCGAAAGGGCTTCGGGCAGCGCGGCAACGAATTCAGGGGGAGCAAGGTGGAGCTTTTTGTCCGACGTGCGAAGCCCCTGCGCCAGGAAGTTGCCCCAGCGAATTTCCCCGCACTTCAGTCCGCCCGGGCTTTGTTTCAGCTTGCCCAATCGGGTTTTACCCAGCAAAAGGTAGCGGTAGAGCCAATCTTCCTGGAACCCAACTCCAATTGCGTCCATCACGCGCGCCACCCGATCCAGGAGCGGATCGTTCAGAAATGGCACGCCCGCGGCCCGCGATAGCGCCTTGAAGATCTCCCACTCGCTGCGGGCTTCACCTCGTGGCTCGACGATCTTCGGCTTCCACTCGAGAAAGGGATACGCTTCGAAATTCGAGGTGAGAAAGTGCAAGCCCCCCTTCTCGTACATGGTTGCTGCCGGCAGTGCGTAGTGGGCAAAAGTAGCGGTGTCGGACAGATAGAGATCGATGCAGACGAGCAGTTCCAACCGCCGCAGCGCCGACTCGACCTTCGCCGTATTGGGAAATGTGATCACCGGATTCCCGGCAACGACCACCAGCGCCCGAATCCGGTCGGGATCGTCAGACAGCACGTCGTCGGCAAAGACCGCCGCCGGTGGCCCGCCGAAAATCTGAGGATACTTGCCAATGCGCGACGGCGCCTTGTTGTTGCGCCGGGTAAAGCGTTCGATGAGCGCCGGGATGTCGAATGCCCCCGGGTTGAAATACACACCGCCAGGCCGGTCGATGTTGCCCGTGATCGCGTTCAGCGTCATGACCGCCCACTCGGTAAGCGTGGAGTTATGGCTGGTCTGCACGCCCACGCGCGTGGTCGCGAACGCTCCATCGGCCTTAGCGAACTCGTCGGCCAGGCGTTCGATTTTTGCACGAGGAATGTCCGTGATCTCCGCCGCGCGGTCGAGCGTTAGCTGCTCCACCAAGCGGATCCATTGGTCGAAGCCCGTGGTGTGCCGCTCAATAAAATCCCGGCGGTACGCGCCCGTCTCGATGATGCGGCGAATGAGCGCGACTAAAAGGAACAAATCCGTGCCCGGGCGGATGGCGATGTGCTCGTCGGCCACTTTTGCGGTCTCCGTTCGCCGCGGGTCGACAACCACTACCTTTCCGCCGTTGCGCTGGATGGCCTTGATGTCGGCGGAGATACGGGGGCGCCGCTGCAAAAGGGTCATCCCGTTCGTCACCAACGGATTGGTGCCGAGCAGCAAAGCGAACCGGGCGCGCGCCGCATCTGGTTGCAAAATGAGATTCTCGTTTCCGAGCACGCGCTCAGCGACAGCGCCTCGGTCGGTATATTCCAGCGAAAGGACATTGAACGAGTTGGGCGAACCAAACGAATGGCAAAAAGTGTTGGCTAGGCTGATGGTAACGCTGTCGGCTGCGTTACCCCAGTAAGTTGCGATTGCGGTCGGACCATACGCATCCCGGATCGCGCGGAGTTTGCGCCCGATTTCTTTGATGGCGTCGGTCCAGGCAACCCTTTCCCAACCGGTGGGCGTGCGCCGCATGGGGTAGAGAAGGCGGTCGGGATCGTTCTGGTAGTCGGGCACGTGCATGCCTTTGATGCAGGCATAGCCGGCGGTAATGGGATGCTTCGCATCGGGCCTGACTGCCGTTATTCGCCCATCCTCGACATCCACCTCGAGACCACAAAAGGGCTCACAAGCTCCGATCTTGCAAGTTGTCCGATACGTTTGCGCCATGAGCCAGTCCTCCGCGCGCCTTCTAAGACAAGGGCTTTTCCGCCGCTTGAACGAACTTGCTAACTCGAGCCAGCGCGGAGGGGCTAAGACCAAACATTCGACGGAACGTACGACTCAAGTGCGCAGAATAGGAGAACCTTGCGTCGTGCGCCGCTTCGGTCAGCGAGCAACCGCTGGCAATCCGCTCGACAGCCGCTACCAGCCGTAGCCACAAGAGGTAGCGACGGAACGGTATGCCGACGCTCTCCCGGAACAGGTGCTGAAAGCGGGACGAGGACAGTCCAACCAACCGTGCGGCATCTCCGGCCGCCATCGGCAAGCCGGAACTACGACGCAGCGACTGGAGAAACCGAGCAACGCGCGGCTCTACCGTGCGGGTCCGCTCGACCGGGGCAATGGTCTCTACGAGCGCATCGGCCATGCGGGCCGCGGTGTGGGGAGAAGCGCTAGCGTCAGCACAACGGGCAAATCCTTCCCGCAGCTCGAAGAGATTTCTCGTCGGCAGTAGGCAAAAGCCTGCCGTGAGCGCAATCGCGCCAACGGCTCGTCCCTCTTCGGATTCAGGGTCGAGATAGAGAAGGGCTAACTGCCTTCCACAGCCGTCTAGCTGATGCGTACAGTCCGCCTCGATTAAAGCAAAGTGGCACTGATGCCACGATGCGCCGCGTATCCGACGAAGCCTAAACGGTCCGTCGAGCCCCAGGCACAGTTGAACCGCGTGGTGCGCGTGCGGTGTCGTGTCCGCTGCCGGCCCGATGTAAAGTGCGCGGCCTGGCCACAAAAAGAGTCGTCCCGACCAAACTTGCAAGTGCGCCGAGCGGATCGGGGCCAACGAGCCAGCACCTCGATTGCGGCACCGCACCCGTTTTCGCGTTGGGAGGGAACGTGTCGAACGTTTTCCCGCCATCGACCTTCCCGCTTTGTTGCGCAAGCCCTAACGGCCGTACCTGTGCGTGTCCAGGGAGCCGTGAATTTCGAACTGCTCGCCTAGGGCGCACTGGTGTGCGCCGCTACGGGGCGGCGTCGGGGTTTTCGCGGTCCAGTGCCCATTGCAACAGGTTGTTCGCAATGTATTCGCGGATGCGATTCAAGGATTCGTCATTGCGGATGATGTGTTCGTAATAATTGCGTTGCCAGACGCGCACGCCCGGCGTGCCACGTCGTTCGTTAATGCGACGCGCGGAAAACGTTTTAAAGGCGCGCACCATTTCCGTCAGGCCATGAACGCGCCCCGCCGTAGGGGCGGGTTTGAAACCCGTCGCATTGGTAGGGGCGGGTTTGAAACCCGCCGCATTGGTAGGGGCGGGTTTGAAACCCGCCCCTACGGGCGTCAATACGATGATCCCGTGGACATGGTTCGGCATGACCACAAACGCGTCCAGGTCAACGTTGGGATAATGTCGGGGTAGATCGTGCCATGTTGCCCAAACGATCGTCCCCAATTCGTTCAAGCGCATTTCGCCGTCCACCACCTGCCCGAATAGGCACGCCCGGTCCTGTGTGACGATCGTGACGAAATACGCGCCGTCCTGGGAATAATCGTACCCCTTGAGGCGGATGCTGCGGCGGCCGGGGTTAGACACCCCGGGGTGGTACGGACCATATTTCATGACCGCCAGTGCATCAAAAATCGTTCCCAATCACCCATCCCAATCGGCACACGCGGGTTTCAAACCCGCCGCATTTGTACGGGCGGGTTTGAAACCCGTCCGTGCGGCGGCGGGGGCCGAAACGGAAATTGATTCGACGAACCGATCACGGTCGGAATCACACCGACAACCGCGCGGTTCACAATGTGCCCCGTGATCGGATACCGCCGCGCAACCACTCGTAGGGGCGGGTTTCAAACCCGCCCCATTTGCACCACCGGTTTTAAAACCCGCCCCATTTGCACCACAGGGTTTCAAACCCGCCCATTCGTACGGGCGGGTTTCAAACCCGCCCCATTACGCTGCCAGCATCGAGAGATGCCGACGGCGAGGCAGCCGTTCCTGGCAAGCGCAGGGTTCAAGCTCGGTGCAACTTGCCGTGGTGCAAGCGCAGCACACGGTGAGCCGACCGGGCTAGCTCCTCGTTGTGCGTGACCAACACGCACGTTGTGCCCCGTTCGCGGTTCAACTCGAGGAGGAGTTTGTGCACTTCCGCAGCCGTTTCCGGGTCGAGGTTACCGGTGGGCTCATCGGCCAATACAGCCTTCGGAGACAACACCAGGGCACGCGCAATGGCCACTCGCTGCAGCTCGCCGCCGGAAAGTTGTCCGGGCCGGTGATCCAGCCGGTCACCCAAGCCCACGCGCTCCAGCAGTTCCCGTGCACGGAGAAAAGCTTCGGAGCGACGCATCCCCGCGATCAAAGCTGGCATCATCACGTTTTCCACCGCGTCGAAATCCGGCAGTAGGTGATGGAACTGGAAGACGAACCCGATCTCGCGGTTACGGAATTCCGCTTGCTGCTTCTCGTCGAGGGAAAACAAATCCTTTCCCTCGAACCACACGCGCCCGGCGGACGGCGTGTCCAACGTACCTAAAATGTGCAAGAGCGTGCTCTTGCCCACACCCGATTGTCCGACGATCGCGAGCACCTCGCCTGTGATCACCTCGAGATCCAGGTGATCCAGCACGGTAATCGGCTGGCCATCGCCGTACACCTTGCACAGTCCCTCGGCCCGAAGCAGTGGCTCACTCACTGCGCAGAACCTCCACTGGCACCAGCCGTGCAGCACGCCGCGCGGGGTAGATCGTGGCAAGAAAGCAAATCCCCATCGAGGCAGCCGCGACCAAAAAGAAATGCAGCCAGTGCATCCGCACCGGCAAGGCGTCGACGTAAAAAACGTTCTCCGGAAGCGGGATCACGGGGTAGCGTTCCAACACTCCGCCTAGCACCAGTGCAACCAAGCTGCCGGCAATGGTTCCCACGGCTCCGATCACCAAGCCCTTATAGTGAAAAATGCGGGCGATGCTGGGCGAGGTGGCGCCGAGAGACTTCAGGACGGCAATGTCTCTGCGCTTCTCGATTACGGTGAGGACGAGCATGGCGACAATGTTGAAGGCGGCCACCAAAATGATCAGCAGCAAGACGAGGAAATACACGGTTTTTTCCATCTGTAATGCCGCGAAGAGCGTGCGGTTATTGTCCATCCAGTCACGCACGTCATACTCCGCCCCGAGGCGCTCTCGCAGTCGGTCGCGAACCACGCGAGCCGAGTCGATGTGGGTGGCTCGAACCTCGATGGCAGAAACCGCCTGGCCCAGATCGAAAAAGCGTTGCGCGTCGGGAAGGTTCATGTACACCAGTGCCGCATCGTATTCGCTCATGCCAGACTCGAACCAGCCTGCAACCACGAACCGGCGCACGCGCGGGATCAAGCCAACCGCTGATGGCATTGCCAAGGGGGAGACGACACTCACTGCATCACCGACCACGACACCAAGCTGCCGCGTGAGTTCGTGGCCAAGGAAAAGCGCCGGGAGTTGCACTTGGCGCTGCGCTTCTCCATCGCTGGTGATGGGGTGCAAGCGGAACAGATCGCGGAACTCCCCGCCTTTGATGCGTCGCTCGAGCGACCATACGTGCTCGGCTTGCTCGTCGATGCCGCGCACCTGGGCACCAGTAACGCCCGCAGAAGTCGTGAGCATCACTTGGCCCGTGACCACGGGCGCAGCCGCGGACACTCCGGGGGTCGACCGAACGAGCTCCAGCACACGAGCGGAATCGGCGAGCGTGCTGTCCCTAGCTTGAACGACCACGTGGGCTTGAAACCCCAAAATGCGATCGCGCAGGTCTTCCTCGAAGCCAGTCATGATGCCCAGTACTAAGTTCAAGGTGGTCACACCGAGAACGACGCCTCCTAAGGCGATCCAGGTAATGAGGGAAATGAAGCGCTCGCGCCGCCGGGCGCGCAAATAACGCAGCCCGACAACGAGCGGAAAAGGCAGCCGTTCGAGTACGATGTTCCACAGGCGGGTCATTCGTACCGGATCACTTCCACCGGCGAGAGCCGCGCTGCTTGGCGCGCCGGGTACAATGTGGCGAGCCAGCACAGCAGCAACGATACAGCAGCTACCAGCACAAAGTACTCGGGGTAAATGCGCACGGCAAGGCGGTCGATGGCATACACGTCTGCTGGCAGGCTCACGAAGCGGTAGCGCTGAATGAGCAGGCACGTTGCGTATCCTGCAAGGCTACCAGCGAGGGTTCCTGCCACTCCGATCATCATGCCCTTGCCGACAAAGATGCGCCGGACACTCGCCCGCGTCGCGCCCATCGAGAGGAGTATGGCTAGATCCTTACGCTTCTCCATGACGACCATGATCAAGGTGGAAACGATATTGAAGGCGGCAACCAACACGATCAAAAGCAAGACGATCGAGTAGACCGTTTTCCCCAGGGTCAGTGCAGAAAAGAGATTGCGGTTCAAATCGATCCAGTTGCGCACGCGGTAAGGGAATCCCAGCAGCTCGCTCAATTCGCGGCTGACTCGCGGCGCGGCATACACGTCGCTCAAGCGAACCTCGAGCCCAGTAATGCGGCCATCGAAACGAAACAGCCGCTGCGTTTCCGCTAGCCCCGCGTACGCCAACACGCTGTCATACTCGCCCAGACCGGAATCGAAGACGCCGACAACGCGCATCGCTTGCATGCGGGGCACGAGGCCCACGGACGTCGCCTGCGCCGCCGGGGAAACGATTTCCACCATATCCCCGACCTTTACCCGGAGCTTCTCCGAAACACCCTTGCCAATCACGATCGGCGGCAACGATTCATCCGGGTTCGAGCGCTCTTGGTACAGAGGCTCGAGCGACCCCTCGCGCAAAAAACGGCTCAGGGGCATCACTTCTTCCGAAGCCGCTGTCACCCCGCGCACCAGTACGCCGGTCACCGCTTGGCCCGCGGTCAGCATCCCTTGAGCCAACACAAACGGCGCCACCGCTCGTACCTCCGGGTGGCTTTGCAATTTGCTCGCAACGATCTCCGGATCGCTCACCGTGCCGGTGAAGCTCACGACCACCAAATGCGGGTGGAAGCCCAAAATGCGCTGACGCAATTCCTCCTCGAAACCGGTATAAACCGCAAGAACCACGTTCAGCGTCAGCACGCCCACGAACAAGCCCAAGGCCGATACCAGCGTGGTCCAAGAACCGAACGACTTCTGATGGCGGCGAAGCAAGTACCGCGAGGCAACGAACAATTCAAAGCGCATAAACGTACTGTGCTGCTTTCTGCCGCGCTCTCGACTTACTCCGGACGCAATTGCGGGAACAAAATCACGTCGCGGATCGACGGCGAATTGGTAAACAACATCACCAAACGATCGATCCCAATGCCCTCGCCGGCTGCGGGTGGCATGCCATGCTCGAGGGCACGAAGGAAATCTTCATCCATGGCGTGAGCTTCTTCATCGCCGGCCGCGCGGGCCCGCAGTTGCTCCTCGAAGCGCTGCCGCTGGTCAAGCGGATCGTTGAGTTCCGAAAACGCATTGCAAATCTCGCGCTGCGCACAGAAAAGCTCGAATCGATCCACGAAGGTCGGGTGCTCCTTGTTGCGGCGCGCAAGTGGAGAAACCGATGCGGGGTAATGATAGACAAAGGTGGGCTGCACCAAGTCCGGCAAAGCCGCCGCCTCGAAAACGTCGACGAGCATGTGCCCCGCAGCGGCTGGCCCGTAGTGGCCGGCATAGTCCTTTTCCATGGGAACACTCAAGCGTTCGGCCACGGTGCGGATGGCTTCCAGGTCGAGGGCAAATAGCGACTCGACCTCCACGCCGGAGCGTTGTGCCAGGTAAGACGGAATGGAAATTCGGCGGAATGGCGGGGTAAAATCCAACATCCACTCGCCGTAGGGTAACATCCGCGTGCCCTTCAGTTCGTCGGCCAACGTTACCAGCAGTTCCTCCGTGAGCACCATCAGGTCTTCGTAAGTGGCGTAAGCCCAGTAAAACTCCAGCATGGTAAACTCTGGGTTGTGACGGACCGAGATTCCCTCGTTGCGAAAGTTCCGGTTGATTTCGTACACGCGTTCGAAACCACCGACGAGCAAGCGCTTGAGGTAAAGTTCCGGCGCAATGCGCAAGTACAAATCGATGTCCAGCGCGTTGTGATGCGTCACAAAAGGCCGAGCTGCTGCGCCTCCTGGAATCGGGTGCATCATCGGCGTTTCGACTTCGAGAAACTCCCGCGCGTTAAAAAACGCGCGCACACGCTCGACGAGCCGAGAGCGCAGCAAAAACACCTGCCGCGACTGCGGGTTGGCGATCAGGTCCAGATAGCGCTGGCGGTACCTGGCCTCGACATCGGTCAAGCCGTGCCACTTCTCGGGTAGGGGGCGCAGGGCTTTCGCCAGCAACCGCAGTTGGCGTGCTTCGATGGTCAGCTCGTTGGTACGGGTGCGAAACGGGCGGCCGACTACTCCTAAAAAATCACCCAAGTCGGTAAGCTTGAAGATCTCGAAGGTTTCTTCGCCCACGAGATCGCGGCGGACATAAACCTGGATGGTCCCGCTGCGGTCGAGCAGGTGAAAAAACGAGGCTTTACCGAAATCGCGCCGGGTGAGCATGCGGCCCGCAACGGAGACGACATCCTCGCAGTGCTCCAAGGCCGCTGCGTCGTACGCGCTGTACCACTCGAGCACCCGCGCGGCCGTGTGGGTCGGGCGAAAATCGTTCGGATACGGATCCACGCCGCGCGCGCGCAACTGTTCCAGTTTTTGAAGCCGAATGCGTTCCTGATCGGATCGTTCTGCCGACACGGTATAAACCCTTGAAACTCAACGCGGTTAACGAGCGTACCGCAACGAGTCAAGGAAATCGAATCCCACCAGCCCTGCGGCACACGCGGCCAGGTCATGGCACGGCCCTGTAGGGGCGCACGGCAGCGTAGGGGCGCACGGCCGCGTAGGGGCGCACGGCAGTGCGCCCTTGTCCCCACCACCACCAACGCCACAATTGCGCCACCCACGTAGCCGCACCACGGTAGGGGCGCATGGCAGTGCGCCCTTGCCGCCACGACCCACGCGCCTTGCCAACACAGGCGAGACGCCGCCAACACGTCGTGGGCATGCTTGTGTCGGGGCCGGTTGCGGACGAGGACATGCGCTCCCAGGGGTACTGTGGCATCGCTAACGCGATGCCCGCGAAAGCATGGCTTTCGCACTCCATATTCCCCGCGCGGTGCGGCGTGTTTTTGGAGTGCGGCAGCCATGCTGCCGCGTGCGGGCCGCAGGCCCGCAGGGAAAAACACCCGCTCTCGAACAGGGCGCACGCCCCGGCGCCTTTTCCGGACGGGGACGTCCGCTCCCAGGGGTACTGTGGCATCGCTAGCGCGATGCCCGCGAAAGCATGGCTTTCGCACTCCATATTCCCCCGCGCGCGGTGCGGCGTGTTTTTGGAGTGCGGCAGCCATGCTGCCGCGTGCGGGCCGCAGGCCCGCAGGGAACGGCCGGGCGGAAACGGAAGGAACGTGTCCCAGGTTCATAGGAAGGATTGCAGCGCGCCCTCGCCTCCACCACCACCACCAACGCCACAATCGCACCACCCACGTAGCCGCACCACGGTAGGGGCGCACGGCAGTGCGCCCGCGCCGCCACGACCCACGCGCGTTGCCAACACAGCCGAGACGCGGCCAACACGTCGTGGGCATGCTTGTGTCGCGGCCGGTTGCGGACGAGGACATCCGCACTCCCAGGGGGTACCGTGGCATCGCGAACGCGATGCCCGCGAAAGCATGGCCTTCGCACTCCATATTCACTGCACTGGTTCGGAGCCACGCGACGAGGTGGGTGAACCGATGGTCCCGGCCCGGCGCGTTGGCACTGATGGAAACACGGGCGCACTGCCGTGCGCCCCTACAATCGCGCGGAGGCGTTCTGGCTGCCGAGGCAACGTGGGTGGTAATGGCAACGAGGGCGCACTACCGTGTGCGCCGCTGCTTCCATGACCACCCACGTTCCCACCCCAACCGAAACGCAACCGCAGCGTTGTAGGGGCGCATGGCAATGCGCCCTGGTTCCCACCACCACCAACGTCGCAATCGCGGCACCGACGCATCGTTGGGGCACGCCGTTTTTGGACTGCGGCAGCCATGCTGCCGCGTGCGGTTCCCATCACCACCGCGTTTGCCACACAACCCCAATGCCGCTGACACGTAGTAGCGGCGCACGGCAGTGCGCCCTCGCCTCCACCACCACCAACGCCACAATTGCACCACCCACGTAGCCGCACCACGGTAGGGGCGCATGGCAATGCGCCCGCGACTCCACGACCACGCGCGTTGCCAACACAGCCGAAACGCCGCCAACGCGTCGTGGGCATGCTTGTGTCGGGGCCGGTTGCGGACGAGGACGTCCGCGCTCCCAGGGGTACAGTGGCATCGCTAACGCGATGCCCGCGAAAGCATGGCTTTCGCACTCCATATTCCCCGCGCGGTGCGGCGTGTTTTTGGAGTGCGGCAGCCATGCTGCCGCGTGCGGGCCGCAGGCCCGCAGGGAAAAACGCCCGCTCTCGAACGGGATGCACGTGCCGGCGCCTTTTGCGGACGAGGACGTCCGCACTCCCAGGGGTCCTGTGGCATCGCTAACGCGATGCCCGCGAAAGCATGGCTTTCGCACTCCATATTCCCCCCGCGCGGTGCGGCGTGTTTTTGGAGTGCGGCAGCCATGCTGCCGCGTGCGGGCCGCAGGCCCGCAGGGAAAAACGCCCGCTCTCGAACAGGACGCACGCCCCGGCGCCTTTTGCGGACGAGGACATCCGCACTCCCAGGGGTACTGTGGCATCGCGAACGCGATGCCCGCGAAAGCATGGCTTTCGCACTCCATATTCCCCCCGCGCGGTGCGGCGTGTTTTTGGAGTGCGGCAGCCATGCTGCCGCGTGCGGGC
>BEIG01000114.1 GCA_002898795.1 bacterium HR30 | reverse complement strand
CCCCTGGCCCTGAGCTGTTCGACCAAGGGGACCGAGAGCAGGAAATTGTCGAATTTTTGGAGCGCCACGCACACCACCCGGTGACGCAGCTTGCTTCTGCAGTTCCTGGCTCCACTCTTTACTCGGGCCCATTGTGGGACCCCCAAACCATCGTCTGGATCGACGTTACTGACGGGCAAGATCGATTCGTGCTCGAAGGCTTTCGTCTGCGCCTCGACGAGCCGCGTCGCTACCGCCTTCGGCAGGGTGTGCTGCTCCACAAGATAATATCCCTCGACTTCGACCGAGATTTGGCCAGGCGAGCATGGAATTTTTGCTTCGGCTCAACAGCCCCCCGCCGAGCTGTTGAAACATTGCTCGACGGAGCACAGCGCCTCGTTGCGCAAATCGCCCCCGAAACCGTCGAGCCTGAGTTCAGCGATCATGAAGATCCTGAAATAGCCCTCGCCGCCTGGCCTCTGGCCGCTCGTGAAGCACTGTACCGAGAAGGCAGTTCTCTGTTGCCCGTGGCGCTGCACGATCAGTGGCAGAACTTCCTCTGCAACCAGTGCAGCGCTCATGGGGCTTGGGCATTGCGGCTACGAACGCAGGTTCGACTAATCGAAGCGGCGGATCGTCTCAACGCCCCCCTATAACCAGCGCGTTGGCTGTGGTAACCTTCGCGGCCATGTTCCCTGGCGCTGCGGAGGTGCGAGGCAGTGGAGTGCTCGACGGTGTGCACCGTAAGTGGCGGCACGTCTTTGCCCGTGCCCTGGACGGCGAGATTGTCGATCGAGGGGCTGCGATAGAACTGTTGGAGGAAACAGATGCGCAGGTCTTCCAAGCACTCCTTTTCGTGGCCAGCGAGATTCGCTGCCGTGAAAAGGGACGCATAGTCACTTACTCGCCCAAGGTTTTCCTCCCGATCACCAACCTGTGCCTCGATCGCTGCGGCTACTGCACGTTCCGCGCCGACCCGGACGACCCCCATGCTTGGACCATGCCACCGGAAGAAGTTCGTAGCGTCTGCCAACACGGACAACAGCTCGGCTGCACAGAGGCGTTGCTCTGCCTCGGTGATAAGCCGGAGCGGGCTTTTAAAATCTATCGGTCTACGCTGCGCGTCTTCGGCTGTGAGTCGACAGTGGATTACTTAGTCCACTGCAGCCAAATTGCTCTAAACCAAGGCTTGTTTCCGCACACCAACGCGGGTTTACTCAGCCGCGAGGACATGGACAGGTTACGGCCCACGAATGTGAGCCTTGGCTTGATGTTAGAAAACGTTTCGCCGCGGTTGCGGCAGCGTGGCCAAGCCCACGCCCAAGCCCCCGACAAAGACCCCGAAAAGCGACTAGGCATGATGCGCCAAGCCGGCGAGCTCCGCATTCCGTTCACAACCGGAATCCTGCTGGGAATCGGGGAAACACCGACTGAGATTGTCGACAGCTTGCTCGCCATTCGCAGTTTGCACGAAGAGTTCGGCCATATCCAAGAAATCATCGTGCAGAACTTTCGCGCCAAGCCCACAACCCGCATGGCCTCAGCCCCAGAGCCCAGCAACATCGATACGGCGAAAGTCCTTGCCGTCGCGCGCTTGCTGGCACCTGCAATGAATATCCAAGCGCCGCCGAACCTCAGTCCGTATGACCATCGGCTGCTTCTCCATGCAGGGTTGAACGACTGGGGGGGCATTTCTCCCCTAACCCCCGACTTCGTCAATCCAGAAGCTCCATGGCCGCACGTCGCCGCGCTTGCTTCCCTGTGTCGTGAGGAAGGCTTTACCCTGGTGCCGCGCCTTCCCGTGTACCCGCATTATCTATCGCGGCCCGAGTTCATCCACGAAAACCTACGACCACGCTTGCAAGACTTTGTACAGCAGAAAGGAGCTCCGTCATGCTGAACCAAGAGCTGCGTTCCTTCATCTTCGATGGGCCCCCTTTGGAACGAACACTAAGCGAGGCCAACCCCGCTTTTGCCCGCATCTTGGACAAAGCACTCTCGGGGCGGGAACTCTCTGCCGAAGAGGGACTCCAGTTGCTCCAAGCCGAGGGAGCGGAACTACGGGCGCTGTTGCGCGCGGCAGATACGGCCCGCAAGCTCGATGTTGGCGACTGCGTCACTTATGTGGTCAACCGCAATATCAACTTCACCAATGTGTGCTTCGTGGGCTGTCAGTTCTGTGCCTTTGCGCGGCACCGGAAGGATGCCGACGCGCGTACCGACTCGGTAACCACGATTCTGGCCAAAGTTGCCGAGGCGATAGAGCGCGGAGCTACGGAGGTTTGCATGCAGGGGGGCATTAACCCTGAGATGCCTCCCCTGTTCTACCGGGACATATTGGTCGAGATCAAACGAGCCTTCCCGAACATTCACATCCACGCCTTCTCGCCAATGGAGATTTTCTATGGCGCCCGCCGAGCGGGGATGCCCTACCGGGAGTATCTCACGATGTTGCGGGATGCCGGCTTAGGCACCATTCCCGGCACGGCTGCCGAGATTTTGGACGACGAGGTGCGCGAGGTGCTGAGCCACAAGAAGGTAGACGTCCGGAGCTGGATCGAAATCGTCACCACGGCACATGAAGTGGGTCTGCGCAGTTCGTCAACGATGATGTACGGGCACATCGAGAAGCCCCACCACATCGTTCAGCACATCGAAATTCTCCGGTCGATTCAGCGTCAAACCGGTGGTTTCACCGAGTTCGTGCCCCTTCGTTTCATCCACACGTACACGGCGCTTTACCAAAAGGGGCTGGTCAATCCGCCGCCGAAAGGCATCCTCGACCTCAAGGTGTACGCCTTTTCCCGCCTCATGCTCCGTCCCCTCATCGTGAACGTGCAAACCTCTTGGGTCAAACTCGGGCCGGAGCTTGCGCAATGGAGCCTGGCAACCGGGTGCAACGATTTCGGGGGCACCCTTATGGAAGAGCAAATTTCCAAATCGGCCGGGGCCGATGCTGGAGAGTATTTGCCCGTTGAAACCATTCAGAGCTTGATTCTAGGCATGGGGCGAATACCGGAAGAGCGCACGACGGTATATGGCAGAGTCTCGCGGAGCAGCGCCGCCACGGCGAGTTGTGGTCCTAGCTGGGGGAGTGGGCGCCGCACGCTTCCTGCGGGGGCTTCAGTCGTGCACTGACCCGGAAGCCGTCACGGTTGTTGTCAATACCGCTGACGACGACGAGTTTTACGGCCTGTATGTGTCGCCAGACATCGATACCGTCATTTACACTTTGGCCGGTCTCGCCCCTGTTCGGCGCGGCTGGGGCCTCGCTGCGGATACGTTCCACTGTCTTGGGGCCCTGGAGAGATTTTATGGGCACGCCTGGTTCCGGCTGGGGGACCGCGATCTCGCCACCCACATTTACCGCACCGAGAGGTTGCGCCAGGGCGCGAGTTTAACCCGCGTCACCGCCGAGATTGCGCACCGTTTTGGAATCCGCGAGCAAATTTTGCCGATGACCGACCAGCGAGTGGCCACGTTCGTCCGCACACGCCAACACGGATGGCTTCCTTTCCAAAGATACTTGATCCATCACTCCCCATCTGCCGACGTGCAAGGAATTCAGTTGCGCGGCATAACAAAGGCAAACCCAACGCCACAGGTGCAACAGGCCTTGACCCACGCGACTCACGTGATTCTCCCGCCCAGTAACCCGCTGGTCAGCCTGGGCCCCATTTTGCGGCTCCCGGGCGTGCGCCAGTGTTTGCGAACAAAACGAAGCCGCGTTCTCGCCATCAGCCCGCTTTTGGGGCACACTCCTGTAAAGGGTCCTCTCGACCGCATGCTGCGAGGTCTCGGACACGAAGTGTCCCCCTACGGTGTAGCCCGGCTGTACCGCGACATCGCTTCGATCTTCGTGCTCGATCGCAGCGATGCTCGCTACGCGGATCCCATCCGAGAGCTCGGCATGCAGCCAGTGCTCGCCGACATTTTGATCACCACTCCAGAGAGGGCACACGCCCTTGCGGAACTCTCCCTGGAGCTGCTCGGCTCATGAGCCTCGTGTTTACTCCCATTGAGTCCCTCCCGATGGTGCAACCGGGCGACCCGCTGCCCGAACTGTTGCTGAGCGCGCTTGCTGCACAAGGGGTACGCCTTGCCGACGGGGATGTCCTGGTTGTCTGTCAAAAGGTAGTGTCGAAAAGCGAGGGTCGCGTGATCGAACTCGGTCGCGTCACTCCCAGCCCAGCCGCTCGTGCGCTTGCCTTGACTGCAGGCGGCAAAGACCCGCGGGTGGTTGAACTGGTGCTGAGAGAAACAAACCGAGTCGTGCGGGCCCAGCGCGGGATCATCATCGTCGAGACCGGCCCGGGTTGGGTTTGTGCGAACGCCGGCGTGGACGAATCGAACAGTCCAGCACCCAACACCGCGGTGTTGTTACCGATGGACGCCGATCTCGCCGCACAACGAATTTTAGCCGCTCTCCAAGGCCGCAGCGGGGCTCGAATCGGTGTGATCATTAGCGACACGTGGGGGCGGCCGTGGCGCAACGGCTTGGTAGACTTCGCACTCGGTGTGGCTGGGATCGAGCCACTGCTCGATTGGCGAGGGAAGACCGATTTGAACGGACGCGAGCTCCACCACACGGTTTTCGCGCAAGCCGACGCCCTGGCCGCGGCCGCTGGGCTTCTCATGAAGAAAGACAGTGGCGTGGCCGCTGTCCATGTACGCGGCTACCAGTGGCAGCCATCTCCGCAGGCGTCGGGGCGTGCCCTCATCCGCCCCGCCAACGAAGACTTATTCCGCTAACACGCGCGCGGTGCGTGCTCGTGACCGGCACGCTCAGCGGGACGGTCCCCCACTTCCACCTGAACCTAACGCTCCGGCTTTACGGATCGCCAAGGAGGAATCACCTCGCCAGCAGGAGAGATCTCAAAGAGGAACGCAATAGGCCCCTCCGGATCAGGGATCCTAAGGAAAATCGATATGACATCCCCAGGCCGCACTCGAAAGTCTACCGGGCCTTTCTCCGAAGGCAAAACTGTTCCCTCTGCTTCCAAGGCGACCTCTGCGGTGCCCCGCTCGAAGCGGAAGCGAAGCTCGGTGCCATCTGACACCCATCGTCCTTTCCACCGATGAACAACGCCTCCGGCACAAGAAAATTGCGGCACGGTTTGGCTTAAGTGGAACAATGCCGGCACCTGGCTCGACCACCGCGCAGACGGCGACGCACATTCCACCTCATAAGCCCAGCCGTATTGGCGCAACCAAGTCCAGTCGGCCGGCTCGAACGTCACCGAAAACGGGCCACCAAACGATCGCACCCGCTGAGGCCCGAAAATGCCCCGGTAAAATGGCTCGAGCAACTCCCAGTGTGCGGAGTACGCATATGTCACTCCTGAACCCGCTTGAGGCCACCAATTCTCCGTATCCAGCACTTCGAATCGGCCGCGGTCGGTTCGCTCCCGGACAGCGAAAAAGTATGCGCTCCCAGGAGAAATGACGACCTTGCTGCGGGCTGGGTAAGGGATGGCCTCGACCAACTGCGTAATACCTGCCCCGGATACGTCTCTCGACTGTGGAGGCCAAAATTCTTCCGAAAAATAAAAGCGCACGCTAGCAAGGCCGATTGCTGCAGCAACGATCGCGAAAGCCAAGCCACGCCGACGGCCAAGCGGCAAACGGTCCAACGCGTGGGCCGCGAGCAAGCCCACGAATGGATAGGCCGTCATCATTCTACGCGTACTGGGGAGAGTCCCCATGGCCGGGGCGAGGCCGACCAAAAACCCGCCGAACAAAAAGAGAACAAGGCGTGGCTGACGGACCAAGAGAAAAATGACACCAAGGGCAGCCAATACGAGAATCAGGAGTGGGTGGACGGCGGCGGAGCGCACGGAGATCCAAAAATCGGCCGCGCGGGGCCAAACAAACGCCTCCAGTGTGGCCCGTGCCGCGTTAACCAACGCACTCCACTCCAGATGGGGACGATCTCCACGCGGAACCAACAAGTGTTGGGGATTGGAAAGGAGGTAAGGAAGCCAAGCCGCGCTGGCGATCACCAGAGTAGCTACGATCAGCAACTTCCGTCGCCCTCGGGCAAGGATGAACGCCACTCCCAAAAACGGCACAAACAAGCGGCCGGCAAAATAATCGTAAAGAAGAAGCGATTGCCCCAATGCAGCGATGAACACCTCGCGCCATCCCCCGTGGCCGAACACGATGCGGGCTAGCGCCGCCAACAGAAGGAGCTCGTGAAACGTAAGTCCCGCCCCCCAAGAGACGCGGCCATAGTACAAACTCCATGGCAACGTCGCCACCATGCTGGCGTAAACCAAGCTAGCCGCAGAACTCACGTGCACAGCCCGGGCAAGCGCGTATGCCACCGGGATGCTGAGGGAGCCAGTAGCAACCGAGTAAAACCGCATACTCTCCCGGTTAGGGCCCAACACCGGAACTAGCTGAGCCTGAAAAAGAACATTGAGCAGAAAGGGAACACCAGTGCAGCCCTCGGTGTGCAATTGGCGGTCCTTGAGAGCATCCAGTGCGCACGCCAGAACCTTCGGCTCGTCCTCGTTCATGCCCGGTGGAAACTCCTTGGGTGCGATTAGCCGCAGGCCCAAGGCCAAGGCGACGAGTAGGAAAAGAATCAGCCGCACCAAATAACGCTCGCCGCGCAACAAAACGGCCAGGCTCCACAAGTACCCGGCCACAATCGCCACGGTCAGTAAAGGGACCCTATAGGTAGACAGGGCCCCTGCGACTACCCCCCAGAAATTTTCCATTAGGCTCCCTCTTCCCGAGTTCGAAGCCTACCCCCGACCCGCAGTGCGTTGAAATCCCGGGAGCACAAGGCTCGCGGTCAACGCTCCTTACAATGGAACGATCGTGCCCGCAAGTTTCAGCCCACGAGTTTCCTCCAGTGTGCCGCGATGAAGTGGGCAATATGATCGGCAAGGGCAGCCGTGGTAATTTGCGGTGGGGCGCCTAGCGATGACGGGAAAATGCCCATGTCGGCGAGGAACAGATTCCGCAGCTCGTGACTCTTCCCCCAGGAGTTCACAACTGCCCGCGCTGGATCCTCACCCATGCGGCATGTTCCCTGAGGGTGAGTCGAGGCCAGGGGGATTTCTCCTGGGCGGCAGCCACGACGATCGATCACGAAAAGGTCATCCCCTGGCTTTAGCCATAACGGCTCTCGATGATACGGAACCACGACTTCCCGTGCCCCACTGGCGAAGAGAATCTCGGCGCAGTGGCGCATGCCCTCGGCCATCAACGCTTGCTCCGCCGGACGCAAGTGATACCGAATCCGGGGGCGACCATCCGAACCGAGCCGCACTTCACCCTCCGACTGGTCGTGCAACAGCACGAGAATGCCCACCATGCGGTGGTACGAACGCATCAACCTGGCATGAGTCCGCCCAAACCCGGGGAGCTGTGCAGCCGTGGCCACGGGAAACCCGAAAATGGGCATGATGATATAGCCACTGTCGGGGTTGCGTTCGAGGTCGATGAACTCGTCGACGTAGTAACTTTGTGGGATGCCGAGGTACCCGTAAATGTCCTCGTCATAAATCCCAGCCAGCAACACGCTCGGGTGCAAATGCAAGTGCTTGCCGATGCTCGTACTGCCCTTACCACCCACGGCACTGCGCAAAAGAATTTGTGGGCTATTGATCGCCCCTGCCGAGAGAACGACGAGCTCTGCTTCCACACGCACTTCGCCGCGTACGGTTCCTGCAGCATCGGCTACATGACCGACCACGCGAGTCACCCGGTCGCCCCTCGTCTCCAACCGATCCACCGGGCAGTCTGCGAAGATCCGCGCACCAGCTCGGTCGGCCGCAGGGATGTACGTCAACGCCATACTTTGTTTTGCATCGAAGGGGCAACCGAGAATACAAAAGCCGCTCGAAGTACAGTTCACTCGGTTGTGGTGAGCCACGATACCGTGGAAGCCGAGCTTCTCACAACCCTCGCGGATTTTTCGATTGAGGGTGTTCACCTGGGCTTCCGGGATGGGCTGCACGTGCAACATTCTCTCCACGCGCTCGAAGGACGGGAGGAGGTCCTCATAAGTCCAGACAATACCCTCCTCGCGACGCCACTTTTCCACGATCGGCCGTGGAGTGCGAAAACAATAACAAAGGTTATGGACCGTCGATCCGCCAATATTCCGCCCTTGCAAAATGAGGATTGCGCCGTCCTCGGTCGAACGTTGCCCCATCTCCTCGAAGAGCAGGGGCATCATTTCTTCTTCGCGCTGGGTAAAGTCTTCTTTCGTGTAGTACCCACCTTGCTCCAGCAACACGACATCGCGCCCCGCCTCCGCAAGCTCCTTGGCCACCACGGCTCCGCCCGCGCCCGAGCCAATGACGCAAACCTCGGCCTTGAGCTCTAAGGACCCGGACAACGTTTTCGCGCTCTGGATCATGGTTGGTTGCCTTGTTGTGCTGCCCAGCCGACGCGGCGTGGGCGTGGCACCCACGGGCCGCGGTAGTGGATTACGCTCCAAGTTTCGTCTTGCGAATAATACCCGAGGGCGCTCAAGTTTTTCAGGGCCAAGAACCCAGCCCGCATCCATTCACGGCGGCTATCCGACCAACGCTGCAAGCACTCATCCTGCTGTGCATCCGTCAGATTCACGAACCACGCCGGTTTCCAAAGGACCCACAGAGGGCTCCAATTGAAAATTCTCAAGAGCCAACGAGCTTGAGTCTGCAAGTCCGGGCTCGCAAACGTTAGTGCCCAATCTACGGTCTCTACTGCGTGGGTTTTTCTGACCGGCGGGAGAGCGTCGTCATCACCCCTTACCATTCGCTCCATTACCGCGGACAGTATCGCTGCATCGTGAGGCTTTAGCACTTGCAACTGATACGCTGCCCGCCACTTGGCCCCAGCCGTAAGCGGCAAGCCCAAGCGGGCTAAGCTCAACCAGCCAGCGGTCAGCGCACTCAACTGCAAGAGTTGCCGGCGCGTCACCGATCGATGGAAGGAGTCTATGGCCATTGCCGACCGGGATCCTCCTTACTCTGAGAAGAAGCGATGAAACACCCTAGGTAACTCGTGGAAATCAGGCAATGGTGCCAACTGTTTTGCAAGCCCAACCCTGGAAAACGTGAGCCAAAACAGGAACGGGCCGCGACCCCAACGGCCTTCGCGAACGCCCCGCTCCAAAGCGTAAGCAGTCTTGGCTGTGTACGTCGCTTCAAGCTCGATGCCTTCTTCCTCCCGCAGCCAAGCCGCCAGAGCTTCCGCCTCGGGGATCGCCGCACCGTAACCTCGGCCCACGAAGCCCCGTTCGATGACGAAGTCGCTTTCCTCCAAAGCCGCGAGCTGCTTCACCGTTGCCCGGCCTAGGTACCGAGCAGTCCTCCGAGCCAAGCGAAAAAGCCGTCGCTGCGTCGGGGGAAAAATGTCCGTCACCAGCACACCAACCACCTTGCTTGGCATTCCGACCAACTTCAAGGCCATCGCGAGCCCAGCCACCGTTCCCCCACTGCCCAAAGGCACGAAAATGGCCTTCGGCATCGGCACGTCTCCCCGGTTTACTTGCTCTGCAAGTTCCATCCCGGCGTTCACATACCCCAGGGTGCCCAACGGGGAGCTTCCACCCGTCGGGATCACGTACGGGAGATCAGCCCGCAAAAACCGCCCGAAGAGCTCCCGCAACGTGATCGCGGTCAAACGCGCGATATTATCTCCGTACAAAAGCTTTGCTCCTAGAGCATGTAAGCAGAGCAAGTTTTCCCGCACCGCGGGTGTAATGGGCTGGTATAGCAGGCCGAGGATGGTCTGGAGGCAAACCTTCGACGCGAAAAACGCGGTGGCTAACCCGTGATGGGTTCCCAAACCGCCAAACGTGAGCACAGAGTGGTAACCGCGGTGAAGGGCATCCCCCAGGAGAAACTCGAGCTTGCGGGGCTTGTTTCCTCCGTAGAGGGGATTGGTCTCGTCGTCGCGCTTCACCCACACCTCAGCGCCCAACGAGGCCGACCAACGCGGTAACAAATGGACTCGGGTGGGCAACTGGGTCAAAGGCACGCGCGCAGGACGAGGGGTACTGTCACCACCGAACCATCGCTCCAGCGGGAGCGCAGATTCGTCCGTGCTGCGCAACAGAGCATGGGCCATGGACTGGCACTGGTTACCACGATTGCAGCCGCACGACCAAGTACCCCTACTTGCTTTGCGCCGCTCGCATAGGTTGGCTAACTTGCCGGCGTGTTGATCGCACGCGATTGGTGGACACTGATTCAGACTGGGGGACTCGCCATGTATCCACTCTTGGCGTGTTCGATCGTAAGCCTAGGCGTTGTCCTCGAGCGAGCTTGGGCCCTGTGGGGCGCTAGTCGGCGTGCTCGGCAGTTGCAGCGCATGGTGGCCGCAGCCCTGAGCGATGGAGACCTCGGAGACGTAAGCTCGATCGTCCGGCGCGATCCCTCCTTGCTTGCCAACCTGTACCGTGCGGCTTTGACCGCGGCAGAGTCCCCCCACGAGGATTCCTGGCGCCTAATGCAGCACCGGCACAACGCGACGGTTCGGAGTCTCAAGCGCCACCTTTGGCTCGTCGGGACCATCGGCAGCTTGGCGCCGTTTATCGGCTTGTTGGGCACTGTGCTCGGTATCGTTCGCGCCTTCGAGAACATGGCGGCAACAGGTTCCGGCGGGTTTGCCGTGGTCGCCGCGGGGATTTCCGAAGCACTGGTGGCCACTGCTGCCGGTTTGTTGATCGGGGTCATTTCGATTTTCTTCTACAACGCATTCAATGTGCGGGTTTCCACCATGGCAAACGAGTGGAAGGAGTGGGCAGAGGAGCTGGCGGTGAATCTGGCAGTGCGACGAGTGCGAGAAGGGAGCCCTACACGTGTCGTTCAAGCCCGTTGAAACCGACTCATCCAGCGACGACATCGTGGCCGAGATCAACGTCACACCCCTGACGGATCTCTTTTTGGTGCTGCTGATCATCTTCATGGTTACCAGCACGGCCTTGGTGCAACAGGGAACCAGTGTGCAATTGCCTCGTGCGAGCTCTGGCCAAACCGCGTCCAGTGGAGTGGTCGTTACAGCCACTGCCGATGGTCGGCTCGAGGTGGATGGCAAGGCTGTACTGTGGGCGGAGCTGCCTCAGGCGCTCCGGCAAGAGCTGGAACTGGCCGGACAGCCTGCGGTCGTGTTACAAGGGGATCGCAACATCGTTCTGGAGCGAGCGGTACAAATCCTCACCATCGCTCGTGAGGCCGGTGCACAACGAGTATCCATTGCCACAGTTCCCGACGGCACGAGTGCCCGCTAAACGGAACCAGGGGTTTTTGCAGGGTATGGAGCAAAGCCGCGCCATTCAGAGTTTGCGGGACGCGTTCGAGTCGGGCCGCCCGTTGATTTACATCCACTCTGCGGAAGAGCATCGGATCGACCGGCTGCTCCGGACCGTCGCCACGCAGTGCTTTCAGCCCCCACTGGCTGTTTTCGAGTGGACGCTGACCACAGGGCTCCGCGACGGGGCTGGCAAAGTAGTGGCTGACGGCTCGCACGACCCGCGCCGAGCGCTGGACTTTATTGCCGACTACCCTGGTGAGGCTGTTTTTCACTTGAAAGACTTTCACGAGCCGTTGCGAAACGACCCCGCGGTTCGCCGGCGTTTGCGTGATCTT